>NZ_JBWZNA010000006.1:0-177516 GCF_056725885.1 Acinetobacter sp. GRABPA_MV_2
ATAAAATTTAATCCCAAAACGAAAGAGCCAAAGGATACCCTTTGGCTCTTTTTTATTTTATGGTTTATATAAACCGTGTTCGACTAAATGTTCTCGTAAAATACGGCGCAATTCTAATACAGCTTGAGGTGTAAGCTGGATGGAATGACCACCTGGAAGAACTTTCTCAGACTTTGCTCCGTCTAAGTGAGCACTTTTGTATGGGACGATACCATCGGTAATCACATTTGGATCATCACTCTTAGTAATATTTCCCATAATTGAATGGAAAACTAATCCTTGGTGTGGATTAATATTTTTAGTCAGCTCCATAAATTTAGATTGATGACTTAAATCGCTTGGTCCATTTTGAATCAAACCATTATCAATATTACTCAAGAAATCCTTAACATCTAAATTTTCGGTTGTTAGTGACGTGGCAACAGCCGACAAAAATGCACCGGGTAAACGAATAATTTTACGCGCTGCTAAAGTAAACCAGCGATCAGCATAATCTGTACCGCGATGAGGGGAAGCCAAGAAGATCGCACGATCAAAATTATTGATCGAATGCATTTGCAATCGTTCAGTGACCATTGGATGTTTTTTAAAGCGGTTTTGCTGACGGATCGTCATTAACTCTAAGGCAGGTTTAGTAATATCTCCATCACTGACCAGTAAACGGCTGATAATGCCTCCCATGCTATGTCCAACAAGAACAGCATCATGTGCGGCAGGGTCACTTGGGTTTAGTGAACTAAAAGCTTGTTTAAGCAGAGCATAAATCTGGAAACGGCTTTCTAAAATTGGCATGTTAGTCGAATAAAAAACTTGCCAAACTTGATAATTATCTCTTAAAACCGTATCGCCCATAACATCATTGGTGAGTGCAATCCACGCTTCGGGACTACTGGCTAAGCCATGTACTAACACAATAATTTTCTTATTGGGATTGTATGGTTCAAGCATGTAGAGATGTGGCATAGTTAAATGCTGATCGCGGTCAATCAGAGTTAAATAAGCTGCGACCCCTAAATTATTTTCGGCCAACCATAGACCGTAAGGCGCAGAAAAGTTAGCAGCTAGAGGATATTGTTTCCCCGCTACATTAATATTATCTGTTCGATAAGGATCATAAACTCGGATCACGAATTCTGGATTATTAATGATTTCTTCGATGGTAGTCGCATGTTTGGGTTCAGCGACAATAGTCGCAGCTAAGTAGCGTGCATGATGAATATTTGGATTAACACCATTTTTGTAATTGTATTTAAGTGGATCTAAAATATATTCATTAATATCTTCTTTTCCTGAGCTAGGAAAAACAGCAACAAATTCAGATCCAAAACCATCACGGCGGTTAATGGTTCTTAAGCCTGAAAAATTTAAGTTATAACTCGAAATTAATTTTTCTAATTTTTGGCCTGATAGTTGTTTATGAAATTCAAAATCAATTGAGTAAACACTTTTACCAATATGAATTTGCGGTTCAACAACATTTTTTTGTGGGTATCTTAAATCATAAATACTCACCATTTTTGCTATGGCTTGATTATAGAAATCGCGAATTTGAACTTGTCTATTATCAAAAATACGGTCATTAGGCTGACGTTTTGTTGAAAACAAATACGCGTAGCTATAGCGAATACTTTTATCCAATAAACTCAATTGCTGATCTAAACAATCATCATATCTATTCTGGATATTCTTTTGTTCTTCTTCAGACTTATGCTTAGTAAATCTACTTGTTTTACAATCAGATGTATTTGATAAAGCCATAGCTTTTGCCAAATACATTTCACTTGCAGCTGATAAGAATTGCTCATCTACAATTTGGGGAAGATTTTTGAGTTGATTTACGCAAATCTCTGGCTTATCTGTACAAACTTTAGCTTCTTGACCAGACATGGATAAAACATTCAGGCTCGCTTCGCTGAGTTTGTCTTGCGTGAGAATACTATTACGTTCATTAGCAATAGTTACATTCAAATCTTGCTGTTTAACATTTACGACTTGACAACCACTCAGAATTGAACCGAGTAGTATGACCGTCAACTGTATTTTGCTTCTTTTTATTGAAAACATTATGGTCAAAATATAGTGGCTCAATGGTAGGTAGATCATACAAATTTTAAGATATTTTTCAAATGATCAAATATAAAAAAGGGCTGTCAAATCAGCCCTTTTTTATAGCATTAAGTTTATTTTTTAGGTGTAGCTGTAGAAGTTGTTGCTGACATTGCTGGGTTAGTTAAAACTTGCCATACGTTCCAACGACCTTGTTTTTCAATTTCTTGAATTAAACGATCCGCAATTTCAGCTTCATCTGGATATTTAACTTTATAATTCTTGAGCGTCTGGATAGCATTTTTCTTCTGCTCCATCGCAATATAATTATTTGCAGCAGCTAAATATGCTTCTTGAACATTACCTTTAATGGCTTTGTCTAAATATGGAATGGCTTCACGTTGGCCACCACCTTCAGATAAACCAAAACCGAACCAGAAATTTGTTTCTGCGTCATCTGGACTAATTTTCAAAAGTCTTTGAGCATATTCTAAAGATTTAGTTGTATGAACAGTACCTAAATCAAGGTTACGTGCAAGAACACTTGCTTTAAAAGCACGAATTAGAATATCAAAAGATGCATTTGGATTTGCAGCAAGTGTATCAAGTTGCTGTGTAACTTCTTTGAGTTTACTTTCAAAGCCTTTACGTTCTTGACGGTCGGTAAAGCGAGGTGGGTAGTGACGTGCTTTACCTTCTACTAATTGTAAAAAGTCATCAATAGTAGTCACGTCAATTTCATTTTCACCAGCTAAAACTGCGTATTTCATTGAACGTTGTGAATTATTGACAGTCGGAACAATCAGTTTATTTACGTCGAGAGTAAGCTGTTTGGTTGGGTCATCTTGACGATTAACCACCATTTTCGTTACAGGCTGTGCAGCAGCTTCTTTTAATGCAACTTCAAATGCTGGCGGCTGATCATAGTTAAAAGGGTTTAGCGCATAAAAAGGAGGAGTAAGCTCTGGTTCCTTGAAAACAAAAGGCTCAATTTTTTGTTCTTTTACGGGTGCCATTGTACAAGCAGTTAAACTTGAGGTCGCAAGGATTATATATGCCAAAGGCTTAAAATTCATAGGATCTTCCGTTCATTTTAGTAAAGTCAGATTTGGTACAGGTAAGTCTAGGAAAAGCTAAACAGACATGCAAGGGTAAGCTTGTTACAGTATGAATCAAGAATATTACGTTTTTGATGTCTTATCTTGCGCACCGCATTCACGACGAACTTCTTCAATAATTTTTAGTTCTTCATCGCTAAAAGGCTGTTCATCCTGACTTTCTTTTTTGAAGCTCGGATCTAGCACTGATAAACGCTGGCATAAATTATTCATACGTGTTTCGTTGTGCTGAATACGATCAAGTAAAACACGCATACCTTCTAAAATAGGGTCTGACTGATCAGCAGTTGTCGCATATGGGGCAAAGCCAATACTTTGTGCATAATCACGACGACGTTCTTCATCTTTATTCTTGTCGGTGGCATCTTTATAAATATAGCGAGCAGGGTTTCCTACAGCGGTCACACCAGCAGGGACTGCTTTAGTCACTACAGCATTTGAACCGACTTTAGCGCCTTTACCAACTGTAAATGGACCTAAAATTTTTGCACCAGCACCAACAACCACACCATCTTCTAAAGTTGGGTGACGTTTGCCAGTCTTCCATGTTGTACCACCTAAGGTCACACCATGATAAAGCGTAACATCATCACCAATTTCAGCAGTTTCACCAATCACAACACCCATGCCATGATCAATAAAAAAACGTTTACCGATTTTGGCACCTGGGTGAATTTCAATGCCTGTTGCAAAACGACTAAATGAAGAAAGAAGGCGAGCAGCACCTTTACAATCTTTTTGCCATAATTCATGAGCAACACGATGCATCATGATCGCATGAATGCCAGGATAGGTCGTGAGAACTTCGAGAGTATTGCGGGCAGCAGGATCTCGCGCAAATACAGCCTTTATATCTTCTTTCAGCTGTTTAAGCATTGGGTTGATCCTCCTTGTCAGATAATGTCTTTTTCCATTTACCACTGGTTAGGGCTTGTACACGACTAAAAATACCGCGAAGTAAATGATATTCCATACGATCTAATTGTATACGACCAAATAAACGACGCAAGCGTAAAGGTAATAAACGTGGATTATCTGGATCTAAAAATTCAATTTCAGTCAGCATTTTCTCTAGATGAGGATAAAACTCTTCCATTTGTTGCTGAGTAACCAGAGGCTCATCCCATTGCATGCTTTGGCCTTGCACTAATGGCATTTCATCTGCATCTTGATCCACGTTTTGTTGTTCTAGAGCAGACATGCGAAGCTCGTAACATACAACTTGAATCGCTTGCGCAACATTTAATACGCCATAGTCAGGATTGACAGGAATGGTTAAATGATAATTTGCCAGCGCTAATTCTTCGTTGGTTAAACCACGGTCTTCGCGTCCAAAAACAATCGCAATCTGTTGCCCTTGAGTAGTGGCCTTAATAGCTTCTTTGGCAGCAGGCCGTACGTCAAGTAAAGGCCAAGGAATAGTACGGCTACGTGCACTTGTTCCAAATACTAAATGGCAATCTTTAATAGCATCTTCTAAAGTATCGACAATCTCAAGATGTTCAAATAAATCTTGGGCACCAGCAGCAAGCGCTTGTATGTCTGGGTGGGGATATGTTTTTGGTGCAACAAGAACTAATTTAATTAGCCCCATCGTTTTCATGGCACGTAAAGCACTGCCAATATTAGCTGGCAACGTAGTATTTACCATGACAATACGCACTTGTGCTAATTGTTTTGACACAGTGTTGTGATCAAACGAACTCATAAGATTTCCAGAAATTACGAATATTGAGAAACTTCGCTTTGGTATAAATCCAATGCATCGTCCATAGTCATGTCCGCGGGAGGGGAAGCAACGGTTTGCGGACGAGTAGGTTCTGCTGCTTTAGCTGCTTTCGACTTTACTTGATATTCAATGTAAATATTATCTTTACCAAAATAATCTCTGAGTTTAGCAAGTAATTCATCGAGAGGAGCAACTTTCCATTGTGGACCAAGTTGAAGCTCGGCTTGAGCATAAGGTTGATCAATCTGTAGCTGTAGAGTGATATGTTGATGCATATCTACATTGCAAAATGGCAAGATTATGTTTTGTAAATCTTTTGCCAAAGTGGCTTGCATAAACTCTTCTGTTAATTTGATCTGAATACTGTTAGCACGTTTTTGTCGTATTTCATTTAAAGTAAAAGCCTTAGTTAAACGGCCCATCGGACGTTCAAAGCCTTCTCTTTCATAAATTTCGCCTTCAAAGACAACAACACGTTCAACTTGAATAATATCTTTAAAACGTTGGAAACGTTCATGGTTGCAACTTACTTCAATACGAGCTGTACCGTCATCTAGTACAATAACTACCCGATTTGGGAAGTTTGCGACGTCAATGACTAAACCTGCATAGACTGTTGTAACACCACGACGTGTAGCCGTAATTTCATTAAGTTTCACAGGGATAAAAGCTTTAAGTTCTTGTCGGTAAACATCAATTGGGTGACCAGTGAGATATAGGCCAAGCGTGTCTTTTTCGCCTTTTAGACGAACTTCATCACTCCACGGTTTAACAGGTTTAGCTGGCTTACGCTGAACTTCTTCAACCTCACCAAATAAATCCATAATACCGCTTTCACGGTTACTGCGCGCTTGTTCGGCAGCTTGAACAGCTTCAGGTAATTGCGCCATTAAGCTTGCGCGTTCAATTCCTAAGCAATCGAGTGCACCTGCACGAATTAAAGCTTCAAGAGTACGCTTATTGATTTTCTTCAAATCAATACGATGGCAAAAATCGAATAGATCTGTATAAGGACCAAATTGTCGACGAGAGTCAATAACTGACTGCATCGCTTGTTCGCCAACGCCTTTAATTGCACCTAAACCATACACAATAGTTTTATCATCGCTCGCATGGAAATGATAAGTCGACATATTGACTGATGGTGGTAAAACTTCTAGGCCATTATTTCGGCAGTCATCAATTAAAAATACAACACTGTCGGTGTTCTGCATTTCCGATGACATTACTGCTGCCATAAACTCAGCAGGATAATGTGCTTTTAACCATGCGGTATGGTAGGCTACTAGTGCATAAGCTGCGGCGTGAGATTTGTTGAAACCATAGCCTGCGAACTTTTCCATATAGTCAAAGATATGGTTGGCTGTACTTTCATCAATTCCTTTTTCTGCAGCACCTGCCAAGAAAATTTGGCGCTGCTTAACCATCTCCTCAGGTTTCTTTTTACCCATTGCACGACGTAGTAAGTCCGCGCCACCAAGCGTATAACCCGCACAGATCTGTGCAGTCTGCATCACCTGTTCTTGGTAAACCATAATCCCGTAAGTTGGCTCTAATACACCTTCAAGAAGTGGGTGAAGATATTCAAAATCTCCACCATGCATACGGTGAATAAAGTCAGGAATAAGATCCATTGGACCAGGACGGTACAATGATACGAACGCAATAATCTCTTCAAATTTACTTGGACGTGCTTCTTTGAGCATTCGTTTCATGCCGACGGATTCAAACTGGAATACCGCTGTTGTATTTGCATCGGCAAAGACAGAATAGGCTTTAGCATCATCAAGTGGAACATGCGAAATAATGAGCGGATCATTACTATCGCGATTTTTATTAATATTTTGAATTGCGTCTTCAATAACGGTTAAGTTACGTAAACCCAAGAAGTCGAATTTGACGAGACCTGCTGCTTCTACATCGTCTTTATCATATTGAGCAACACGGCTGGTTCCATCTTCATCACAAAGCACAGCTGAGAAATCGGTAATCTTACCGGGTGCAATAACAACACCACCGGCATGTTTACCGGTATTTCGGGTGATACCTTCTAGTTTTAATGCCATTTCCCAGATTTCACTCGCATCATCATTATCTGGGTTAGATGGATTGGTAACGATATCTTTAAGCTGAGGTTCCATCTCGATAGCAGTGGCTAAGTCCACACCGAGCGGTTTAGTAGGTACCATTTTTGAGATACGGTCAGCTAAACCGTAAGATTTACCTAATACACGGGCAACGTCGCGAATTGCACCTTTTGCCGCCATCGTACCGAAAGTTGCAATTTGCGACACGGCTTCACGGCCATAAGTACGTGAAACATAATCAATAACGCGGTCACGTCCAGCAATACAGAAGTCGACATCAAAGTCGGGCATCGAAACACGTTCTGGGTTTAAGAAACGTTCGAAAAGTAGATCGTAACGAAGAGGATCAAGGTCAGTAATTTTTAAGCTATAGGCAACGAGTGAACCCGCACCTGAACCACGGCCTGGTCCTACCGGAACGCCATTATTTTTTGCCCACTGGATGAAGTCCATGACGATAAGGAAGTAACCTGGGAATCCCATTTTTAGGATAATGCCGACTTCGTAATCAATTCGTTCATCGTAAGGTTTACGAATTTCAGGCCAATCTTCGCCACGTTTTTCGACAGGGTAGAGATAATCTAAACGTTCTTCTAAACCTACTTTAGACAAATGCTCAAAGTAAGTGTCGATGGTGAAACCATCTGGAATTGGATAGTCAGGTAAAAAGTAGGTGCCAAGTTGTAGGCTAACATTACAGCGTTTTGCAATGTTATAGGTATTTTCGATAGCACTAGGGATATCTGAAAACAACTCGATCATTTCATCGGATGTTTTAAAATGTTGCTCAGGACTATATAAGCGTGGACGACGGTCGTCTGCTAATACATAGCCATCAGCAATACAAACACGTGCTTCGTGAGCTTCAAAATCTTCTTTTTCTACAAAGTGCACATCATTATGTGCAACTACACCCACATTATATTGAGCAGCAAGTTTAGCGGCTTCTTGAATAAAGTCTTCTTCACCGGGACGATCGGTACGTGTTAAAGCCAGATAAACACGGTTACCAAATTTTTCGATCCATGCTTCTAAAAGGGGAGCGGCTTTTTGAGGGTTAGATGAGCAAAGCATCTGACCCACATCACTATGTTGGCCAAGTAAAACAATAATATCTTGATGCTGTTCAAGTACCCATTCTTTTTTTACACATGGAATACTAAGTTGTTGACCTTCAATAAAACCGCGTGAAACGATTTCGGTGAGACTTTTCCAGCCTACATTACTCATTGCAAGTAAAGTTGCACGATGTTGAGCATCGTCAAGGCGGATTGTGCTACCTAAAAGCGGTTTAATTCCTTTTTTTAAACAGGAATTATAGAATTTTACGGCGGCATGAAGGTTTGATAGATCGGTTAATGCCAGCGCAGGCATTTGGTCTTTAACCGCAGCATTGACCAAGTCAGGTATGCGAACTATCGACTCTGTAATCGAAAATTCTGTATAAATACCGAGATGAACAAACTGCATAAACCAATCCTTAATGCGACCGAAGCATAGTTTAGCACGCAAAGTTAAAAGGAAATGCTTAATATTTTGGCAAACTGTTATGGATTTTATTATTTAACAAGAATCATTTGAACATCTATTGTACAGATTTAATATGAAAGAGCTTATTTTTAAGAAATAGAGCCAACCCAAACTTTGTGTTTGGGTTGGTTGAAAAACTTAGTACTGCCAGAACATGCGCTGAATTTCTTTCGTGTCATTCGTCTTAGTAAGAGCTAAAGCTGCAAGAAGACGCGCTTTTTGAGGGTTTAAATCATGTGCTGCTACCCAACCATATTTAGAGTCAGGTTGTTCTGCATCACGTAATACGAAACCTTGTGCGACACGTGATGAACGGATAATTTGAATACCGTTTTTGTCGTGAAGATTTTGTAAGGTTGGTACGATATATTTTGGTATAGAACCGTTACCAGTACCTGCATTAATGATCGCTTTAGCACCAGCTTTTGCATAAGCTTCATATGCATCTGGAAGCATAGAGTCCGAACCATAAACGATCTGTACAGTTGGAAGTGCATCGCCTTTAATATTTTCAATATTAAATTCTGAAGCATTTGTATGACGTTTTACAGACTGTCTGAACCAGTATGGTTTGCCTTCAACTAATGTACCTAAAGCGCCCCATTGGCTAACAAAAGCATTTGTATGAATATTAATACCTTTAGTTACATCACGTGCAGCAAAAATAGAGTCGTTCATAAGAACCATAACGCCTTTATTTTTTGCATCATCAGAAGCTGCTAAAGCAACTGCACTATAAAGGTTAAGTGGTCCATCAGCTGAAAGAGCAGTTGAAGGACGCATTGAGCCAACAAGTACAATCGGTTTATCAGTATGAATAACCAAATTTAAGAAAAATGCTGTTTCTTCTAAAGTATCTGTACCGTGTGTAATTACGACACCATTAACAGATGGCTTTTTAACAAGCTCATTCACTTGACGAGCAATTTCTAATAATTCCTTATCAGTAATACTCTCAGAAGCGATTTGTAAAGCTTGAATACCAGTTACATTTGCCAAATCTTTGATTTGTGGAACTGCGTTAATTAGGGTATCAACAGGAACTTTTGCAGCAGTATAAGTTGCACTATTTGCCGAGCTTGCGCCAGCACCAGCGATAGTACCGCCAGTGGCAACTACGACAACATTATTTTTTGCATAAAGTGGGAGAGAGCAGGCTAATAAGCCCATCGCTAAACCTAAAGATTTAACAGTTTTAGTCAACATCGAAAATATCCTTATGAAGTGACGAAGTAAAAGTTTGTCGAATATGTGTGCTTTTCCTAAGCAAAATACATACCATGTAAGACATATTCCAAACTTGTTTGAATAAAAAGCATCCCTGAATAGCATTTTGTTTCACCAACAATTGCTTAGTCATTGCTTTTATTTAGCGCTAATAAATAACATGAATAAAATAAAAAATCTATTAAGTTTTTCTAATTTATCTCGATTTGTTTATTTTTTAAGATAAGTAAATAAAATGATTTATTAATCTTTATAAAATTAAAAAATAATAGAGTGGTTTCAGTTCTTGTTTATTGCTTTATATATGCAATATATTGATTTTTAATTGGATAGTCTGAATTTAAATTAATGGAAATGTTTTTTTATTTAAGCTGAATAATAATATCAATAGTTTAATGTGAATAAGTCTTAGTAAGCTGAATTAAGATTTAGTCATTTGATTTTTATTTTTTAAGGTATAAATTTTATTTGTGTAGATTTTATTCTATTTTTAAGGTTTTGATTGAAGAAATTTAATAGGGCTAATAGTTATTATTGGCCTACTATTTAATATAGAAATACTGACAAATTTTTATTGTTTAATTTTAGAATAAAAAAAGAGCAATTTTATAAGGTCATATAAAATTGCTCTTAAGTTGGGAGAGTGGGAGAAAAGAGAAACTTATGCGGTCGTTTGTTCTTGAGTTGATTTAATTAATACTGGCTCTGGTAGTTCTTCAGTATCAGCTACTTTATCGCCTTCAAGCTTGGCAACAACTGCGGTAGCAATACTGTTACCTACTACGTTTGTTGCAGTACGGCCCATATCAAGGAATTGATCGATACCGAGTAATAAGAGAATTCCGGCTTCAGGTAAATGGAACATAGTGAGTGTTGCTGAAATAACCACAATTGAAGCTCGTGAAACACCAGCAATACCTTTACTTGTCACCATTAGAGTTAACAAAATTAAGACTTGCTGAGTGAAGCTAAGATCAATATTGTAAGCTTGAGCAATAAAGAGCACTGCAAATGTGGTGTACATCATTGAACCATCTAGGTTGAATGAATAACCTAAAGGTAATACAAAGCTCGTTACTTTTTTAGGCACACCAAATTTATTTAGTGCATCCATAACTTTAGGATAAGCTGATTCACTTGAAGCTGTAGCAAAAGCAAGGGTTACAGGTTCACGAATTAATTTACCTAAGCGGAAAATATCTTTTTTAAGTACGATTGCACCTACAGAGAATAAGATGATCCACAGTAATAAAAGACCGAAGTAGAACTCTGCGATTAAAATGCCATAGTCAACAATCAAGCCTAAACCTTGTACTGTAATTGCTGAAGCGATTGCTGCAAATACTGCAACAGGTGCAAACATCATGACGTAATCGGTAATGCGGAACATGATCTTGCTGAGTTCATCAGTCAAACGAATGATAACAGAATCTTTTTCTTTGCCTTGATTTACAAAAGCAAGGGCTGAGCCAAAGAAAATAGAGAAAACAAGCACTTGCAAAATATCATTGTTTGCCATTGCTTCGGCAATACTGCGTGGGAAAACATGGCTTAAAAATGATTGTAGAGTGAAACCAGTAGTCGCTGGGACAGAGGAACTACTCAGTTGTTGTGCAGTTGGTAATACTAAATCTAAAGCTGCACCAGGTTGGAAAAAGTTTGCCAAACCCATACCAATAGCAAGCGATACGAATGAAGCAGTAATAAACCAAGTCATTGATTTAAGGGTGATACTGCCGATTGATGTAGATTTCCCCATTGATACAATGCCTGAAACAATTGTGGCAAATACCAATGGAGCAATAATCATTTTGATAAGGCGTAAAAAGATATCTGTAGGTATGTTGAGATAAGAAGCGATTTGCTTCAGTTGTTCACCTTCATTAAAGAAGTGGTGACAAATCCAACCTGTCAGTATGCCAAGTAAAATAGCAACAACAATATACTTGAGCAATTTCTTTTGCTTCATGTGAACCTCTATCCATTTGATTCAATCATCCTTTGATGGGAGTTGGATGATCGAAAGCTTTCCTTGTTAGTTCAGTCCGGTCGTTCTAACGATGTTATCTTCCTAGATTTGTATCTGTTTTAACCGAATTGAATATGGCGATGTTGTTATGGAGATGGATTGTTGCTCGATTTTGAAGCAGTGTGAAATGCAAAAAAATATTGATCCATGCATTTTTTGCATAATAAAAATTTGCTAAGTGGACAGAATATAAGTAATTTTGAACGTATGGTAAAAATATAAAAATAAAAACTTGAACTAATTTTTAAAATTAAAAGAATGAGAAATTTTATAAAAATATTTTAACTTCAATGTCTTATTTTTAGATAGTGCAGTGTAGTGAAAATGTGTAATTCTTCTTTTGTAAAAATGAATAAAATAAAATTATAAAAAAAGCACCTAGTTTAAGATGCCTTTTTTATTATGTATTTTTTTAACGACGATTGGCTAAGAAACGCCCTAGTCGTGTAATTGCTTCACGTAATTCATTTTCAGCAGGTAGGAAAACCACACGGAAATGATCTGGAGTTGGCCAATTAAAGCCTGTACCTTGAACCAATAAAACTTTTTCTGCACGTAGCAAATCAAGCATTAACTTTTCATCATCTTCAATTGGATAGATGTTCGGGTCGAGGCGAGGGAAACAGTACATTGCTCCATCTGGTTTTACACAGCTTACACCTGGAATTTCATTGAGCATTTCCCAAGCAATATTGCGCTGTTCGTATAAACGGCCACCAGGACGAATCAAGTCATTAATTGATTGATAACCGCCTAGGGCAGTTTGAATCGCATATTGAGCTTGAACGTTTGCACATAGGCGCATTGATGCTAACATGTCTAATCCTTCGATATAGTCAGCAGCACGGCTTTTATCACCCGTAATTGCCATCCAACCTGAACGGAAGCCTGCAATACGATAAGCTTTTGATAAACCATTAAAAGATACACAAAGCTGGTCGCCAGCTAATGATGCTACTGAAACATGTTCAATACCGTCATAAATAATTTTGTCGTAAATTTCATCAGCAAATAAAATTAGATCATATTTTTTTGCAATCGCTACAATCTGTTCAAGAATGTGGCGTGGATATACCGAACCCGTAGGATTGTTTGGGTTAATGATGACAATACCGCGAGTATTCGGAGTAATCTTACTTTCAATATCAGCAATATCTGGGTACCAGCTATTTTCTTCATCACATTTATAATGAATTGCCGTGCCGCCTGAAAGATTAACTGCTGCTGTCCAAAGCGGATAATCCGGCATTGGAATCAGCATTTCGTCTCCGTCATCTAATAAGCCTTGCATAGCCATTACGATAAGTTCAGATACGCCATTACCAATATACACGTCATTGACATGCATATTGAGAATTCCTTTTTGCTGGTAATACTGACAAATTGCTTTACGAGCAGGGAAGATGCCTTTTGAGTCAACATAACCAATTGCATTTGGTAAGTTTAAAGCAACATCATTAATAATTTCTTGTGGTGCTTCAAATCCAAAGGGAGCTGGGTTACCAATATTCAACTTGATAATCTTATGTCCTTGCTCTTCCATTTCATTGGCGGCTCTTAAAACTGGCCCACGGATGTCATAACAAACATGCTCAAGCTTCGATGATTTTTTGATTTCTCGAGTAGATGGCATGGAATGGAGGGTAGCAGTATTTTTAGACATAACGGGATTCACTTTTGCATATCGGTATAAATAACTTTTAAATGTTTTAACTGTTACCAAATTTAGATCATGTTGATCTTTCAATAGTTCAACAATTTTTTCATGGGTAAAACCCGATTGTTGATATTGTTTAATAATTGGTAGTAGTTGTTGGAAAACCACACTTTTTTTCTGAGACATGTTCTGTCCTATACAACCGTGCGTACTTAGAATAGCACTATGTTTGCTTGCTTTAAAGCTAATTAGTAATAAATTTGCTTACTTTTGATTTTGTGTTTTGCTTACTTTTTGCTTTTTATTCTTTATATGTTTAAATTCCAACAAATTTTACGTTCAGAGACTAGTGTTTTTGTGATGAATGGCGTAAATATAAAACTCGATCAACAGAAATGTTTACTTCAGAATAAAAGGTGTATGTCATGGGAAAAGTCAATAAAACAGACCGGGAATGGCAAAGAGAGTTATCACCAGAAGAGTATCGGATTACACGACAAAAAGGCACTGAACCTGCATTTACGGGGCAATACTGGAATACTAAGCAACATGGTACCTATGTTTGCCGTTGCTGCGGCGCAGAGTTGTTCTCATCAGATACCAAATATGATAGCGGTTGTGGTTGGCCAAGTTTCTTCCGTCCTATCAATGGTACAGTCATTGATGAACATGAAGATTTAACGCATGGTATGGTCAGAACTGAAATTGTTTGTCATGATTGCGAGGCTCATTTAGGGCATGTATTTGAAGATGGACCACAGCCGACTGGTTTGCGCTATTGCGTAAACTCGGCATCATTACAACTTAAAACAGAAGAAAAAAATGATGAGGAAACCTATCCATGAGTAATATTTATCAGTTTGAAGCTGAGCTGTTAGAGGGTGAAGTTAAGCAGTTCGCTGATTACAAAGGTAAAGTTTTATTAATTGTAAACACTGCGAGTAAATGTGGTTTTACCCCACAATTTGCTGGTCTCGAAAAACTTTATGAAAAATATAAAGATCAAGGGTTGGAAGTTTTAGGTTTTCCCTGCAACCAGTTTGGTGGGCAAGATCCAGGAAGCAATAAAGAAATTGGTAGCTTCTGTCAGCGTAACTATGGGGTGAAATTTCCTATGTTTGCTAAAGTTGATGTAAAAGGTCCGGAAGCCCATGTAATTTTTAGATATTTAACACGTGAAGCTAAAGGTATTTTGGGCAGCAGTAGCATTAAATGGAACTTTACTAAATTTTTAGTAGGTAAGGATGGCGCTGTTTTAAACCGATATGCGCCTACCACTAAACCTGAAGCTTTAGAAGCTGATATTGAAAAAGCTTTAGCGAGTTAATTGTTTAAATGAACGCTATTCCTCAACCTTTTGAGTTTTGGCAAGATGTGCGAATGCCGTATGTTGAAACCAGAAGGTCCTGTTTTAGCCGAACATGTTATAAATCTCATAGTCATCCAACGTTTTCTATCGGGGCTATAGACGAGGGGAATAGCATTTTTCAAAGTTCATTTGGTACGCCCCAAAAAATTGATGCTGGTACTTTGGTGATCGTACCCGCACATATTGAGCATTCATGTAACCCTTTGCCAGATCAGGCTTGGAGCTACCAGATGCTACATTTGGACATAAGGTGGTTAAATCAGCTGTATTCAGAATTTCGACAACATGGTTTGGATTTGCTTCTGCCTCAGCATAAGCCGCTCATAATAAAAGAAGAAACTTTATATCAGGCTTTTTCTGATATGAATGAAACTTTATTTGATCCTGAAAAATTAATTATTGAAAAAGAACAGTCGCTGATCTATTGCCTTACCCAGCTATTACTCCCTCATTTCGTATTAGAAGAAATACAAAAAACTGAATATTTGTATGAAGATTTTTTGGACTTAATTCATATTATTAAATCGTCAGAACAATTTATTTCTCTTGAAGAGCTTGCAGAGCAGGTTGGTCTTAGTCGATATGCAATCATTCGTTTATTCAAGGCCAATGTTGGTCTAACTCCACATGCATTTCAAATTAATTTAAAGATTAATCAAGCTAGATCTCAATTAAAACAAGGGATTTCACTCGCAGAGTTAGCTGTCAATTTAGGCTTTAGTGATCAAAGCCATTTTCATAAAGCTTTTAAAGCACATACAGGAATTACTCCTCGACAGTTTCAACTTGCAGCAGCGCATTAATTTACAAGAAATTATTTTTCTCTATTTTTAAGCTACTCCATACAGTTTTAAAGATGAAATCGTTATGGAAGTTTTTTTGGTTATCGCCTTTACTCACTTTTTAGCACTCCTATCTCCGGGACCAGATTTTTTTCTTATTCTGACCAGTCTTTTGCAAAAAGGAGCGCGTTATACCTATGGCGTTATTCTGGGAATTACTTTGGGCAATGCTCTTATCTTAATGGTATGTATATTTGGATTTATGGTGCTTGGCAATTTAAGTACAACGATTCTTTTAGTACTTAAATGGCTGGGGGCTGGATATTTAGCTTATTTGAGTTTTCTTTGTTTTAGGGCCACTCAAGGAACAAACTTAAATATTGCTGTTGCTGAAAATAGTTTGGTTGAACAAGAGTCTAGTTATAAAAGTAAAGTTAAAAGCTTAGCTCTGGGTTTGCAATCCAGTCTTCTTAATCCTAAAAATATTATGTTTTATAGTAGCTTAATGCTGCTTATTCAACAGGAATTTAGTTTGTTTCAAAAATTACTAATGAGTATATGGATGACAGGAGTGGTTCTTGGATGGAATTTATTATTAGTTCATTTATTACGTCAAGAGCGGGTATTAGCACAGATTAAACGTTCTGCTAGAGGAATATATTATTGCTCTAGTCTGGCTTTCATTTTTTTCGCAGTGTTATTGGTTGTCTATAGGTAATATAAATTGCATAGCCTTCTAAATAAGACTGAAGGCTATGCAATTTGCTGGGTTTAAAGAATCGCTTTTAAACGTTTAACCACTTCTTCGCATTGTGCCAAATCTGCTACTAAAGCCATACGCACATGGTTGGCACCAGGGTTACCTTGTTCGGTATCACGAGATAGATAACGACCTGGTAAAACCTTAATATGTGCTTTTTCCATCAGCATTTTGGCAAAAGTTTCATCATTATCTACTTTTAACCAGTAATAAAAACCGGCATCAGGTTTTTGTAGTGGGAGCAGATGGCCTAGCTCAGATTGGAATAAATCAAATTTTGCACGATATTGCTTACGGTTTTCTTCAACATGATTTTCATCGTTCCACGCTGCGATTGAAGCAAGCTGGTGTTGTACTGGCATTGCAGCGCCGTGATAGGTGCGGTATTGCAAATATGGCTTTAACAGATCGGCATCACCCGCTACAAAACCTGAACGCAGACCCGGTAAGTTTGAGCGTTTTGAAAGTGAATGAAATACGATACAGTTTTTGTAGTCATCACGTCCAAGCTCAGCACAAACTTCTAATAGGCCAGTAGGTGCTTGGTCAAACCAAAGCTCTGAATAGCATTCATCAGAAGCAATAACAAAATTATATTGATCAGATAAGGCAATTAGCTTTTTAAATTGTTCTTTGGAAAGCACAGTACCTGTTGGGTTACCCGGTGTACACACAAAAAGAAGGGCTGTCTTTTCCCAAACTTCTGCTGGTACTGCATCAAAATCACCTAAATAACCATTTTCTTCTGTGCAATTAATGAAGTATGGCTTTGCACCTGCAAGTAAAGCAGCACCTTCATAAATTTGATAAAACGGGTTTGGCATCACCACATAAGGTGCATCTTCACGATTAATTAATGCCTGTACAAAAGAGAAAATCCCTTCACGAGTACCAGAGACAGGCAAGATATGGTTTTCAGCACTGATGCTGTTAAGTTTAAAGCGCTTAGTTAACCAATCTGCAATGCTTTGGCGAAGCTCTGGTAAGCCTTTGCTGTTTGGATAAGTTGATAGGTGGTTAAAGTTATCAATAATAGCCTGTTTAACAAACTCTGGTGCTGGATGCTTAGGTTCGCCAATTGATAGAGGAATCAAGGGAAGGTTAGCAGGAGTAGTATCCTTAAAAAGTTGGTTTAACTTTTCAAATGGATACGGATGTAATAACGACAAGCTAGAGTTCATTAAACAGTTACCAAGTAGTTGAGTTTCAGTGCTGACAAATTTGATTAGATGCTTCATCTAATGCAGCTTTCAGTTTTTCAGAGAAGAGTTTGACCTCTTCGTTATTCAGTGGTTTTCCATCTTTTTTGGTGACAAAGAAAATATCTTCGGCACGTTCACCTAAAGTTGCGATTCGGGCTGAATGGATGTCTAAACCTTGCATCATAAATAAACCACCCACGCGTGCAAGTAGGCCGGGGTGATCGAGTGTTGAAATTTCGACCATATTTTGCTGTAAGGCTTCATTTAATGTTACATCTACTGTGTTTTCAATGTCGAAGTGACGTAACTGTCGTGGAATACGACGTTGCATGAGTCCCGGATATTGGTCTGGTTGGCTAAGCGCTTTCACTAATGCATTTTTAACGGTTTCTTCACGCTCTGGGTCGGTAAGCAATGTACCGAAACGATCAAGTACAACATAGGTGTCTAAGCTAAATGCTGTACTTGCTGTGATAATTTTTGCGTCTTGAACATCTAGGTTCATTCGGTCTAAAACGGCAACAGTGGTCGCAAATAGGTTAGGTTGATCGCGAGTATAAATAAAGATTTGCACCGCATCTTGAGCTGCTTTACGGTGAGCACGCAAGAGCACTAATGGCTCTGGATTATCACCATGTTTTAATATTGCTTGTGTATGCCATGCAATTTCGTCTGCTGATTCTTTAATGAAGTATTCATCACCAAGTTCTTGCCATACTTTTTCGACATCTGCCAATGCGAAGTTATTTACCAGTAATTCACTTGCTGCAAATTTGGTGTCTTCAATTAACATTTGGTAGTCAACAGGACGACCTAAACCTGTACGGATTACATCACGGGCATGTGTATAAAGCTGACGCATAAGCGATGCGCGCCATGTGTTCCATAGTTTTGGATTTGTCGCGTTAATATCTGCAACTGTTAAAGTATAGAGATAATCAAGATGCTCCATGTCGCCAAGTTTTTCTGCAAAATCTTTCACGACGTCTGGATCAGAAATATCTTTTTTCTGAGCTGTAAGTGACATGAGCAAATGGTTTTGAATAAGCCATGCAATTAATTTGCATTCACGCTCTGTAAAGCCATGTGCACGTCCAAACTCAATCGCGTCTTCTGCGCCAAGTTCACTATGGTCACCACCACGGCCTTTTGCGATGTCGTGGAATAAAGCAGCAATAAAGACAATATCTTGACGGGCAAGACGTTGGAAAACTGAACTTACTACAGGGAATTCTTTAGCGAATTCAGGTTCTCTAAAACGATTTAAATTACGCAGCAATAATAATGTGTGAGCATCGACCGTATAGATATGAAATAGGTCATATTGCATAAGGCCCATAATTTGGCCAAAAGCAGGAATATAGTTTCCTAAAACACCATAACGTTTCATCGCAACCAAGGTATCGTATAAACGATATGGTGAACGAATAATCGACATAAACAGTGCTTGATGCTCTGGATTATCGCGATAACTTTGGTTGATTCGTTTCGCAGCAAGAATAAGTAAGCGTAAAGTCCGAGCGCGAATACCTTCAATATCTGGTCGATTGGCTAAAATATAGAACAACTCTAAAATCGCGCTTGGATGCTCTGCGAATATTTTGTGATGTTGTACGGCAAGTTTATTATCGACAATTTTAAAGTGATCGTTAACAACTTCAATTTTGCGTTCATAGTTGGGGAGTCGAGGAGTAATCACTGACTCGCTAAAATACGCCAGCAACATTTCATTGAGTGTTGAAACTTGCTGCGCCGTACGATAGTAGCGTTTCATGAACTGCTCTACACCATAATTTACAGGTTGGCCTTCTTGACGCACATATCCAAATTTGGCGGCAATTTCCCTTTGGTGGTCAAAGAGTAAACGGTTTTCATCACGTTTAGCTAAACGGTGTAAATGATGTCGAATTTCCCAAAGAAAACTTTCAGCTTCTTCTAAAACTGCCAATTCAAACTCTGAAATGAAACCTAAATGCACTAAGTCATAAATGCGGTTTACGCGGAAGTGGCGTTTGGCAATCCAGCCAATTTGATTAATGTCACGGATACCGCCTGGTGCATTTTTAATATCGGGTTCTAAATTACTTTCAGTATTGTTGTGTTGATGGTAACGCTTGGCTTGTTCGGCCATCTTTGCGTCATAAAATGTTTTATCTGTCCATGTCTGCGAAACAATACGGCGAGGCCATTTCGCAAGCTGACTATTACCCGTAATTAACCGCGCCTCAATTAAAGTTGTTGCAACGGTTAAATCGGTAGTGGCCTGTTCAACACAGCTTTGAATCGTGCGAACACTAATGCCGGGTTTGAAATTGCCAACGTCCCATAAAGACGAAATAAATGTAGAGATACGTTTTTCGTTTTCTTCGTTAATTTCATGCTCCGATAGGATCATGATATCGACGTCAGAATAGGGCAACATTTCACGGCGCCCATAACCGCCTACAGCAAAAAGGCCCAGTTCTGTCTGATCGAGTTCAGCATGTTTCCATAAAAAGATCAGTGCTTCATCTACTAAATCTGAACGGGTTTTAATGATTTCACGAATAGATTGCCCATTTTCATATGAATCTTGCAACTGCTTTTCTACATCCGTTCGCCATTGATTAATGGCTTTAATATCATGATGACTTGAGACATAGTTCAACAATGGCGATATATTGATCATGAAAATGGGTCTACCAATAAGTAAAAATTAAGAGTTTGTTTGAACGCTTACTTGATCAGCGGTTTCTTTCACTAAAGTACGAGCAAGATCAGTATTTTCAGCACGAGCGGTTGCTACACCCATACGACGACGTTTGAAACCTTCTGGTTTGCCAAACAGGCGTAAATCGGTGTCTGGGTGTGTTAAAGCCACATTGAGGTTGCTATAACTTAAATTGTTAGCATCAACTCCAGCATAAATTACTGCACTTGCTGCAACACTGTGGCGTGCTGTGTTTACAGGTAAACCTAAAATTGCACGTGCATGCAGTTCAAATTCACTTTGAAATTGTGATGCTAAAGTTACGAGTCCTGTGTCGTGTGGACGAGGTGAAACTTCACTGAACCAAACCTTGTCACCTTTAATAAACAGTTCTACACCAAAAATACCACAGCCACCAAGTGCAGTTGTCACTTTATTCGCAATACGTTTTGCTTCTTCTAGTGCTGCCGCAGTCATTGGTTGAGGTTGCCAGCTTTCTACATAATCACCGGCATCTTGGCGGTGACCAATTGGGTCACAGTAATGAGTTTCAATTTCACCAGTTTCAGGGTTTTTAGCGCGAATGGTAAGTAATGTAATTTCAAAATCAAAATCAATTTGAGATTCAATAATGACCGTGCCTTGGTTAACACGGCCACCTTGCATTGCATATTCCCAAGCTGCATCGACTTCATCGAAACTTTTTACACGAGACTGTCCTTTACCAGAAGAAGACATGACTGGTTTTACAAAGTTTGGATAACCAATGTCATCGCAAGCAGCACGGAAGCTTTCGAGCGTATCAGCAAAGCGATATGCAGAAGTAGGTAGGCCAAGTTCTTCAGCCGCAAGACGGCGGATGCCTTCACGGTTCATGGTCAGGTTTACAGCTTTAGCCGAAGGGATGACAGTTGCTACTTTGCTCGCTTCAATCTCAAGTAAAACCTCTGTCGCAATTGCTTCAATTTCTGGAACAATTAAATTTGGTTTAATTTTCTCGATGAGTTGTTTTAATTGGGCAGGATCTGCCATGTTTAACACATAAGAAAAATGTGCAACTTGCATTGCTGGTGCGTGATCATAACGGTCGGCTGCATGTACTTCTACACCAAGGCGTTGTAAGGAAATTACAACTTCTTTGCCAAGCTCTCCTGAACCTAACAATAAAACTTTAAATGCAGAAGATTGAAGTGGGGTACCGAGTGTCACGCTCATGCGAATCATCCTGACAAAATTATTTTTTTAAGCATAGCAGAACTTATGGTGGAGTTAAGCCTTATCATGCATAAAAAAAGTAATTTTGTCGGACAATTAAAAAAGTGGTTTTTAGACATTAACCTGATAGTTTAAAAGCAACTCATCAGCATTTTTACCACGGATGCCCCAATTTTCTTTTGGTGTTTCAAAAATAGTAATTTCAATGTCTTGTGGAGAAATTCTGCATTGTTCTTGAATATTACGGAATAAGGTTTGAATAAGCTGCTTTTTAGTGGCTGGACTGCGGCCTGCAAACATTGAAAGTTCAATAATAATGTAATGCTGGCTTCTGTCAGAAGGGTAAATGAAATTTCCTGGTTTAAGGCTAATAAAACGTTGAAATCTTTTCTCAACAGGATATTTCAATTCTTCAATAAGCGCTTGATGGATTGCATGAGAAAGTAATTCTCGGTACTGCATAATGGTTTGTTCATTTGCATAAATTTTAACTTGTGACATTTTTATCTCTATTAAGTAGCTAAGGTTATCTTTTTAATCAATTCAAAAATTAAATTTTCCAAGCCAGAAGTTTCAATCTTAAACGCTTCTGGCTAGGTTTTATTTTATATAAGGAAGATGAGTTTATCTATTTATAAAGGTAAATAAGTATAGATCAGGCCATAAACAATTGCGGCAGTTAAAGTTGCCGGTACGATTTTCTTAAATTTAAAATAAAGACCTGCTAAAACTAAAAAACCGATAAGCATTGCGAAACTCTTATTGGGAGTTTCAAGGAGAGGTGGAAGAGTAGCAACTACAAGCATGGCACTAATTGCAGATATTCCAATACTTCCTAAGGCAATTTTGATCCAGATTGAGCCGCGTCTTTGTTGGTTGCCCTGTAGTTTTTGTATTACGAAAAAAGGTCCAAAGCGTGAAGCAAAATTGGCTATGCCTACAATAATGCCGACCAGAATAATTTCTAGGTTCATATTAAGCCTCAACCTCATCATGCTGTTTCAGCACATAATGTTTAAATAGACCAGCTAAAATGCCTGAAAAAATACCAATAAAGATAGCCGCTGATAAGTTAATCCAATAACATGCCAAAGCTGAAACTACTAACGATACAGCAACAACAAGGCTATGCTTTCGTTCGAATGCCGCTAATAAAAAACTTAAAAATAAAGCAGGTAATAAGAAGTCTAAAGCTGCTTGTAAAAACTTTGGTAAATGAGCAACTTGATCGGCGAATAATCCACCTAACAAAGAGCCACTTGCCCAAGCCATCCAACTAAATAAACTTAGGCCAAGCATCCAAGACTCGGACCATTGTTGTCTGCGCTGTGAAAGTTGGATCATTCCACTGGCAAAAACTTCATCCGTTAAGCCCCAAGCCCATATTGCCGTTTTCTTAAGATTTAATTTGTTTGGAATCAGGTTGTATAGAGCAGGTCCATAAAGGACATGGCGAATATCTAGTGCAATGACTGTTAATGCTGTTAGCCAAATGGATGAACCGCTAGCTAAAAGCGCAACAACCAAAAATTGGCTAGCGCCGGCATACATTGAACAAGATAGAAAAAAAGCTTCCCATGGTGTAAAACCAAACTGAGATGCAGAAACGCCAAAGGCAAAAGAAACGGGTAAATAGGTGAGTACGATAGCTTGGCTATCTTTGGCGCCTTGCCAAAAAGTTGCTGTTTGGGCAGGCATCAATTGTTGTTCGGACACAATACACCTTGGCAATAAACCAAATGATAAAAATACTTGAAAGATTGAGTATTGTAGCCGAATTTAATAGCATAGTGCCGAAATGTTTAATCGGCAGTTTGATATGTTCAAGGCAAAGATTCGTTTAGTTTATATCGCCATGATAAGTGCAGGTATTTTTACATTGCAGGGCTGTGATAATGGTAATCAGGGTGCAGAAAAAAAAGTAGAAATTAAGCCAGCACCGAAACTAACCAATGATGCAACTGTTTATGCTCAAAAAGCATGGACATTGATTAACACGGTTGAGCATTTAGTTTATGAAAAACAACTTAGCCAAATTGATGACAAAGTTCGTAAACCTTTACGCCAATTGAGTACAGACTGGCGCATTAATGTAAAAATGACGGACTCAGTGACAGAAGGGAAATATGCACTCTGTCGTAAGGCCTTGACAAGTTTAGATATATGGGCACGCGAAACACTAGAAAACAATAGTTCAGTTGCCCAAAAACAAGCGGACTATGAGCGAGATAAGGCTCAATGTAAGGATGCGATCGATACGCCAAATCTTGGAAATACTTCGCCAAAATAAAACTAATGAATATAAAAAAGCGAGATGATCAATCTCGCTTTTTTTGCTTTTAAACGATAATGAGTGAATGTGAATTACGGTTTTGTGGCAGCTTTAGCGGTGTTGGCAGTTTTCACAGCATCTTGTTTCATTTGATGAGTCATTTGCTGTGATTCATGTTGAGCATGTGTCGCGCTGGTCATTGCATCATGTTTTTGAGTGCTTAAGTCTTTTTTAACATCCTGTTTAGTTTTAGTTACCTCTTTCTTGGCTTTTTGAGCTGTAGTTTTTCCATGTACCGCTACACATTTTCCACCTTTGTGATTCGGTCCTGTACCGCCTTGTAGTTGAGTCCCTTTTGGACATGCAAATGCCGAAACACTTAACATAGCCAATACGCCTGCTGTAAGAATTGTTGATAATTTTTTCATGTTAATCAGCGCTTTGTTGAGTATTATTGCTCAGTTTGAGTGTAGGGTGAAAATATCTGCTTTAACACATTTATTTTGTGGAAATAGAGTTTGAACAATGTTTTGATTTGCAGTGTTATCTAATTTTTTAATTTAATTTTAAGTTTTTATTATTTAGCCGCTTTTAAAAAATTAGCATTGTGCTTGAGCAACTACTTTCAATTTCTCAATATCTAGAATCTCAATTTTTCTAAAAGCAATTTTGATGATTTTCTGTTTTTCGAGCAGGCTCAGCTCATGATTGATCGTCTGTCTAGATGTGGTCAGCATATTTGCCAACTGTTCTTGAGAAATATGAATTTGATGATCTTGAATAAGAATATGGTTACCGTATCCCTCTAAAATGAACAGAAGACGTTGAGCTAGCCGTTGAGAAATACTACGTGTTTGGATAGCAATCTGTTCTAAGAAAACATACCTGAGTTTTTGGCTCGTTAAACGTGCGAAAAAATACCAATAATATGGATTGTCCTTGAGTAGATCATTTAATGGTTTTGCAGGAATATGTAGAACTGTACTTTTTTTCAAGGCAATGGCATCGTGTGAGCGCGGTTCATGATCAATCAACGATATTTCACCAAACCACATAATTGGCTCAGCAATAGCAGAAAGTGCTTCATTACCATTTACATCGACATAACCCAAGCTAATTGAGCCTTCAAGTACGGTATAAATGCCATCAAATAGATCTTGAGCGTGGAAAACATAGCTATTTTTTTCAAAGGTGATTTGCTTGCCATGTTCTAAAATAAAATTTTGGAATGTTTCTGGAAGCATACTAAACCATGTGTTTTCTTTTAGTCGATTAATATAAATTAGGTCCAATATTCGGTCATCCATGAAAAAATTCATTACTTTGTCAAATAGCTGACAACTTTAAGTTTTCCTTATTTGTACAGTATGACTATATGTTGATGAATAGGGAATAACTCATGTCAAATCTGGAGCAACAACTTAGCAAATATGCGGCTTACCACTTAAATCATAAAAATATTTTGACGCATTTTATCGGTATTCCGCTTATCGTGTTTTCAATTTTGTGTTTAACCGCAAGAGCAGGCATCGATATTGGTAATTTTAAACTGACTTTAGCCATAGTGCTGATTATAGCTAGTACGATCTATTATTTCATTTTGGATAAAGTTTTTGGCTTACTCATGCTCGTTCTTTTAGCTGCTGTGTATCCACTGGCGAGCCAAATTGCACAGTTATCTTTTGGAGAATGGTTAGCTGCAAGTATTGGTTTTTTTGTGGTGGGTTGGGTCTTTCAGTTTATTGGACATTATTTCGAAAAGAAAAAACCTGCCTTCGTTGATGATGTGATTGGACTCGCCATAGGACCGTTATTTGTATTGGCAGAATTTATATTTATGCTAGGTTTTAGAAAGCCTTTGCATGCGCGTATTTTACAAGAGGCGCGTAGTAAACGAGAGACGATGGATTTAAGTCATTAAATATAAAAAAGCCCCAACATATTGGGGCTTTTTCTTTTTAAGCTTTAAACTTAAACGTTAAAACGGAAGTGCATTACATCGCCATCTTGAACAACGTAAGTTTTACCTTCTAAACGCCATTTTCCAGCTTCTTTAGCGCCGTTTTCACCGTTGTATTGTACGAAGTCATCATATGCAACAACTTCAGCACGGATAAAGCCTTTTTCAAAGTCAGTATGAATCACACCAGCTGCTTGAGGAGCGGTTGCGCCAACTTTTACTGTCCATGCACGAACTTCTTGTACACCAGCAGTGAAATAAGTCTGTAAACCTAAAAGCGCATAACCTGCACGAATAACCACATTTAAACCTGGTTCTTCCATGCCCATTGCTTCTAAAAACTCAGCACGATCTTCATCTTCTAATAATGAAATTTCAGCTTCGATTTGGTTGCAAAGAGGAACAACAATTGCGTTTTCCTCAGCAGCAAGTTTTTTAACTGCTTCTAAGTGTGGGTTGTTTTCAAAACCGTCTTCTGCAACGTTTGCAATATACATCGTTGGTTTTAAAGTCATTAAACCAAAACCACGAACTAATTTACGTTCGTCATCAGACAAATCAGCTGCACGAGCTGGTTTACCTTCGTCAAGTAACGGTTGGATTTTTTCTAAAACTGCTTTAGTTGCTACAGCTTCTTTGTCACCGCCTTTAGCAACCTTAGTTAAACGTAAAATTGCTTTAGCAACAGTTTCAAGATCGGCAAGCGCAAGTTCAGTATTAATAGTTGCGATGTCGTCTAATGGATCAATTTTACCATTTACGTGAATTACGTTTTCGTCTTCGAAACAACGTACAACATGAGCGATTGCATCAGTTTCACGGATGTTAGCAAGGAATTGGTTACCTAAGCCTTCACCTTTTGATGCACCAGCAACAAGACCAGCAATGTCCACAAATTCCATTGTAGTTGGCAAAATACGCTGTGGTTTAACAATCGCAGCAAGTTTTTCTAAACGTGGATCTGGTACAGGAACAATACCTGTGTTTGGTTCAATGGTACAGAAAGGGAAGTTTTCCGCTGCAATCGCTGCTTTCGTTAATGCATTGAAAAGGGTAGATTTCCCTACGTTTGGCAGACCAACAATACCGCAATTAAAACCCATGAAAACCACTCACAAATGTGTAAATTAAAAATTGTCGCTGATTTTACATGAAAGCCATGACAAAGTCATGGCTAGAGCAGGGTTGTATTGCGTTTAAACTTTACGTTTATCAAGTTGCTGGGCTAATGCATCGCCAGTCGCTTGTACCAACATGACTAAAACAATTAAGACTAAAATGACAGCCACCATAATTTGCATATCAAAACGTTGATAACCATAACGATAAGCAATGTCTCCTAATCCACCTGCACCGATAGCACCGGCAATTGCAGAAGAGTTAATCATAGTCACAATAGTCACGGTAAAGCCTGCCACAATACCCGGCAAAGCCTCTGGTAAAAGCACATGCCAAATAATTTGTTTACGGTTACAACCCATGGCTTGAGCAGCTTCAATTAAGCCTTGGTCGACTTCACGTAAGCTGACTTCTGCAATACGAGCAAAAAAGGGAATTGCCGCAATCGTCAATGGAACAACGGCTGCCCAAACGCCATAACTTGTACCTACAATCCAGCGAGTAAGCGGAATAAGTGCAACCATTAAAATAAGAAAGGGCACAGAACGAGTAATATTAATGACCCAACCCAAAGCCTGATTAATCTTTTGTGACGGATGAATGCCATGCTCAGAAGTGCTAACTAAAACAACAGCAATAGGTAAGCCAATTAAAAAAGCAATAAACGCAGATGCGCCTACCATGAGTAAGGTGTCTACAGTTCCAGTAATTAATAAATCAATGAGCTGGTCGTGCATAGCCAAGTACCTCAAATTGTGCAATTGCAGTTAATGCGTCTTGTCGTAGAGATGAAAGATCAATTTCTACGTTAGGAATACCGACTAAAAGTGAGCCAATAATGTGCTCTTGAATGGTATCGACCTGACTTTGATATAAATTGACGGGTGCTTTAAATCTGGCAAGTAGTTCTTGAATATCAGGAACCTGATGTGCTTCAGCCTCATATTTCAGTTTTACAATAATATGAGTCGAATCTTCATCGGGTAGAGGACTGATTTTAAAAGGCAGGGTAATTTGCTCAAGGTTTAACAGTTCTTGAGTAATTTGCTGCTCTGGTCGTGAAAATACAGACCAAACTTGCCCAGCCTCTACAATTTCACCTTGGTCAATCACAACGACCTGATCACAAATTTCTCGAATGACCTGCATTTCATGAGTAATGAGTACAATGGTTAGGCCAAGTTCCTGATTAATCTTTTTAAGTAAAGCCAAAATAGTAGCAGTACTTTCTGGGTCAAGTGCTGAGGTGGCTTCATCACAAAGTAAAATTTCAGGGTGGTGAACAAGTGCACGTGCAATACCGACACGTTGCTTTTGTCCGCCTGAAAGTTGTGACGGATAATGACCAGACTTATCTGCAAGGCCTACGAGTGCCAGAACTTCATTTACACGCTCATCGATATCTGCTTTGTTGTAATTGGAAACTTTTAAGGGTAATGCCACATTTTCCCAGACCGTTTTTGCAGATATCAAATTGAAATGTTGGAAAATCATTCCAATGCGTTGGCGAGTTTGAATAAGTTCGGCATGACTCAATTCAGCAATGTTTTGTTGATGAATATGAATACTGCCTGTATTTACTTGTTCTAAGCCATTTAAAGTGCGGAGTAGGGAAGATTTTCCCGCACCACTTTTACCAATAATGCCTAAAATCTTACCTTGAGGAATATCAAGGTTAATCTCTTTTAAAGCATGCAGTTTTTGACCCTGCGATTGGTAAAATTTATTCAAACCACGAATTTTGATATGGGGTAGAGAAAAATCAACTTGTGATCCAAAACTCACCATCGTCATTCTCCTTATTTCCAGCCAGGGAACCAAAGTGTTGGCCCAATCTCAGCATCTAACACAGCTTTAACTTTTGGTGAGTTTTGATAGATCTCAACAAATTTCTTTAATTTGTCGCCCTTATCTTGGTAGTCATCACGTACTACAAACAAAATTGCATAACGTTTATTGGTATTGTCATCAAGTAAAAGTGCACTTTCAGGGTCAGCTGTTTTTGCTAAGCGTAGGTAATGCGGATAGCCAAAAGCCAAGTCAACATCATCAATTGCACGAGCAGTCTGTGGCCCTTCAACCTCTACGAATTGCAAATTTTTAGGGTTTGAAACTACATCTTTTAGTGCAGATAAATGATTATTTGAATCTTTAAGCGTAATTAATTTAGCTTGCTGTAAAAGTAGTAGGGCACGACCTTGATTCACTGGATCATTTGGAATGACTACACGTGCGTTTTGTGGCAATTCATCAAGGCTTTTATATTTCTTTGAATAAAGTCCCACATGTGATGCTGCACCCACTGCAAATGCTTTTAATTTAAAGCCAGTTTCTTTAATTGCATTGTCTAAGAACGGTTGATGCTGGAAAAAGTTGGCATCAATATCCCCATGATTTAAGGTAATATTTGGTGTGTTCCAGTCAGAAAACTCAACCAGTTTCACATTTAAACCTTGCTGCTTTGCTTCATCGGCAGCAGCTTGTAAAGTTTTTGCAAATGGTGGACTAATACCAATCACAAGTTCATTTGAGCCACTTTGACGGTGTTTATTCCAAAAGAATAAAGCAATAACAAGGACTACAACGACTAAGCCTACGCCTAGCCATTTTTTAGAGGCTGTTTGAGCCATGTCTATCTCCAAATTTAAGCGGTTATTTCTTCAATTGTTGTTAAGTTTTTGCTGTTGTTATAGGGACTACATCGGAACGCTTGAACAGGATGTTGTTCTGGTAATTGGTCACCCCGATTAAAAATTTTGTTCCGTAGTGAACCCGTTTTATATGTAGTTTTATAGCGACCATGTTGTTGTAGCTCAGGAATGACCAAGCGAATAAAGTCGTGGTGAGACTCAGGTGCAACTGTACGTGTCAAATTAAAGCCATCAATATCGGTTTCATCTAAAAGATGAATTAGGTATTCAGCAACTTCTTCGCCACTACCCACAATGAGTGGATAACGACCACCCAAAACATGTTGAGCTTTTAAGTCATTTTTTGTGATTTGTTGCTCTTTAAATTTTTCGGTAATCGAAACAATACTGTTACTTTTTTGGTAAGGAATTGCTTCATCGTCGGCAAATTTACTTAAGTCGATGCCAGTTGAACTCGCATAATGCGCTAAGCCAGCTTCAGGACTTGCATATTGACGATATTCATTAAGTTTCTGTACAGCGAGATCATCTGTTTCGGCAACAACAACGGTGATGCCAACGAAGACTTTAATGTCATCCGCTGAACGGCCTTGCTGTTCTGCAAGAGCACGAATCTTTTTCACTTGTTCTCGTATTTTTTCGGGTTTGTCGCCGCCAATAAATACACACTCAGCATGACGCGTCGCAAACTGCATACCTTTGGGGGAAGCACCTGCTTGAAACAGTGTTGGTGTGCGTTGTACAGAAGGAGACACCTGAAACACACCTTCACTTTGGTAATATTTCCCGTGGTGGTGAATGGTGTGAACTTTAGATGGATCTGTAAAAACACGTCGTGCTTTATCTTTTTTAACGGCGTCGTTTTCCCATGAACCTTCCCAGTATTTATAGCAAAGCTCTAAAAACTCTTCGGCTTGTTCATAGCGGGCATCGTGGTCTTTTAAACCTTTTTGACCAATCAAACGTTCTGCACTATCTAAATAACCCGTCACGATATTCCAGCCAATACGACCTTGAGTTAAATGATCAAGACTGGCAAAGCGGCGTGCAAATTGATATGGATGTTCATAGCTTAAGTTCACAGTGACCCCAAAACTCAAGTTTTCAGTGACTGCCGCCATAGCTGAAATGAGTGTAGATGGGTCATGGCTTGGAAGTTGAATGGACTCTTTTAAAGTCAGATCAATACCATTTTGATAGACGTCATACACACCTGTAATATCGGCTATAAACAAGCCGTCAAATAAACCACTTTCTAAGGTTTTAGCTTGTTCTGTCCAATAGCTCAGTTCATTAAAGCGGTGTGATTCATCACGTGGATGTGTCCATAGACCATGATTGATATGCCCAACACAGTTCATGTCAAAGGCGTTTAATAAAATCTCTTTTGCTTTGAAATCTGCCATTACAATGTCCCCCGTCGAGGTGGTAGAACACCGTTAAGAACATAGTTCCCAATAAAGTAATATTTCCATCGTGCAGCATCATGTAAGGTATGCACACGCGCATTGCGCCAGAAACGGTCTAGACCATCTTGTGATTGACTACCACGGCTACCAGCAAGTTCAATCAGCTTAGACGAAGCTTTTAGCGCCGTATCACTACTATGAGCACGTACTTTGGCAACATCGATGGATGCTTTCGCAATATTTTCTGGTGTGGTCTCAATTTTTGCGGCATCGATTGATTGCGCAGCTTGTTTTAATAAAACTTCACTTGCTCGTACATCTACAGCAATGCGTCCTAGCTCATAAATCGTTAAAGGATCTTGGTTGGCTGTTTCTACTTGTGAGTCAATCCATGGACGAGCTTGATGTACTCTTTGCAAGCTTTCTTCAAAGGCTGCACGTGCAATACCTACCTCAATCGATGCATGCATAATTTGGGCAAAAGGACCCACTAAGGTTGGTTGCAAAAATGCAGTATCAAAAGGAATAACATCATCTACATCGACAAAAACCTGATCAAACTTGACCGTGCCGCTACCTGTGGCTTTTTGCCCAAAGCCAGACCAGTCATCAACAAGTTTCAATCCTTGTGAACCACTTTTTGCAAAGGCTAGATACTCTCGACCTGCATCATCTAAAACTAAGGTTGGAATACGGTGAGCAAATAAACTTCCTGTGCAGTAAAACTTTTCTCCTTGAATCAGGTAGCCATTTTCGTGTGGACGAATATTGGTTTGTTTATGAGTTGAAGTTTTGGTTTTAAACTCAGCAAGTGCATTACCAAAGCGAGTCCCATTTAAAACTTCGCCGTATAAACGTTGTTTTTGAGCTTCTGTACCCATATTGCGTAAGACTTCTAAGGCATAGAAGTGGTTTTGCGGAATTTGTCCGATTGAACCATCTGCACCGCTTAAAAGAGCAATCACTTTAGCAACGGTATGACTTGAAACTTCGGCACCGCCATATTGCTTAGGTACTGTAATTGCCCAAAGTCCAGACTGGCTCAATGCATCAATTTCGGTATACGGTAAAATTCGCTTAGAGTCTCGTTCAACAGCAGTTTTTTTAAATTGCTCAGCAAATTGTTTGGCAATTTCTAAAGCTTCAGCATCATTTTGAATAATATGTGCTTGACCAGATGCCGATGTTTGTTTGGTTTGTACCGATTGATATGAAGTCATGACAATTTCTCCTTAAATCCAAGCATGGCGGGCAGGGAAATGACCATTAAGGTAATAATTGCCAATGGCATGTAATTTCCAGCGAACAGGGTCGTGTAGGGTATGTACACGGGCATTTCGCCAATGTTGATCTAAATTATGTTGGCTTAAGCTTGAACGACTACCGCCCAGCTCTAGTAGTTTTTCAGAAATTTGTAGGGCAGCATCATTCGCATAGACTTTCGCTTCGGCAACCAAGATTGAAGCTTTTGCTACCTGTTCATCAGTCACAGTTTCAAGTTGGTCAAGTTCATCTAAATATTCAGCAGCTTCATCCAATAATAAAATTGCAGCATCGAGCAAAATATTTAACTTACCTACCTCTTGCAGGGTGTAATGTTCAAAGCTGGCTTTTTCAACATTTGCATCAATAATTGGACGTGCTTTGTGTATAGTCGATAAAGTATCGTCAAATGCGGCTTCAGCAATCCCTACATCAATTGCTACTTGTAATAACTGAGAGTAAGCACCGCGATAAGTAGGGGCTTTAGTTAATAAGCGTTCATCAAAAATGAGTTCTGGATTAACTTCAACATGATTTAATTTAACTGTACCGCTCGCTGTCGTACGTTGCCCAAATCCATTCCAGTCATTAATGACTTCAATACCTTGAGCCTCTCGGTTAACAATCACTAAAACCACATGACCTTCGGGATGAATTGCTTTAATCGCGAGCCAATGCGCAAAACTTGTTCCCGTCGAATAAAACTTTTCGCCGTTTAAAATATATTTGCCGTTTTCAACAGTAAGAGTGGTTTTTAAGGTTTTTGAATCATGGGTATTACGTTCTGGTCCACCGTTAGCAAGACGCTTTCCTGCCAATATTTCTGAAAAGATAAATTGTTTTTGTTGTTCTGTACCCATGATTTCAATGAGGTTTAACAAGCTAATCTGATTTTGTGGAATCTGACCAACATTCGCATCGCCTTTACTTAGAATACGGAAAACTTGTGCAAGTGTTTTATTGGAAACAAAAGCACCGCCGTATTTTTTTGCAATGCGAATTCCGCCTAAGCCTTTTTGACTAAAGCTTTCGATTTGCTCATAAGGAAGTAAGCGTTGTTGATCACGTGTATTACGACCCTCTAAAGCAAAATCAGCCACTTGATAAGCAGCATTAATGGCTTGTTGATCATTTTGAATGATTTGGACGTACGCCGTCGTTTTAGATAGAGAATTAGACATAATGACACCTTGTATTACTGTCATTACCTTACAAAAGAAATATTTTTCCACTAAACGAGGACTTATGCTCAGCTTATGAAATAAAGTGCAAAGCAATTTTTTTGCTTTTTAATAGATAAATTCAGATATATAAATATATTAAAAATCAATAAATTATGATTTTTATTTGTAAAATGAATAACTAAAAAGATTTTAATATGAAAAACATCTATAAGTACGGTAAAAAAAGATATAAAAAATATAGACCTAACTGTTAGTGAAAAATGAGCACAATATCCATTGTTTTAACTAAAAATAGCTTCTAAAGTATCTACTTACCATCGACCATTTTTGTACAAATAGTCAAATAAAAATAAACGTGGAGATTTTATGCGGGTTTTGTATCAGTTTCCTTTGTCCCATTATTGTGAAAAAGCTCGCTGGTTGTTAGACCATAAAGAACTTGATTATGTGGCTCATAACTTAATTCCAGGGTTTCATCGTGCTTTTGCACAACTCAAGACAGGCCAAAATTTACTGCCTATTTTGAAAGATGATCATCAATGGATCGCTGAGTCGACTAAAATTGCACTTTATCTGGATGATACTTATCCAGAGCATTCACTGTTACGTCGTGATGAACAATTAAGGCAACAAACATTAAAAATAGATAGCTTGGCTGATGAGCTGGGTATTCATGTCCGTCGTTGGGCTTTAGCTCATACGTTGGCACAAGGAGACCATGCTTTAGAAATTATGATGGGTGAACAAGGCTATTTACGTCAGTTTGAAAAAATATCGAAGCCCTTCCTCAAAACACTGGTAAAGAAGAATTATAAACTTGAAGAAGAGCTAGTGAACCAGTCAAAACAGCACATGGATGAGCTCATAAATGAACTAAATAACTGCTTAATCGAAAATCAGGCACGTTATATGGTGGGTGATCGCTTAAGTCTTGCTGATATTTCTGTATGTTCTATGCTTGCTCCTTTATTAGAAATAAAGGGTACGCCGTGGGAGCGGGAAGAAGCTGAAGGTGTTTCGGAAGAATGGAATAACTATCAGCAAAATTTACTCGATTTACCTCTAGGTCAGTATGTTTTAAGAATATATCAAACTGAGCGTAATGCGCGTGTAGATTGGCGCGGAATTTAAAATTATAAAATGCCCTGAGAAAATCGGGGCTTATTTTTATCTCTGCTAGTTATTTTATTAATGTTAGACATTACTATCAATTTTCTAAATGATTTTTATTAAGCCATTTGTTTATATTATTTTGTTGCCAAAATTACTTTTTACAATATAAATTCTATTTTATCTAAATGACTAATAACTTTAATTTTTATAATTTTTTGGAAAATACAATTTTTCTAAATACTATTTTAGCCAAAGTTAAGCCACTTTATTGTGCATGTGTTTACATTGTAATCAATAATTGCCACATTTAAGTGTAATTAGATGAGCTTAATAATAGACAGAAGATTAAAACATAGATTAAAGTAGAAACATGTGAGCAGTTTTAAAGGTATTAATTCTGCAAAACAGATTGAATAGAATAAGTGAAGCAAATGGATGGATCCGACTTGGAAAAGTTGGCTCGATAATTGCAATTTAATAAAAAATCACTCTATTGCTCTATATGAATGATTCTATAGATAAATAGAGAGAATGATCATCAAGGAGTTCTTATGAAACGTTCTGCAACCTCTCTCATTATTTCAACAGTTATGCTTTGTACGGTTGGCGCTACTTCTCAAATTCAAGCAGCAGATACATTAGCTAAAATTAAAAGTACCGGAAAGATCGTAATTGGTCATCGAGAATCCTCAGATCCAATTTCATATGTTGTTGCAGGTAAACCAGTAGGTTATGCAGTCGATATCTGTAACCAGTTTGCAAATGACATTAAAAAAGAACTGAAAATGCCTGGCTTAAAAGTTGAGTACAAGGCTGTAACTTCATCAACACGTATTCCTGAGCTTTTGGCAGGCAATATCGATATGGAATGTGGTACTACTACAAACTCTAAACAACGTCAGCAACAAGTTGGTTTCTCAACTAACTACTATGCAACTGAAGTGCGCATGGCTGTTAAAGCAAATTCAGGCATTAAAAGTTTGGCAGACTTAAATGGTAAAGCTGTTGTTACCACTCAAGGCACCACATCTGACAAATACATCAAGATGAATGAGAAAGGTCAGGCAATTAATGTTCAAAATATTTATGGTAAGGATCATGCTGACTCTTTTGCCATGATGGCATCTGGCCGTGCTGCTGCATTTGTAATGGATGATAATATTTTAGCAGGCTTGATTGCTAAATCTTCTACACCTAAAGCTTTTGCAATTGTAGGTCCAGTACTTTCATCTGAACCTTATGGAATTATGCTTGCTAAAGATGATCCAAAATTTAAAGCGGTTGCAGACCGTACTGTAAAGAACTTGTGGAAAACTGGTCAAATGGACGCTTTATATAAGAAGTGGTTCTTATCTCCAATTCCACCAAAGAATACGAATTTGAACATGCAACAAAGTTCATCTTATAAGAAATTAAAAGCTAACCCAACAGATGCAGGAATCTAACTGGATCTTTTTGTCCTAAATTTACTTGTGTAAGTGTAAAGATTCATTTGCACAAGTGGTCTATTTTCTAAAGATATTAATTTAAGGGGCAAACATGTCAGTCGGCTCGCTAAACTGGACTATATTCTGTGCGGAGTCTAATGAATATGGTGTCGATAAAGCCGCATGGGCAGAATCAGTTTGTAAAGCTATTGGTAGCTCAAGCTACAATGCTTATGCTGAGGCACCCACATGGTTACAAATGTTAGGTTCAGGCGTGTTCACTATGGTTTGGACAGCTATTATAGCCTTTCTTATCGCATTTTTATTAGGTTCTCTCCTAGGGGTAATTCGTACATTACCTAACAAACCTCTCGCATTTATCGGCAATTGTTACGTTGAAATTTTTCGTAATATTCCACTTATTGTGCAACTATTCTTCTGGGCTTTTGTTTTTCCGGAATTTCTACCGGACAGCTTAAGTGCAGGTAGTGGGGATGTGGTTGCTGGTGGTTGGTGGAAAAATATTTTAAATCAACAACCTGCAGTTATTGGTGTTTTTGCATTAGGTCTCTACACGGCTGCCCGTGTATCTGAGCACATACGTGCCGGAATTAATACTGTTTCTCGTGGACAAAAGTTCGCGGCTTCTGCTATGGGTTTTACTACTGCCCAAAGCTATCGTTATGTCATTTTACCAGTTGCATATCGTACTGTATGGCCAACGATTACATCTGAAGCAATGAACGTATTCAAAAACTCAGCTGTTTTATATGCGTTGAGTGTGTTGAATTTCTTTGCTTATACGAAAACGATGCGTGAAGAAACTTCTCAGGACATCATCATTCTTATTCTCTCTACACCTGTTTATTTGATTATCACTTATAGCATTAAGTTTGTAATGGCATGGATTGAGAAACGAATGGCTGTACCTGGCTTAGGTTCAGGAGGGAAGTAATCATGGATTTTTCTTTATTACAAAACCCTGACGTGATCGCAGCACTCAAAGAAGGTTTCATTTTTACGCTTACCGTAACGGTATTAGCAATGATGGGCGGTATCCTAATTGGAACCCCATTGGCAATGATGCGTTTATCTAGCAATGCCATCGCAAGTAATTTTGCAAAATTTTATGTTGATCTGTTTCGTGGTATTCCACTGATTCAGGTGATCTTTATTTTCTACTTTTTGTTGCCAAAAATATTTGAGTTTCAATCTGATACCTATTGGGGGCCGCTATTTTCGAGCGTTGTAACTTTTGCTATTTTTGAAGCTGCATTTTTTTCGGAAATTGTACGTTCTGGAATTCAGTCTATTTCAAAAGGTCAGGTACATGCAGGCTACGCGCTTGGTTTTACCTATGGTCAATCAATGCGCTACGTGGTTTTACCTCAAGCCTTTCGCAACATGCTTCCGGTATTGTTAACTCAAACCATTATTCTGTTTCAGGATGTATCGTTAGTTTATGTGATTAGTGCACCAGACTTTTTAGGTCGTGCAGATACATTAGCTAATACTTATGGACCTGAAACTAAAGCAACATTCTATTTAATCGTCGCTGTAGTGTATTTCTGTAGCTCGTTTGTGCTGTCGCAATTAGTCAAACGCTTACAGCAAAAAATTGCCATCATTCGCTAATTGGAGATTTTAAATGCCAATGATAGACATCCAACATATCTCTAAATGGTATGGTGATTTTCAAGTTTTAACAGATTGCACGACGAGTATTGAAAAAGGTGATGTCGTTGTTGTTTGTGGACCATCTGGTTCAGGAAAATCAACACTCATTAAAACAGTAAATGCTCTAGAACCATTTCAACAAGGTGACATTATTGTTGATGGGATTTCGCTTAAAGATCCAAAAACAGATCTAGCTAAATTCCGTTCACGAGTGGGAATGGTCTTTCAGCACTTTGAACTTTTTCCGCACATGACTGTTTTGGAAAATTTGACGATTGCTCAAGTTAAAGTGTTAAAGCGTTCAGTTGCAGATGCTCGTGCAAAAGGTCTGAAATATTTAGAGCGTGTAGGCTTACTTGCTCATAAAGATAAATTTCCGGGGCAGTTGTCGGGTGGTCAGCAGCAACGTGTAGCGATTGCTCGTGGTTTGTCTATGGACCCAATCTGTATGTTGTTTGATGAACCAACTTCAGCACTTGACCCAGAAATGGTCGGTGAGGTTCTTGAAGTTATGGTGCAGCTCGCACATGAAGGCATGACCATGATGTGTGTTACTCATGAAATGGGCTTTGCTAAAAGAGTATCTAACCGTTTAATTTTTATGGATGAAGGTAAAATTTTAGAAGACTGCCCAACCCATGAATTCTTTGATAATTTAGAAGCTCGTCATGAGCGTGCTAAACTTTTCTTAGAAAAAATTCAGGCGATGCACTAATAACCCTAATAAAAAAAGAGCCATTAAAGGCTCTTTTTTTATATCTAATTTTTAGAAACTATACTTTGCTAGCAGGTTGATACGTGAATAATCCCCCTTGTCACCCGCAAAAGTTTCACGTTGACCGTAAGTATATTCGGCTCCTAAATCAATATTTTTAACTGGGTTCCAGATTAAATTGACTAAAGCGTTATAAATTTCTTTGTTATAGCTAGTATTGGTTAAATTGCTATTTGCATAGACATTATCATCTTTATATTGAATACCACCTACAGCAAAAGTAGAACGTAGAATAGGGCTCCATTTACGTTGATATCCAATTACTGCGCTATCGAATTCTCCTAAATTAATATCTTGTGTTGTTGTGTCATAGTTATAAGCTGAATTGCTATAAAGTAAATAACGACCATCACCTTTAACATGATAGTAATTAGCAACCACACTATCTTGAGGCGTTAAATCATATTTACCACCAACACCGACACCCCAACCAAATTTTTCTTCTGAAGCACTATCTTTTGGAGCCACACGGTTTTCATGGGCAAGACCATGCAACTGTAATAGGCCTTTGTTATTCGTAGTTTTGAAATCATATCGTGCTGTTAAAGCAGGAAAACGGCTTCCACCGGCAGCATTACCAGCTTTTTCAACATCCCCACCTTCTAAGGCAACTAATATTTTCTGTTGTGCATTAATTGGCTGAGTGTACCTAACCTGTACTGTCCGTGTAGTGCCTGTACCAATAGCACCATTAAAATCTACAGTTTCTGGTGAGGTATCTGTGTTTACAAACGGTGAGGTTGTTTGACCAGCTAACCATTTTCCTAAGGACATATAGGCATGGCGAACACGGAAAGTACCATTGCCATTATCTCCATTCCCACCCATGAAATCGGCTTCAATTTTACCTGTTAAATCTCCATATTGAGTTGGACGAGTAATATCTAAGCCAATTCGTGAAGTTGCTGCAGATACATTTAGTGAGTCTTGTTTAGGGTCATCTTTATTCAGTGGATAATTGGCACCATTTGAAATACTGCCATTTGAACCTTTAAAGTCATAGGTTGCATCTGCGCGAACACTACCATAAAGCTTGACTTGAGTTTGTCCATCGACCATAGCCATCCAACCTGGTTTTGATGCAGGTGGTGTAGGGGTGGCAGGTAGTGCGGGACTTGTTGCTGGAGCAGTGACAGTTAAAGCTGTTTTTTGTTGATCAGATAGTTTCTGAACGAGTTGTTTTAACTCCTTTACTTCATCACGTAAGGCGTTAACTTCAGCATCTGTAGCGGCATGCACAGGCATCGTCACGCTCATTACACCGAAAGAACTCATTGCTAACACTAGTGTTTTGATCTTATTCACAGGAACTCCCCCGACATGGATAAAAATTTTCCTGCAAATACATAACAAAAATGATGCCAACTTTACGAAGCTTTAAAAATAGTCAATTTTTGATGATTACTTCCTTTTTAGCCTTAAATGGTAGTGAGAATAAGGATTCTGAATAGATAAATCAGATTTAAGCATAAACTGACTCTCTAAAATGAACCGTCCCTGACACTACTTGCACGTTTAAAAGGCATAAAAGAATTAAGCTCTATAAAAGAAAAAGAGTTTTGCTGTCTATAAACCTCTGTATTTTCAATGCAGAGGTGATGGTATAGGGTTATACTGTCTTTACTGTGAAATTCTGGCTGGAGATAAGAGTGGAGTTAGATCGTTTTGATAAACAAATTCTAGAAATTTTGTCTCATGAAGACTTAAATTTGAATGAACTTTCAGAACGGATCAATCTGTCAGTCAGTTCTGTACATCGCCGTATTAAGCACCTGATTGAAGCCAACATCATGGGGCAGCTCAAAAGGGAAATTAATTTTAGTAAGCTTGGTTTTACTTTACATATTTTATTGCAAGTTTCATTGAGCAAACATGATAGCGAAACATTTGATAAGTTTTTGTCTGAAATAGAGGCAATTCCAGAAGTAACAAACGCATTCTTAGTCACAGGTCAAAGTGCAGATTTTATTTTGGAGCTTGTAGCACGCAACATGGATGACTACAGTGAAATTTTATTAAGACGTATTGGAAAAATCGACAATGTCGTTGCTTTACATTCTAGTTTTGTCATTAAAGAATATAATGTATTTAATTGCTATAACTTGCTCAACAAGCTATAAAAAAACGCACCAAATGGTGCGTTTTCTTTGATTCAAATGTTTGATTTAAGCATCAAGTTGAGCCAAAACCTCATCCGAGAATTCAACGTTAGTATAAACGTTTTGTACATCGTCAAGATCTTCAAACATATCAATCATTTTAAGAATTTGTTTTGCTTGATCAACATCTGTAATTTCAGCTTTTGTGGATGGACTCATCACAACTTCTGCGTTATCAGATTTTAAACCAGCAGCAGCAAGAGCATCCTGAACTTCACCGAAAGTCTCAGGTGAGGTGATTACTAAAATTTCATCTTCTGAAACTTCAATATCTTCAGCCCCAGCTTCTAAAGCAACTTCCATGATTTTATCTTCTAAAGAAACATCTTCAAAAGTAATCTCACCACGTTTAGTAAATAGATAAGATACAGAACCCGCAGTTCCTAAGTTACCATTTGTTTTACTGAAACAGTGACGTACATCGGGAACTGTACGGTTCAAGTTATCTGTCATTGTTTCAACAAGAACAGCAACACCGCCAACCCCATAACCTTCGTAAGTTACTTCTTTTAAATCATCATTATCTTCACCACCAGCACCACGTTGGATTGCACGGTTAATGGTGTCACGTGTCATATTAACTGAGAGAGCTTTTTCAACTACTGCACGCAGACGAGGGTTGCTAGCAGGATCTCCACCACCAAGTTTGGCAGCAGTCACAATTTCACGAATATATTTAGTAAAAACTTTACCGCGACTTGCATCTTGTTTAGCTTTACGATGCTTAATATTGGCCCATTTAGAATGACCCGCCATGGACGTGAACTCCAAAAAAAGAAAATGCAAAAGTGCTAGAATATTAGCATAGGCTTGGTTTTGTTGAAAACTGTTGCCCTGCGTTTTGTTAGCCAATTGAATAACAACAATAAGCTTAAAACCTAATGATTGAGATTAGGTCAAATCAAGTCCAATTTGATTTAGCTAATTTTGACATCTATGTCAAATTGAGCATATAACTCTTTAATAGTTTCCAAGTCTTTTTGTAAATCAGTCGGGTAAATTTTACCTAAAATCCCACCTTGTTTACTTCGAGCATTCGCATACATTAAAACAATAGGAACATTGGCTGCTTTTGCAATATGCCAAAAACCTGTGCGGATAGGTTTACGTTCAGAGCCATCTTTGGCACGTGTAGCTTCAGGAGCAATCACCAAGTTAAAAGTTTCATGAGTTTGAAACTGTTCAACCATTTGTGAAACGATATCTTTACTTGCTTTTCGGTCAACTGGAATACCACCAAGTTTTTCTAGAAGGGGCTTAAGTGGGCCCTTAAAGAGTTCTTTCTTTATTAAGGTATGAATTTTGATGTCTAAAATTTGGAAGAGGGCAATCGATAACACTGCATCTAGATTTGATGTATGTTCAAAGCCAATAATAACTTGTTTTTTCTCAAGAATTTTTGGGTCTACATTGTAGGTCCAACCAACGGCTTTAAAGATAGAGTTAGCTAAAAATTTTTTCATACATCAGTGCAAGGTGAGAAATTTTCAGGATTCTAATATGAGTTTGTAAAAAAGCCTAGAAAAATTATGAAAGCTAAAGTAGAGCACAAAAGTTAAGGGTTATCTAAATTATAAAATAATTAAAAAGTTCTTTTTTTATTTTTCTCAAACTTAGTCTTAAGTAATAAACCTAGATAATTTTAAAGTTAAGATACTGGCTGTGGTATCTCTTCATTAATTAAATATTCAATATATTTCCAAATTTTTTCTGGGTTAATAAGGTTTTTATCTGTCGTCCCATCAATAATCATTCCATCAATAATAGAAATAATGATATGAACAAGGGGAGTTGGGTTTTCTATGCCTAATTGAGTAAGTTTTTCATGTAATAAATTAGTCAACCATTTTGTATATTCATAAAATGGTTCGCGAATTGAAGTATATTGTTTGGATACTTCAATAAATGCCTTTTTAAATAAACATCCATTAAATGTTTCGCTATTGATCCATTCAATATACCAATTAAAAATAATATGAATTTGTTGTAGCGGAGTAGCATCTTGATGCAAACTCAACTGTTCATTGATAGAGTTTTGGATATTTATATTTCGATGTTGCAAACATTCCATAATTAAATTTTCCTTTGAAGGGAAATATTTATAGAAAGTCATTTTTGCAACATTTGATTCGGCAATAATACGGTCAACGCCAGTAGCATTGTAACCAATCTGATTAAATAAATTTAAAGCAGTATTTATAATATCTTCTTTTTTTGACATTACTATTCCATATAGTTAAAACTAATTATAACTTAATCTAAAATATTAAATTTTTAATACAAATTATGATAATGAAAAAGTGAATTTGATTCAAGTTGAGATTGTGATAATGATTATCATTAATTGAAGTTTTTTTTAAATTTTTTATTTGATTTCGTACCATTTTAATTCTAATATGAATTGATGATGGAATAAGTTTAAATATTAATTTAAGTCATTGTTTTTATAATAAAATATGTAAAAATCGATCATGCTTCAATAAGTTTAATGAGAGCGGATATGCCTAAGAAATTTGAGAATTTTAATAATCCTAGAAAGAAAGCACTCGCAGGGATGAAGCAAAGCATTTCAGTAGAACTATGGGAAAAAAATTTAAACTTTTTAACCCACTTAAGAGCAAAAATTGCTAAACATCCAGTATCCCATCATCCGGCAATTGATACTTTAAATAACGGCGAAATTAATAAAGAAGACTTAAAAAAAATTCACTTAGAGTATCGTCATGCAATTGTACAAACTTTTACTGATGCATTGCTCATGGCCCAATTTCAAACAAAACAATTGGAACCGAGATTGCATGCTGGTGCAAAAATGTTTCCGCGTTTTCTGTTGAGTTTAAATATTTTTGATGAGTTTGGATTTCGTCCAGGCTTAGACAAAGACGGTTACTATCAGGGAAATCCTGAATATGCTCATTATCCTTTATTTGAAGATATATTGAATGATTTTGGTATCACTGAACAAGATCGCCAAAATTATCACCCGAGTAAAATTGCAGATCAGGTTAGGGTATTTTTAGAAAATACTTATGATGACTACAAAGCAGTTTCAGCCTTATTAGCAGTTGCAGAAGAAGAGGTGATTCTATATAGCCCACCTCTACGTAGAGCAACTAAAGCAGTTGGTCTGGATGTGGAAGGTGGTGGTTATTATCATGTACATGGTATCTCTGAGGATGAAAGTGCTGAAGCAGCAGACGATGATCATGAAGAAGATTTATGGTATGTGTTGATGCAAGCTTGTACAGAAGCAGATTACAACTATATTGAGAAACTATGCTTAGAGTATTGTGATTTATGGGAAAAGTTTTGGGATACTCAATTAGAAAATTCTAAACCTATGCGAAAACAAATCTTAGCTTAATAGATGAAATGTGTATATTTAGCAAGAAACGGGAATGTGCTTTAAAACATCTAAAATTTAGAGATAAAATAAAATTTAATTTTTGAGAATTTTGTATATCGGTATAGAATATTCTATTCGAACATATAAAAAACCCCATAAATTTTTAATTTATGGGGTTCGTATTTGGTGGGCCCACACAGACTTGAACTGTGGACCAACGGATTATGAGTCCGCTGCTCTAACCAACTGAGCTATAGGCCCTATAAGTCAGAAAAGCTTTTAATCTCAAGCCTTTTCAGTGCGTGCAATACTAATCAATTTTTTAATTAAACACAAGACATTTTCTGAAATAGGCTCAAAGTAAACCCAAAAATATTGTGTTATATTGGTTAATATTTCAAACGATAGGGATTCTAGCTTATCTATACTTCAAGAGTAAAGTAGACTAAGTTATTTATCGATCAATTAGAACTTATTCCAACAGTTTATCGACATGTTGATGTAATTGTATTTGTAATTTGAACCACTAATTTATATAAAATATATTTTGTTTAAAATATGAGCAGGATGTGTAGGTGCATTGTTTGAATGTTTTGAAATTATGAAATTAGAAAAACTTATTTAAGATAAATACAAATGTAGATTAAAAATACTATATAAAATTTTCTATATTTTAATATTGTAATTAAGCTTTAGATATATAGTAGATTGTCTTTTTAAGTATATCTTTCGAAAAATAATTGTTGTAAGAATTCTCTTAATGGAATTCTAGTCTATATGTAGTAAAAAATAAATTAATAGGTCTAAATGACTTAAGAATAATGGTATTATTAATTTTTAGAGTAGGTATGAAATTTAAATTTAAGTTAATAAAAAGTAAACATTGAGATATAACGTTAACAACTTTAATGATGAAATATAAAAATAGTAAATAAACAGTTTTCAGTATTGTGAGAGATAAATAAATTTAATTAAAATATAATACTTTTTCTTAATGTGTTTGTTGTGTTTTTCTAAAAAAGAAGTTATTAAGGACAAAAATAAAAATTTTTATGATTAAAATATCTTTTCTTCTTCTCAGTATTTTATATATAAAACTTAAATTGTGATTGTCTTCACAATAATATAAATGTTTGTATCCTATAAATTTTATTCTTGACTAAAACACTTGGTTTTAATAAAGTATAAGTGTATTTTTTACAAAATAAAATATTATTGCTTAATCCTGAAATACAACAAGAGGCCTACTTTCTAAGTAGGCTTTTTGTTTTTGGTAGTATTTAGAGATATGGTACAGAGTAATAAGCTTAAGCTTTAAATAAAATAGATTTAACAAGAATTAAACCTATAAAAAAGCTTTAGACTTTAAGAACTATCCTATAAATTTTCTTGAATAATTTGAATTAACTCTCTAGCTGCTTTAGGTAAAGGGCGGTCTTGGAGCCAAATTAAATAAATAGATAGAGGTAAATGATTTTTTGTATTTTTAAAATCTAAAAGGACTAAGTGACCTTGATCGATTTTATCTTGTACTAATGATAACGGAAAATTTCCCCAACCGAGTCCCGCTTCAACCATATTAATTGCTGTTTGTAGACTATTGGTTTTCCAATACATTGCACCAATAATTGAACGGGGATCTTTCATTTCATGTTCACTACTCGCCACAACAATTTGTCTAATATTGATTAATTCTTCAATAGAAAACTGTTTTGATTTATCTTGTAGAAGAGCGTGGCTAGAAGAAATCGTAGCCGCCACTGTTTCAGTCATGACTAATTGTAGATTTTCACGCATTTTTATATTGAGATCTGAACCTGCTAAGCAAAGACTGATTTGCTCCGTATAAAGTAAATTAACAATGTCGTCTTGAGGTGCAGTAATAATCTCTATATTCAGTAAAGGGAATTTATCGGCTAATTTCTTTATACAAGAAAACAATAATTTTGTATTTACATCAGAAACAACGCCAATACGCAATTTACTTTCAAGTCCTAAGGAAAGTTCATGTGCATGATTGCTAAATAGCCTAAGTTGTTCAGAGATAATTCGTGCTTGCGGTTCCAAAGCTAATGCGGTAGCGGTTGGAATGACCTTCCGAGGAGTCCGTTCAAATAATATGTAACCCAATTCTGCTTCTAAATTAGCAATGGCCATACTTACCGCTGAGGGGACTCGATTGAGTTTACGAGCGGCCGCAGAGAAAGAACCTGTATCAAGTACAGTTATGAAAAGTTCAATATTTTCACTGTTAAAATTCATTTTGATATCAGCTGAACTGAAAGCTATTAACTTTATATATGATTTTAACTGAAATTAAAATATAAGGAATGAAGCAGAGTTTGTTGATTATGCAAGGTATAAAACGTCGAATTGTATATGTTTCTTCCTATGAGATAATCGGCATGATTATTTCATCAGTAGGGTTAGCGATTTTGGCAGGTGATAGTGTTGAACATACAGGGCCACTATCTGTCATGATTACGACCATCGCTGTGACTTGGAATTTTATCTACAATATTTTATATGAGAAATGGGAAGCTAAACAAAGCAGTCATATCCGTACAGTTAAGCGTAGAGTTGGACATGCCATCGGTTTTCAACTTACTTTGGTTCTGTTTTTAATTCCGCTTATTTCATGGTGGATGGATATTTCCCTCATTGCTGCTTTTTGGTTAGATGTGGCCTTTATTATCATTATCCCTATCTATACTTTTATATTTAATTGGAGCTTTGATAAGTTATTTGGATTGCCTATTTCGGCGCAGGCTAAAGCGCTACCAGAATAACTGTAAAATCATTTTAATAAGCTAACAAGGTGATCGACTTTGATAGCTTATCTAGCTTCATTATTTGATTTGATCAATAGCTAACTGTTTTGAAAATTTTAATTGAGCTTTCTTGGCGAAAATATAATAAATTAAAGCAGTTGAGATAAGGCCTACGAGCCACGATAAATCGATTCCTCCTAGCATTGCCGCAATTTGACCCGTATAAAATTTACTATCAATAAATGGTAGTTGAATCAAAATACCTAGAAAGTAGCAGGTAATACCAATCCGATTCCAACGTCCATACTTACCATTTGGATCATAGAGCGCATCTACATCACATTCTTCTTTAGAGATAAAGTAGTAATCAACAAGATTAATGGCACTCCACGGAATAAAAAAGGTAAGCAAAAACAAAATAAATGCTTTAAAGGCGCTTAAAAAAGTATGTTCACCTATAATTGCAATAAAGGTCGAGACTACAACCATAGCAAGGACAATCAGTAATCTTGTTATTTTTGAGATTTGATTTGTTGATTTGAAACTATTCCAAATCGTAGCAATACACATAAAACTACCATAGGCATTTAAGGTCGTCAGAGTAACTTTCCCAAAAGCAATACTAAAATATAGAAAGGTTACGACAAGGGCAATTGGGTTCATACCAACAACATATTGAACTTCATTTCCGACAAAATTGCCGTTTGCAACTTGAGCGATTAAAACGCCTAAGCTCATAGAAATTTGTGAGCCAATTAAAGAACCTAAGCCCACTGCCCAAAAAACACGAGATGAAGATGTTTTAGTTGGCAGATAGCGAGAATAGTCTGCAACATAGGGACCAAAAGAGATTTGCCAAGAAGCAGAAAGGGAAACTGCTAATAAGAATGAAGACCAGCTGAAATGACGTACTGCTAAGAGCTCAGAAAAATCAGAAAGTGCTAAGATCTGAGTCAAAATAATCACAAAAGCAATCAAACCAATAATACTGGCTACTTTACCTACCAAATGGATTAAACGGTATCCAATCGTTGCGAATAAAATGATTAAACTTGCATAAATTAAGATGCCAGTTGTATTGCTGACATGTGCTAAATGTGCAATTGCTTTACCCGCTAATACCTCTCCAGTTGCGGTAAAGCCAATATACATAAGGCAAACGAGTATGATTGGAATGCACGCGCCATAAACCCCAAATTGCACACGGCTTGAAATCATTTGAGGCAGACCAAGTTTAGGACCTTGGGCAGCATGTAGTGCCATGACGGCAGCACCAAAACATTGTCCTACTAATAAGCCAATAATAGACCAAAAAACATCCCCACCTAACACAACGGCTAGCGCGCCTGTCACAATGGCTGTGATTTGTAAGTTAGCCCCAAACCATAGGGTGAATTGGGCAAATATTCCGCCATGTCTTTCATTTTCAGGAATAAAGTCGATGCTTCGGTTTTCTATAAAACTACTATTAGGTTTCCCAGCCGATGAGTCCATTTCACTCTCCTTATCCTTTAAGAGCCATCCTATTCTTATTTATTCATATTTGTATAATCAAATATAAACATGTATATACAAGTAATTTTAAGAAGAATCAAATATTTTTGAAGTATTGGATATTAAAATTGAGTTAAATAATTCATAGATAAATAGAAAAAGTATTTGACTGATTTTATTTTTCGAAAGTTAAATGATAAAAAAATAATATATAAAAAAGCCCTCTGAAGAGGGCTCGATTTTATGCGTTTGCGTCTAAAACAAGTTGGAAATAAGTGGGAAGTTCAGAAAATTGTACCAGTTGGGTCTTATCTTCTTGCTTAAAATAATACTGATAATTTGGAGTGTCTAAATGGTTATCTAGATATTGGGTTGCATCTGTAAACTGTGCTTTTGCAATCGGCTTATCTTTCTTGCATTTAATAATAACAGGATTTACGGAGTTTAATTTTACAGGAACACCATTTTCAAATTTAGCAGTTTCAATCAATAAGGAAATTTTGAAATCTCCGAAGGTTACGCAGAAGTGGCCTCCATTTTCTGTCTTAATTTCTCTGTCAGAGAAAAGTTCTTTAAATAAATTCTTAAGGGATTCTCTGTGTTTATCTAAGGCAACTTGAAATTCATGATCTCGTTGCTCGATCTTTTCTTGCTCTTCTTGTAGCAATTTGGCTTGCTTTTCAATTGTTGTAAAATCCAGCTTCATTTTAATATCTCCTTTAGTTGTTTTAAAACTATATATGGCAATCTTTTATTAAGTTTTAAAGAAACATACAGTATTTGTTACAACGGAATAATTAAGATGAGCTTTTGTATAAATCATCACAAATATAAAAAATATTTTGAAAATATAAGAACTTAAAAAAATGTTGAGAGATAATCTTTACATTTGGAAATGCTGCTACATATTAATAATAGATTTTTAATGTAGCAGCATATTTCTTATTTTGTACAATGTTTTATCATAAGTGGAGTGCTTTTAATTTTAAAAAATCCTCCGCTACTCATAACACCAAGCATCACTAAAACTGTTCCTAGCAACTGCCAGATATTGAGGGTTTGACCAGTAAGTAGAGCAATTATCATACTGAACACTGGCACAAAGTTAAAAAAGACAGAAGCACGACCAGCACCTAACTTTTGTATACCATTAAACCAGAATAGATAAGCAATCATGGTAGAACAGATAACAACATATCCCATAGCTAAGTGCGCATTAATAGGGGCAGATGCAATTGCTGTAAGAGGATCTTCAAATATAACACTCAACAAACCAAGTGTTATTGCCCCGAACATCATAGAGAAAGTTGTTGTTTCTAGGGGGGGTGGCATTTTTTACATAACGGCGAGATAGTACATTTGCTAGACAAAATCCAAATGCGCCCAATAATATAAATAGATCTCCAATGTCTATTTTGAGGTGCAGTAAAGTCGTTATATGTCCCTGACTAATCACCAGTAACACGCCACTTAAGCCGAATAAAACGCCTAAGAATTTATTAGTAGTAAGTTTTTCACCATCTAAAAGGATTGTCATTAATAGAGTCATTAATGGCGTAGTTGCCATAATCAAAGCACCGTTAACAGCTGATGTGGTTTGAAGGCCATAAAAACAGCCAATGTTGAAACCCGCAATTCCGATAACGCCAATAATAAGATAGATAACAAGATTTTCCCTTAAGGCTGTCCATCTAAGCTGACCCGTTATTGAAAAAATTACTAGCAAGCCTAGACTCGCAATTAAAAAGCGTTCAGACGCAGCAGATAACGGGGGCATATGTTGAATAATATAAGACATTGCATTAAATGCTGATCCCCAAAAAAACATTGTTAAGACAACACCAACATAGGCATAAGCCACCGTTCTGTTCATGGACAGGCTCCCATTAAGAAAGGTTTTATTCTCGGCAAATCTATAAAGGTGTACAATTCCATATTAATACACTTCTAATGTGAAAATTTGCACAATGATTGATTGGGAAAATTTGCATTACTTTTCAGTTTTTACCGAAGAAAAGTCACTTTCCGCTGCTGCCAGAAAATTGGGCGTAGACCATGCAACTGTGTCTAGACGAATTGCTCAGCTAGAACAAAATTTAAAACTTAAATTAGTTGATCGTAGGCCCCGGACATACATTCTAACTCCTGATGGGGAACGCCTTGCCCAGGTAGTTGCTCGTATGATGGAAGAAACTTTTTCTATTGAGCGTTTAACTCAGGTTGGTCAGCAAGAAGTAACGGGGATGGTTTCTATTAGTATGCCTCCCTTAACTGCTGCACATCTCATCATGCCTCATCTTGGTAAATTTTATCGTCATTATCCTCAATTAAAATTGCGGGTGCTTGGCGATGTTCATTATGTTTCTTTACAACATAGTGAGGCTGATATTGCGGTACGATTTGGACGTCCTAAAGATGAAAATTTAGTTGCTCGCAAAGTTGGAGAAGTGCCTTTTGGAATATATGCGGCACCAGATTATCTGGCTTCAACAGGACCTGAAAATTATGAATGGATTAGTGTGGAAGTAGGAGGGGTACATGGTCAAAAACAGCAGAAGTTGAAAGAAAGATTGAATCATAAAGAACCTATAATGGTTACCAATCATCCAGAGTTACAGTGGAGAGCTGCATGTGGAGCAGTGGGTTTAGCCGTCTTACCTGATTTTTTGGGACCGCTCAATAATTTAGTTAAATTACCCGATGATTATCCGATGAGTGCTGAAATATGGTTGGTAACACACGAAGATTTACGACATAGTCCTGCCATACGAGTAGTAATGGATTTTCTTGTGAGCTGTTTTGAACCTTTTAAAATATAATTTTTAATTAATAAACAAATAGATTGAGGCTTATTCATCAAAGTGATTTCATCTAGTTATCGGAAAAAAAACCTGCATCTTCACGTGCTTGTTTTAAAGCTAAGATAAATGATAGTAATAAAAGTAGGCCTATAAATAAAAGGAAAAGATCAACTTTACTGATTGCGTAACCTATACTTGTAGCTCCTAGACTCAATAATATAATACATAATATTTTCCAAAAAATGAGCATGTTACGTTCTAATAAAGCCTAAGAATGTTGTTTGTCATTGAAGGGGATTTCTAAATTTATTTATGTTTTTTTTATTATAGATTATGTAATTCTTTATAATTTTTTAAAATTACAGTTTTATTGATTTTGTTTAAGTGTTTGAAATAAATAAAATTTTAATTAAGATATGTAACCTAATTATTTCTTTTTTTTAGAATTAAGTTTTTATCAATTAATAGAATGATAATTCTTTAGAAACACTATAAAATAGGACTTTAAAAAATAAATTCATTTTTTAATTTATGTAAAACAAAGCCTTAGTAAAGCTATTTAAATTTTTGTTAAAAAAAAGACTTGATTTTTAAGCTAAATTTTGGAATTATAGTTATGCAAATTGTGATCTATTTCCCACAATTTGTATTTCAGGTTAAGTGGTTATCACTAATGCTCATTTGCTATTTTCGCTTATGAGCATTTTTTTATGGAATTTTTTAATTTAACTACAAAGTTGTTAAAAATATTAGGATTAAACTTTTTTAGCAGGTTTAAGCTTATGTATTTTTCATAAATGGTATTGGGATTAGTTAATCATATTGAATAGTCACTGTTGCTGTGGCTTTAACCTCACCTGCGGTCACATTGGTGGCGGTCTGATAATAACGGGCAGTTAAAGGAATATCATATTCAATAGTTGGTTGGAACTCACACTACCTATATTGAGTTTGGTTGCTTTTTGAATCGGCTTATTTGCTCCATTCATATTCCATAACAGTTCAACACCCACACCGTTAGCTTTGATTGAGTTCGAAGCACTGTTGTTAATCACCTGATTATTGGAGATATCAGAATTATAATCAAAACTTAAGCTGATCGTATTGCTCGTAGCGATACCAGAGTTGTTTTCACCCCCATTACATAAGATCGATAGATTAAAATTCTGTTCCCCTTGGGTTGACCCAATCGCTCGAAAGCCTGATTTCATCACGGTTGGAAGTTGAACTGGTGTATCTACACCATTTTGAATTTCACAGGAGGAGGAGGCGATGAGAATAGGGGCGTTACTCAATACAGTAGTTGTTAAAAATGGGCGATTTTGTTGACCGGATACATAATAGGTACTGTAACGTCCTGCTACTAATGCTCCTGAGCCTGTGGTCATGGCAGTTTTAATGACTTCCATAACAAAATACCCTGGTGAAAGCGTATATGCTGTATTTGGTGTTAATGTACGTCTATATGGATAATATCCAGAAAAATCTGAAGCATCTGCAGCCTCCCGATAAAGGCGAATGCCAATACCAGGAATATTGGTTGCATAGACATTATTGCCTATAGTACTAACAGGATAGTTTAAAGGGAGAGCTGCAATAATTTGATCACTAGCACGATTACAAGTGGCAGTTGAATTATTAGGGGATATTGTAAAAGTATTTCTTTGTAATATAGTTCCTATAGGGTCAGTTGGTTTTACGACGATTTTACCTATGTCCATCGGAATATCGACTGTAGTAAATCCCTTACTTAAATTACAATTTGCATGTGTGTGGCTATAAGCAAATAGGCTTAATGCAAAAAAGCTAATTATTATTAAAAACTTATTCATATACAGACTGCCTTTGTCATAATAATTGATTGGTTGTTGTGCTTTATTTGGTCCGTTAGGTCGTATTCAATTTCGCATTTTTCAGTACTCTTATCTCCCCATTTCACATATAAGTGGTTACGGGTTAACGGGGTTCTTAAATAAATACGGCTGCCTTGCGCAACAATGCCTATTACTTCGTTATCTTGGTTATAAACCTGTGCGGCAAAAGGTAAATGTGAGCTATCTAATCTTGTGGCACTAATAAAAAGTGCATAACCTTTTTTTGTGGAGAATTGAACTTTAGTAATCGAGCCTGCATAGGGAGCAATACGTAAGCTACTTTCCGCTAGCTCAACCTGTGTAGAGATATTTTGCGGATCAAGGCTAATGTCATTCATACGGTAAGGCGTAACATAGGGGATAACCGCATATCCCTTTTTGTTTATGCTGAGTCCTGGTGTATTACCGACTTGTGCTCCTGTTGCATCTGGTGCATAAACTAAAACCATTGTTTGAGCTTGATCTGGCCCAAACATAATTCCTTGGGAGTGGGCAACGATATTGCCACTCAAGTTAAGCATTTCTTGTTGATATGAGTCAGCGTAACTGAATGAAGCACCTAATGTTGTGTAGTTTGTCTTATAGTTGGCATTGATATTAAGATTCGTTTGACCACGGTCTTGACTGGAAATTGATGCACCATAATTCAAACGGCTTCCTGTAAAACCGCTAAAGCTCAAAATTTGGCTATCTTCATTTAGAAGACTATTAAAATTTAAAGAGCTTTTCTTAAAATCTAAGGGAAAGGATAGAGAAATGAGGTATTGAGTATCTTGGTCAGTTCGCCCGCCAGCTTCAATAGTTTCACTATTAATTGCAGAAAAACTATAAGTTAAATCTTTAAATTGATTGCTATAACCTAATTGGAATTGCTTATTAGTACTAGACTGGTTCCAATAGTTTGTCCACGAACCTACTAAATAGAAATTTCCCCATTGGTTTGGAAGAGCTTGATTTAAATTAAGCTGGAATTCACTTTTTTGCTTACCTACCGAAAAACTATCAATATTTTGCTTTTGTAAGTCTTGAATTAAAATTGCATCCCGTAGCTTGAGATAGTTTTCTGTTGAATATCTATAAGTTGCTAGTGTTAGGTTAGTATGCGTTGGAGAAAATAACTTATTGTAACTTAGACGATAACTTTGCCCTGTCATTTTAGCTTGATGGGAAAAATTGGCATTTGATTGAGTTGCATCAAAAGAAATAGCACCAACAGGCATTGAAAAAGCTGTACCTAACAATACAGAGAAATACTGCTGTGTTCCTTGAATTGCGCTATAAGTTGTAAGGTAATTGTTGATTCCACGTTGATATTTACCCTGTATTAACCATGGAGTTAATTTAATGTTTGGGTCTCGAAATTGTCCTAAGGTGAATGAATACCGACTCATTTGAGGACGCAGCATTTCAATGACAGAAGCATATGGAATAGAATATTTTTGAACTACTCCATTAGATTCAAGTACCGAAACTTGTAACTCACCTCCAAATCCTGTGGGATAAAGATCATTAATCTCAAAGTTTCCTGGTGGGACTGTAGTCTGGTAAATTAAATTACCTTGTTGTCTAACTTCGACTTTTGCATTGGTTTTTGCATAACCTCGAACTCTTGGAGCATAACCGAGCATACTATTTGGAAGCATTCGGTCATCACTTGAAATATTCATTCCACGATACGGCAAAGAGTCAATAAAATCGCTATTAGTAAAATGATCTCCTAAAGTCACAACACCGTGAATATCGGGAAATGCCTTTTGCACATATGTATTTGTCGAAGTATAAAAAGAATTATTAGATTGAGAATTAGATTGGCTTTGCCATTTCCATTGTCCATTATGGCGAAACTGCCAACTTGCTAAATTCGCTCCTAGATTCGTTGCCATAAAAGCATATGTATTTTCATGTTGTTGATTGACTATTCGATATGCTGTTGCGTTATAGCTTAAAAAAGCTGCATTAATACCTCTATCCCACAGATGTGGATCAATATAACCCTGTGCATTTTTTTCTAGAACCACTTGTGGGATCGAAATATCTATTCTTAAACGGGAACTATCAAATATGTAAGAAGCGTTATCTATCCATGAAGCAATAGCTTTACATGAAACAGAGGAAGTAGAAGCATTTTGATTCAGAACCTCAGCTTTTACTCCATATTCAAGGAGCATCGCTTCTGTAAAACATGTTTCAGCATTTGTGTTAGGAGCTGAGGCAGTAAATCGCATACGTCGTTTACCCAGCCATTGACCATTAACGTAGACATCTAAGCTATATTCACCAGGTAGGATAGGATTGCCATATTTGAAACGAGCTATATCAATTTTTTGTGCATTACCGACTAAGAAGTTGCTATCAAATTCAGCCTTTGTAAAATGTGGAATGTCAGTATTATTTTCAGCATATATAGCCATAGGCATGAATAGCGTAATACTTGAGACCACATACCAAGTAAAGGGACTTTTTAAACATATATAAGGTATAAACCATTTAGACATAGTTCTAGAGCCTATTCATGATAGGTTTTAAATCTTCTTAAGTAATACAATGAGGTTAGAATTTTATTGGGTGCTCAACTCGTCCACCGTAATCATTGATATACACAAAGCTCATATCTGCTAAGTTTTTATTTTTTAGTTTAATTTTATCCTCTGAAAAAGGGGCAATCATTAAGCCTTGTTGTAATAAGTCTGTTTTATGACCCTCACTTCCTTGAAAAATAGAAGTGATAGTAAGAAAGAATGGTGTCGGGTTTTTTATCATTAGATATTGATCATTTATTTTCCATTGAACTTTTTCACTAAGCTGTTCAATATTTTCTTTTAGATTTATAGGGCGATAAAAGAATTTAATTCGTGAACGAACAGCGAGCTGTAAAAAATTATTAGAAATTGGCAGGCTTTGGTCTTGTTGAGTTTTTCCTTCGGGTTTAGGAGGGATATCTAAAACATTAAGCCAAAAAATAGATTCTTGTTGTTGATTTAGTTGAGACGTAGTAGGTAAAGCTGTAATTCTTAAAGTTTGTCCCTTAGTTGCTTCTACTCGTGAAATTGGGGGCGTAATAATGAAAGGTACATTTGTTTCATCTGGTGTTGACTTTGCATTTCCATCATCGATCCATGCTTGAACAAGAGACGGAGCCGTGCCGTTATTACTCAGTTGTAATGTGATCTCACGGGCATTTGAAGGATAAATGACACGTGTGCCATGTAAAACAATTTCAGTATGACCTGTAGTAGTTAGCGCTACTTGCAGACAAACTAATCCCCAAAAAAATTTACGACCACGAAAAAGCATCAGTCATATTCTCAATAATAAATAATAGGTAGGAAATAGCTTCTATTCATGAATAGAAGCTTCAATTTTAATTTTATTGATAAATAATCGTGTATTTTACTTGCGATGTTACCGTACCAGCAGTAGAGGCACCTGTAGCATAATATTCAGCATAATAGTTAAGATCAGCACTACCGCCTGCTGAAACATTTACCCATTGTGAATTCGTTTGAGTTTCATTTGTCCCTGTAGCAAGTACAGGAATTACAGCGTTATTGCTGCCAAGTAACTGAATATTCACATTTGTTGCTGCACCAGAAGTTGCTTGGTTTAATAAACGACCCGTATTAAAGTCCACGGTTGCGCCTGGTTCAAAATAAGTTGCGACTTTACCTGCAGCGGCACAATTCGTTAAATTAATTTGAAAAGGGGTGCGACCAGCTACATCACCAGCATTTTTTAAGGTTTGAGATGAAACAGTAGGCAAATTGATTGTTAAATTTTTATCTCCAGTATCAATAGTACAAGTATTATCAGTGACAAGACCATTAATAGTAATTGTGCCATCTGCTGCTTGTGTATTTGCTATATTTAAGAGAGAAACTGTCGCCACCAAAATAAATTTTTTCATAAAATCCCCAGAATAGCTTTTTAAAATAAAATCCATTACTTTTCAGTAAGTTTATTCTGATTAAGTAAGGCGAATGAAATATATCATTTTTCAATCAAAAAACAAGAAAAACATTATATTTATATATATTTTGATTAATTGTTTTTATTAATGAAAATTAAAAAAATTATTTTTTATCATTTGGTGAAATAACTAATTAGTTTTTATTTAAAATAGAATTTAAAAAATAGTAATATATAAGTAATTGTATTCTAATGAATTAATGTAATTTTAAAATATTTAAGATAATAAAAAATCCAATATTTTTATATAAGTTATTGTTTTTAAAATATAAAATTGTTTTGCTTGTATCTTATAAATATATTTAATTTTTTTAAGAATTTTTTAAGATTTAATTCCTACTGTTTTAGTTGTCATTCAATAAAAGATAATCTGGAGTCCAGTTCCATGAATACTATGAAGTATAGCTATAAACCTAATTACTTTTTCTTTGCTCATAAATTAGTTTTATTTTTAAAGGATTATCTCATCAAGCATCCGACGGAGCAGCAAACAACGTTTAACTTACAAACGATTTATGACATCTTTAGCCATGATCTTGCTTCAAGTACGACAAACCTTGAAGGTATTTTAAATATTGCAGATGAATATGTCTTTGAAACAGAAGATGGTTTACTTCCACTAATTAGTAAGCATTCAGTCAATCTCAAAAATCATGTACTTTCTTTAGAATTTACGCCTCAAGCTTTGGCAAGCCTGTTGTCTGGTCATTCGTTGGTAAATCCTAAAGCAGCTTAGATTTTCTTTTAAGGTAGAGTGAACTCATATAAAATTCATAAAATTTATTTTTTAAGAGTTATTTATGAGTAAAGACTTTAAGGCCTTAACTTATATTGTGGATGATAATGTAGCAGATACAGTAACTTGGCTTTTACACCATCAAGATATTTTTGATTCTTTTAATTTTGATGTGTTGAGCCAAGAGTTCACAGTAACGCATGCTGCAGGGAAGGATATTATTCGAGTCGGAACCTTCCTGAATGCCACTTACGGAATATTAGTAACTTCTGTTTAAATAAAAAGCCCTGAATGATCAGGGCTTTTAAATCTTTTAATTTGAGTTAAGCACTCATTGCATCTACCGATAAATCAGCAACTGTTGGCTTTGGTTTTTCAGCTGTTAAACCTAGTTTATTAAATAAAGCTTGGTCTTTACCTTCACCGGCATTTGGTGTGGTCAGTAGTTTATCACCAGAGAATAATGAGTTTGCACCTGCCATAAATGCTAATGCTTGATCTGAATCACTTAATGACTCACGACCAGCAGACAAACGAATATAGCTATGCGGCATGATAATACGCGCCACAGCAATAGTACGAATCCACTCAATAACATCAAGCTTTTCAACATCAGCTAAAGGTGTTCCTTCAATTGGAACAAGCATATTGATTGGCACAGATTCAGGATGAATTGGTAGGGTAGCTAGTTCATGTAATAAACCAATTCGGTCTTCACGAGTTTCGCCTAAACCCACAATACCGCCACTACAAACTTTCATACCAGCTTGACGAACATAATCAAGGGTATTTAAACGATCATCAAAAGTACGAGTACTAATAATGTGAGAGTAATACTCACGAGATGTATCTAAATTGTGGTTGTAGTAATCTAAACCAGCAACTTTTAGGCGTTCTGCTTGAGATTGGTTAAGCATGCCTAAAGTCATACAGGTTTCCATACCTAATGCTTTAACTTCACGTACCATTTCTAAAACATAAGGCATATCGCGCTCATGTGGGTTACGCCAAGCAGCACCCATACAAAAACGTGAAGAACCGGAATCCTTTGCAGCTTTCGCTTCACTAATCACTTTTTCAACAGCAATACGTTTTTCTGCTTCTAGTTTTGATTCGTAATGTGCCGATTGTGAGCAATATTTGCAATCTTCAGGACATTTACCCGTTTTAATAGATAAAAGGGTACTGACCTGAATTGAATTGGCAGTGAAGTGCTCACGATGTACTTGTTGAGCCTTGAAAACTAAATCCAAAAAAGGTTGTTCATATAAAGCTTGGATTTCTTCACGATTCCAATCATTACGTAGAGTCATTGTCATATCCATGATGATGGCATTAATTCACTATACATAATCATACAGAATTCGTATTAAAGCTATAGGGCAAAAAACATCATTTTTTTAATTTGATAGCTGAAGTTGATTAAGTTGCTGTTCAATTGCCCAATCAATATGCACATTGACGATTTCGTCATGTAAATTTTTGCCATTTTGTAGTTGATCTACAATTTCTTTTGAATAAGGAGCATTTCCTAATCCGATTGCAATATTACGTTTAAATGATTGATAACCTGTGCGGCGGATAGGGCTACCTTCCGTATTGGCTAAAAAAGTGGCTTCATCCCACTGCCAGATGTCAAGTAGACTAATATTATCTAACCCATGTCTAGGATTAAAATCAGAAATAGATGCTGTTTTGGCAAAGCTATTCCAAGGACAAATTAATTGACAGTCATCACAACCAAATATTCGGTTTCCAATACCTGCACGTAATTCTTCAGCAATAATTCCTTTATATTCGATAGTTAAATAAGCAATACAACGTCTTGCATCTAACATATAGGGCTCGACAATCGCTTGTGTTGGACATATATCAATACAAGCGCTACAAGAACCACAATGTGCTGTGGCTGGCTCGTCAAAAGGTAGGTCGAGTGAAGTAAATAGCTCACCTAATACGAAAAAAGAACCTGACTTTTTATGAATGAGCAAAGTATGTTTACCTGTCCAACCCATTCCAGCACTTTCAGCTAATGATTTCTCAAAAATAGGCGCCGAATCTGCAAAAGGACGAGATTCAAAGTCACCAACTTTTTCACGAATTCGTGTTGCTAAAGTTTTCAATCGGCCACGCATGACTTTATGGTAATCACGCCCACGTGCATAGCGGGCGATAATGGCAGAGTTAGGTTCCAAAGGTACATATCGGGGTTTTGGAGATTCCACAAGATAATTCATGCGGACACAAATAATACTTTTTGTGCCAGGCACTAATAGTGTTGGATCAGCTCGCTTTTCTAGATTTTCTTCTAAATAGGTCATATCTGCATGATAACCACGTTCAATGTACTCCAAAAAACGTGGCATTTGCTCTTGAGCATCTGGTTTTGCGATGACACAATCAGCAAAACCCAAGTCTAATGCTTGAGCTTTGATCCATGCTTTTAATTCATGTGGATCAATTTGTTGCACTGTAATGCGTGATGTGTCGGAAGATGTCATAAACCAAAATGCAAGAGGATAATAATATGCAGGCGGTAGTTTACCATAGCGATGATATTCGAGCATGGGAGCGGCGCTGGTTTGCTGCGCAAAACTCATCATTAGGCTTAATGCAACAAGCAGCTTGGTCAATCACTCAACAGCTCATCGTACTTTTTGAAAATCATGCCACTAAGAATATCGCGGTCTGGTGTGGACAGGGTAATAACGCAGGTGATGGTTACTTTATAGCAAGTTACCTTAAACAAGCTGGATTTAATGTTGAAATCTTTGCAGCTCAATTGGGTGAGTCAGCCGATTTACATTGTGCAGCGCAATTTGCTAGAGAAATAAAAGTCCCAATTCACTCAAATTTTGAGATTAAAAGAACATTTGATTGTCATATTGATGCTTTATTTGGCATAGGTTTAAACAGAGAATTAAATATAGATTGGCAACAAGTGATACAAATATTTAATGAACAATTGGGCCTAAAAATTTCGATTGATATACCTAGTGGCTTACAAGCAAATACAGGACGAGTCTTACCCTGTGCAGTAAGAGCTAATCATACCTTTACTGTTTTAGGTCATAAAGCAGGACTATTTACAGGACAAGGTAAAGAGTACGCCGGACAAGTTCATTTAATTAATTTAATTCCAGTAGATCAAGAGCTAAAACCCTTAGCTTATTTGTCACCCACAAATATTAAACTTCCTCAACGTATGGCATTTGGTCATAAGGGAAGTTACGGGCATGTTTTAGTGGTGGGGGGACATGAGCAAATGGGCGGTGCAGTTATTATGGCTGCTGAAGCGGCCTTTCATGCAGGTGCAGGCAAAGTGACGGTGGTTTGTCATCGTAATCATCATCAAGCTATTTTGTCGCGGGCACCTAATATTATGCTTCGTGATATTAATGCTTTAGATGAAAACAGTATTAAAGAGATTCTATCTCAGGTCGATGCAATATGCTTTGGAATGGGATTAGGCCGTGACGATTGGGCAAAGCAGATTTACCAACAATGGTTTAAATTGTTAAGTCATAGTACACGCCTAGAAGTTGTTTTAGATGCAGATGCTTTATGGTTTCTGGCTAAACAGCCTGAAAAGTTAAATACACATATTTATGCCACACCTCATCCTGGAGAAGCTGCTACTTTACTTGGTTGCTCTACAGCGCAAATTGAAAATGACCGAATTGCTGCAATTTATGCCTTACAACAAAAATATGCAGGCCAGTGGGTACTTAAAGGAGCGGGTAGCTTAATTTTAGAAGATAATTTGTATATTTGTACGCAAGGTAATGCTGGTATGGGAACTGGTGGAATGGGAGATGTGTTAGCAGGAATGATTGCAAGCTTAAAAGCCCAGTTTCACAAAGGTATTGCATTACATGAGATAGTGACTCTGCATGCTCAAGCAGGTGATAAACTTGCAAAACAAGGTATGCGTGGTTTACAGGCCTACCAAATGAATCAAGCCATTACTCAGGTTGTAAATCAATAAATTTTAACGTCTACGACTGCTAGAACGGCTTCGTCCACGTGCCATACCACCTAAGGCATTTAAAACAGACAATTTGCTCATACTTCCCGATGCATGAGCATGGCAGATAGCAGCAGCAAGGGCATCGGCTGCGTCGGATTGAGGTTTAATGGTCAAATTAAGTAATCGCATCACCATCATTTGGACTTGTTCTTTATCGGCAGCGCCATAACCAACCACAGACTGTTTAATTTGACGGGCAGTGTATTCTGCAACTTGTAAATCTAAATTCACTAATGCGGCTATGGCAGCACCACGGGCTTGTCCTAGTTTTAAGGCAGAGTCTGGGTTTTGAGCCATAAAGACTTGCTCAACCGCAGCTTCAGTTGGACCATGAAATTTCACAATTCGCTCAATGCCTGCAAAAATACGTTTTAAGCGTTCTGGCATTTCTTGAGTTTCTGTTCGGATTGTACCGGCATCAACAAAACGCAGTTTACTACCATCTTTTTCAATGATTCCATAACCTGTTAAGCGTGAACCCGGGTCAATACCAATAATCAGTGCCATGTGAAGACTTATATAAATAGTTTAGAGAGTATTGTTACATAGCCAAAAAGGTTCTGCATGCGTAATTTAAAGAATGCTGCGATGAATGGTTATTTTTCGGTTTTTATCGGACTAATTTATATCTTTAAAATAATTTGATGTAATTCTATTTTAGTGGAATACTTATCTATAATTTTGGAATTAAATTTTATCGGTAGATGGAAGATATTAATATCCGCATTGCGCAGCAAGTGCGTGAAATACGTCTAGCGCGTGGATATACCCTAGATGTTCTTGCTAGTCGATGTCAGGTAAGCCGTTCTGCAATTTCACTCATTGAAAGAGGAGAAGCGAGTCCTACAGCTGTTGTCCTTGAAAAGCTGGCAAATGGTTTAGGGGTGCCTTTGACTCAGCTATTTGATAGCCCACAGAATACTCAATCGCCTCAACCTATGGTACGACGTAATCAACAATCACAATGGAAAGATCCAGAAACAGGGTACATTCGCCGTCAAGTTTCCCCTCCAAATTGGAAATCTCCATTTCAAATCGTTGAAATTGAATTTCCTGCTCAGTCTCGAGTTACGTATGAAACAAGTGTAAATTCTAAGGTTGTATTACAGCAGATTTGGGTAATTGAGGGGCAAATCGATATTCAATTGGGTGAAAACTTTTATGCTTTACAAGAGGGTGATTGTTTGGCGATGCAATTAGGTCAACCGATCATATACAGCAATCCTTCTTCTAAAACCGCTCGCTATATTTTAGTTGTATGTAATGAGCTCGTCTCTGTTCTTAAGGAATCTTCATGATTAAAAATTCTAATCCAAATTTACGTTTAATTGATTGTCATGAAGCTACACATGCAAAGGCTATATTAGATATTTTGAATGAAGCAATTATTAATTCTACCGCTTTGTATGACTATTTGCCGCGCTCTGAAGAGTCAATGAAAAGTTGGTTTGCAGTTAAAAGAGAAAATGGTTTTCCTGTCATTGGTATTGTAGATGAGACAAATAAGTTATTAGGTTTTGCAAGCTGGGGAACCTTTAGAGCTTTTCCTGCCTTTAAATATACGGTCGAACATAGTATTTACATTCATCATGAACATCGTGGTGGCGGATTAAGCAAAATTTTAATGCATGAATTGATTAAGCGTGCTCAAGAGGCAGATTTGCATGTATTGATAGGCTGTATCGATGCAACCAATCAAGCAAGTATTGGTTTACATGAAAAAATGGGCTTTATCCATGCAGGTACTTTTAAGCAAGTCGGTTTTAAGTTTGGCCAGTGGCTGGATGCTGCTTTTTATCAGTTAAATTTAAATACACCGCAGCAGCCAGTTGATGGATAAATAATAAAGCTTTCAAATTTTAAGCAAATAGCCCAGTTCATGATGATGAAATTAAATTGGGCTATAGGGTCTAAATTATAAAATACCTAATTGTTCTAATCCTTTATAAGCAATTTCTTTTCGAATAGAACTAGGTATTCCTTTTTTCATTTCTAAATTAAGTGCGAACGCTACAATTTCTCCTTGTGGTTGAACCACCCAGCCTGTAAACCAACCAACTTGTGGTTCCACATCCCATCCCCAACCACTTTTAGCATAAATTTTTCGTCCATTTTTTTCTTCTATGAACAACAGAGATTGAACTTGTTCTTGCACATTTTTGCTAAAGGGAAGAGTTTTATGGGCTAGTTCATAAGCAAACTGGGCTTCTTGTTGAGGTGTAATTTTAAGTGGGCCAACAAGCCAAAAATTATCTATTTTTGAACCAATATCAGCATTACCGAAACCAATACGCTTCACCTCTTTAGACATAAGATCAAGACCAATTCGTCGAGCTAGTTCCTGATAAACTGGAATAGCAGAAGCTTTCATAGCATCGCCTAATGTCATGTCTTTTTCCCAATCGGGAAATAAACGCTTTTGCCCATCCCATTTAAATACTTCAGTTGGTGTTGCTTTATGATGCTCAAGTCCGATCAAAGCATTTAACATTTTAAAGGTAGAGGCGGGAACATATTCGGTTGATGCTCTTTTAAGATCATTGCCATAGACTTCCTCTGTTTGGCCACGTTTTATAATTAAAATACCTGTAGTTTGTGCTTGATCAAACAATGATTGAATTTTCTCTGAGTTTTTATTGGTAGAAATTGACTGTATTTGATGTTGTTCTACGGTATCAAAAGAACACGCCGATAAAAACATCGTACCAATGGCAAAGAAAAGAGCTTTTTTAGTCATGAGTCTATGTAGCTTTAAAAGAGTTATTCTTTAATTTAACTTGAATAGAGGTACTTTTAGATAGAGAAAATGTAAGTTATTTAGGAAACTCTATACCCATAGCTACTTTTTAAATTTCATAAAAAACTATACAAACAAAGAAATACGTCCAAATTTTCTAAGAACCTAAGTTTTTGTTGTGTTAAAAACTGCTTTTTTGAGGGCTTTCCGTTTAACTAGAGTAAAAAAAATTAAAATCTGATTAAAGTTGCACTTGATAAACTTGATACAGCACTCATTAATAATAAAGCATGTTTGTTTTTATCGAGTTAAAATCAAATGTACTCTAGTATTGCAGACTCTGGCTGTTTCGATAGGGTTGGGGCAAATAAACTGCAATGAATTTTCTTTTTGAGATAGATAAAGTTTTACATGAATTTACTTCTTATTGTAGTTCTGGGCGCGATTGTTGAAATTGCTGTATGGATTGGCGTAGCACAGTTCATCAGTGGATGGTATGTATTCTTTTGGTTCATTCTTGCTTTCTTTATTGGTTTAGGACTTATTCGAAGAAGTACCGCTGGTATTATGCCTCAATTACAGCAAATGCAGATGACTGGCCAACTCGGTAATGATCCGACAGTAACTAAAAAACTTGCTTATGCTTTTGCAGGTTTCTTATTAATGTTGCCAGGTCTTGTTTCTGATGTTTTAGCGGTTTTAATTTTGATCCCTGGTGTTCAAACTGCTTTCCGTAATATAGCGATGAGAACTCTCGCAAAACGCCAACAAGCTATGATGGAAAAAATGATGGGTGGTATGGGCGGTAATATGGGAGGGCAAAACCCATTTGCTGATCTAATGCGCCAAATGCAGGATATGCAGAATCAACAAGGTGGTGGTAGTCAAGGTCAATACCGTGATTCAAGCATTATTGATGGAGAAGCACGAGAAGTCACTCCAGATCACAAGAAAATTGAACATAAAAATAAGGATTAATAAAGACCTTATCTAAAGGCCTAAACCTATAAAGTTTAGGCCTTTTTTATTTTAAGAAGATATAAATTATTTAGTTAGAGATTCGGTCACAATAGAATCTGTTTGAGCCAATTCAGTTGGGCTTTCTTGTGGTTTTGTTTGAGGTTGGTATTTGTTTGAAGCTAAGGCTGTTTGCTTATTTTCAGATTGTTGATAACCTCGGCTTCGGTTGGCTCTTTCGCGAAAGCCACCTTTATTAATGAGCTGTGTGTGTGACATGCATTTGCCTAAAATGTGAGATTATTCGCTTATTTTAACAAATTTGGCAAAATATCAAAATAAGAAAAATAGTCCTATAAAAACAATATTTAACTTATATATTTGTTTTTAATTAATATTTTTTAATTGACTCAATTGTTCATCCAGATTGAATTATCTTTTCATTTCACATAGGATAAATATAAAGGATGTATAAATTAAAAAATGCAGCAAACCTATTAAAACAACAACGGTTGAAATGAGGGAAGGAGGGTTACCTATGCTATATCAATACCATTGTGCGTGTTGCGACAAAGTTGTGGCATCGACTGATAAATCATGTCCATATTGTGGTTCACAACATATTCGAAGCCCGTATGGCTTATGGATGTTTTGTGTGATGGCTTGTTTGGCGGTTGTCGTTGTATTTAAAGTTGTCCATATTTATATCCAGAATCATCAAGATACTCCAACGCAGTCAACTTTACTGGATGTATTAAATCAGGATGATAAAACGACAAGACAATAGATTCTGATTACAGCTAAAAATGATATGGCGTCAAGGATGATTGCTAGAAGATTAAACCCTACATACCATAAAATTTGAACTATAAATAAAAAAGCCCGCTCAATGGCGGGCTTTTTACGATTTTGTTTTAGAGGCCAGCAGCATCTTTAAGGGCATCAACTTTATCAGTTTTTTCCCAAGTAAATGCAGAGTCTGAACCTTCGCGACCAAAGTGACCATAAGCCGCAGTTTGTTTGTACATTGGTTGAAGAAGATCCAACATACGAGTAATACCAAACGGTCTTAAATCGAAATGATCACGTACAAGTTGAATAATCAACTCATCAGAAACTTTTGCTGTACCAAAGGTATTAATTGAAATCGAAGTAGGTTCTGCTACACCAATTGCGTAACTCACTTGAATTTCACATTTATCAGCAAGACCAGCAGCTACAATATTTTTTGCAACATAACGACCAGCATAAGCAGCAGAACGGTCAACTTTAGATGGATCTTTACCAGAGAAAGCACCACCGCCGTGACGAGCCATACCACCGTATGTATCAACAATAATTTTACGGCCTGTTAAACCACAGTCACCTACAGGGCCACCAATAACGAACATACCTGTTGGGTTAATGTGGAACTTAGTAGCTGCATGGAACATTTCAGCAGGAATGATCGGTTTAATAATTTCTTCAATAACTGCTTCTTTAAGCTGGCTTTGAGAAATTTCAGGATCGTGCTGAGTAGATAAAACAACAGCGTCTAGACGTACAGGCTTGCCATTTTCATAGGCAAAAGTAACTTGGCTCTTTGCATCTGGGCGTAACCATGGAAGGGCACCTGAACGACGAAGTTCAGCTTGACGCTCCATTAAGCGGTGAGCATAAGAAATCGGCGCAGGCATAAGCACGTCTGTTTCACGGCTTGCATAACCGAACATTAGGCCTTGGTCACCAGCACCTTGATCTTCTGGTTTTTGACGGTCTACACCTTGAGCAATTTCAGGTGATTGTTTACCAATCATATTGATTACAGCACACGTTGATCCATCAAAGCCAAGATCAGAGTGGTGATAACCAATACCGTTAACAGTATTACGAACAACAGCTTCAACATCAATATTAGCAGTCGTTGTTACTTCACCAGCAAGTACAACAGCGCCTGTTTTTACCAGTGTTTCACAAGCAACACGTGCGTATGGGTCTTCTTTTAAGATTGCATCCAAAATAGCGTCGCTAATTTGGTCGGCCATTTTATCGGGATGACCTTCGCTTACAGATTCCGAGGTAAAAACAGCGTACTCGCGCATGAAAGTCCTATCTTGGTTATTTCAAAAGACATAATATGTTACATCGACTTGAGCTGAAGGACCAGTTCATACTGACTAAAAAGCATGAATTTATTTCATTTATAGTGTGTTTTAATTGATAAGTGTATTAGCAAAATTGATATAGAAAGCTTTAATTTAAAGTATTTATATTTTAACAACTTGTTGCTAGTGTGTTTTTTAAACATATAACTTAATAAAAATCTTAAATATCAGAATTTGAATTTTAAAGTAAAGAAACATGATCAACGCATACAGGATTGGCTAAAGATTTTATCGATATATCAAAAGCTAACCAGATAAATGCTCTTACATTTAGTCATTGTGCAGAAAAATAAACACTGTTTTGTATAACTAAAAGATTCAAATGTTTTTTGTGTAACCAAGAAACGGTTAAAAATAAAGAAATATACCGTGTTGGGGTTTACCCTAAGCCTTTTTTTTAAGACAATATAGCGGCATTGAATGGTTATTCATCTTCTTCTTTTCATCAATCTATTAAAATTGGATTCTGATCTATGACGACCCCTTTAAACGAACGTCGTATTGCAAATGCAATTCGTGTATTGGCAATGGATGCTGTGCAACAAGCAAACTCAGGGCATCCAGGTGCTCCAATGGGGATGGCAGATATTGCTGACGTCGTCTGGCGTGAGTTTTTAAATCACAACCCAACAAATCCACAATGGGCAAACCGTGACCGTTTCGTTTTATCAAATGGCCATGGCTCAATGTTGCAATATGCTTTGCTTCATTTAACAGGTTATGATCTTTCAATTGAAGATTTAAAACAGTTCCGTCAATTGCATTCTAGAACTCCTGGCCATCCTGAATATGGCTATGCACCGGGTGTAGAGACGACAACTGGTCCTTTAGGTCAAGGTATTGCTAATGCTATTGGTTTTGCTTTAGCAGAAAAAACATTGGCTGCTCAATTTAATAAAGATGATTTAAAAGTTGTTGACCATTTCACATACTGTTTCTTAGGTGATGGCTGCTTAATGGAAGGTATTTCTCACGAAGTATGTTCTTTAGCTGGCACATTACAACTTGGTAAATTGATTGCTTATTATGATGATAATGGCATTTCAATTGATGGTGAAGTAGAAGGCTGGTTCAGCGACGATACAGAAGAGCGTTTCAAAGCCTATGGTTGGCAAGTTCTTCGTGTAGATGGTCATGATGCCGATGCGATTCGTCAAGCGACAATTGAAGCAAAAGCTGAAACTCAAAAACCAACAATCATTATGTGTAAAACGATTATTGGTTTAGGTTCACCAAATAAGCAGGGTAAAGAAGACTGTCATGGTGCGCCATTAGGTAAAGATGAGATTACTTTAACTCGTGAAGCATTAGGCTGGAACGAAGACGCATTTATTATTCCTGCTGACGTATATGCTGCATGGGATGCAAAAGCAAAAGGTAGTGAATCTGAAGCAGCTTGGAATGCGGTATTTGCACAATATCAAGCAAAATATCCAACTGAAGCAGCTGAATTACTTCGTCGTATCAGTGGTGATTTACCAGCAGAATTTGCAGCCCAAGCCGATGCTTTCATTCGTGAAACAAACGCGAAAGGCGAGACAATTGCAACACGTAAAGCAAGCCAAAATACATTACAAGCATTTGGTCCTTTATTACCTGAATTGTTAGGTGGTTCTGCTGACTTAGCAGGTTCTAACTTAACACTTTGGAAAGGTTGCCAAGGTGTTCAAGAAAACCCAGCTGGTAACTACGTATATTATGGCGTACGTGAATTCGGTATGACTGCAATCGCTAATGGCGTTGCATTACATGGCGGTTTCGTTCCTTACGTTGCAACATTCTTAATGTTTATGGAATATGCACGTAATGCAGTACGTATGTCTGCATTAATGAAACAACGTGTAATTCATGTTTATACACATGACTCAATCGGTCTGGGTGAAGATGGTCCAACTCACCAACCGATTGAACAAATTGCTTCATTGCGTGGTACACCTAACTTAAATACATGGCGTCCTGCGGATACTGTAGAAACTGCAATTGCTTGGAAATCTGCTTTAGAACGCAAAGATGGCCCTACAGCACTTATTTTCTCTCGTCAAAACTTACCATTCCAAACACGTTCTGAAGAGCAAATTCAAAATGCTGCAAAAGGTGGTTATGTACTTGCTCAAGAAAAAGGCGAATTAAAAGCAATTATTATTGCAACAGGTTCTGAAATTTCTTTAGCAATGGAAGCTTATGCACAACTTGAAGGTGTGCGTGTAGTTTCTATGCCATGTGCAGAAGAATTTATGAAGCAAGATGCCGGATACCGTGAAGCAGTATTACCAGCTCATATCCGTGCGCGTGTTGCTGTTGAAGCGGCTCATGTTGATTACTGGTGGAAGTTTGTTGGTCTTGATGGCAAAGTAATTGGTATGACAACTTATGGTGAGTCTGCACCAGCAAAAGATTTGTTCCAATTCTTTGGTATTACGACTGAAGCTGTTGTTGCAGCAGTAAAAGAATTAACTGCTTAAATATTAAAGTAGTGTAAAAAAGCGCTCTATCTAGAGCGCTTTTTTATTTGAGAAGTTAGATGGTGAGTTCTGTTTGGATATTAATCTGAGAGGTTAATAACTTATGAATAGGGCAATTCTCTGCAACTTTTAATAATCGCTTATGCTGGTCTTCAGTAAATTCACCTTTGAGTGTAATTTTCCTTTCAATATTGTTTTGGCCTTTCTCAGGTTCGCCATTTGGGTTTAATGCTAAATCCACTTGAACATGATCAAGCTTAATACCTTTAAGATTCGCATACATCTCTAATGTAATGGTGGTACAAGCACCTAAAGCCGATAATAAAATTTGCACTGGGTTTGGGGCAGTATCTAGACCACCTTTATCAGTTGGTTCATCTGCAAACCATTGATGACCCGAAGGATCGGTGAGAGTTACTCGATATGGGGTAGAAGTACTTTGTGCTTGAGCAGTATTAGCCATGTTTTACCTTATTATTCATCAATAAATTTGAAGTAAAAACGAAATCTTAGAATTCGGACACGGATGATAGTACCGATACTTTATAATATGGGTTTTAAATAATAACTGTAACGCTTTTATTGTTGCATGGATGAAACATATCGTTTTATAAAGAATGGTGAATTAAATTACTTGATGTATACACTAACGACTATATCAATAAAGGATACGAAAAATGCATCTTAAAACATTAAGCTTCGGTTTGGCAGTAGCATTGGCTAGTTCAGTTACTTTAGCTGCGCCAGTAGACTACAAAATTGACCCAACACATACAGCTACTGTTTTCTCATGGAATCACTTTGGTTTCTCTACCCCAAGCGCTAACTTCTCGGATATCCAAGGTGTAATTAAAGTTGATAATGCTAAACCAGCAAACTCATCTGTAAATGTGACTATTCCTTTAAGCAGTGTAAATACAAACGTACCTGCTTTAGATAAAGAGTTCCAAGAAGAAGCTTGGTTTAATGCTGCTAAATATCCAAATATTACGTTTAAAAGTACGAAAGTAGAAACTAAAGATAAAAAGCACTTTAAAATCACTGGTGACTTAACTGTTAAAGGCGTAACTAAGCCAGTTGTACTTGACGCTGTTTTAAACAAGCAGGGCGAGCATCCAATGGCTAAAGTTCCAGCGATTGGTTTTAATGCTACAACTTCATTCAAGCGTTCTGACTTTGGTTTAGGAAGTTATGTGCCTAATGTTGGCGATAAGATCACTGTAAATATTACCACTGAAGCAACTGCTGCTAATGCAGCTAAAAAATAAGTTATAAGTTTTCTAAAAAGCCCTCAAATATGAGGGCTTTTTTATTTAGACTGGCTCTTTTTTATCTGGATCTATAAATACTAAAGGCGTTGAGGGGTCGATATTTCTTTTCTGAGATTTTTCTCTTAAGAACTGGTAAGTAGGAACTTTTCTTTTTGCCTGATCGCGCAGTTTCTTTTTAATATAAAGAACCAGAGCAAAACATGTAGTTGCAACGGTCAGCATCATACCATTCATATAGCTCATGATTGAGCTTACATAACCAATGGTCGTTAAGCGGTGCATCATACGTTCAACTTGGGTGCTACTTTCAATACCAGTAATTGCCCAACTACATAGATGTTCGCAATTATTAATAATCAAATGATAGTGATTTTCATGCATACGTGAGCGCATTCGGCGAACGACAATCTTTCCTTTATAACGAGGTCTGTCATAAGAACGAACGTGTATTTTTTTGCCATGTGAGAACGCATCTATTGAGGTGATTTCAATCGGGCGTTTTTTGATGAAATGAGCTAAGCCGGAATAATGGATAACTCGACCTCTCCCTGCATATATACCATGATGGCTATAGCCGAGATGCTTTACGATGAGGTGAGCCCCTAAAGGGTAGTGTTTATTCGGTTGTTGCATGCTTACGCTGATCCAATAAAGTGTAAATGGCTTTTATTGAAAAGCTGCTAAACATTATAACCAATATCAGCAATTTGGAGTGTATTGATTACGTCGGATGAATGAGTTTGATGCATATCCAATCTATTCATATTTCTTGTATATAATTTAAGAATTTAATATGAAGGAAAAATGTCATGTCAGGTGATGTTAAATGAAATGGGTCGTCGGGTGCTTAGCTTTGTATTGGTTTTTATTTCAGTCTGCATATGCTATAGAACATCAGCAAGTTAAAACAGTAGAAGGTGATCAATACGATGTGGTCTCTATCAGCGATTTTAAAGCATTGCGCCTGTTTTTAAGAAATCCTCATAATCAACAATATTACAAAAGCTTTAACAATATTCAGGAGCAATTAAAGCAGTGCGAGCAACTTAACTTTGCAATGAATGCAGGGATGTTTCATATAGGATTTTCTCCCGTAGGGCTATATGTTGAAAAGGCTAAGATAATTCAACCCTTAAATGAGCATAAAGGATTGGGAAATTTCTTTTTACAGCCGAATGGTGTATTAGCTTGGAATAAAAAACAGGCCTTTGTTTTAACTACGCAACAATATAGCCGACAAAATTTGAAAGTTGATTATGCAACCCAATCTGGGCCAATGTTAGTTATTGATGGAAAGATAAATTCCCTTTTTTTACCAGACTCTCAATCAAAGAAAATTCGTAATGGAGGTGGTATTCGAGATAATAAACTTTACTTTGTAATATCGAAAAATAGGGTGAATTTCTATAATTTTGCCGAGTTTTTTCAAAGAAACCTTAAAGTAGAGCAAGCTTTATATCTCGATGGTTCTATTTCTAGTTTATATCTGCAAAAGAACAGACGGAATGATCAGCAATTTCAAATGGGACCAATGGTCGGTTGGGTAGGCGAGTCCAGTTGTGCATTAAAGTGAAATATAAAAAAGCCAGTACAAGACTGGCTTTTTAATTAATGAATAGATGGTTTTTGAGTGAGTTCATTTAACTCTTTTCGGCTATAACCACGGGAAATAAGAACTTTCTTAATTCCCTTAATGACATCTTCATCTGTTGCTTGTGCAAGTGCACTTAGAAGTTGTTCATTAGTTTTACATGAGCAGTCATTTTCAACACAAGCAGTTTGGTTTTTATGCTCGTTATGCTGTTGATCTGCCAAGAACAGCTTTTGCCAAAAACTCATAGAGCCTTCATATACAACCTAACATAGCTCGAAATATAGCCAATTTAAAATAAAATACAAGACTCCATAAGTGATAAATCCACCAATTGAACTCGAGAATTTTCGATGGGAATGCTTGAGTTAAACGAAATTATGACGAATAGATGACTTGATATTTTTTGAAAATTTAAATACTTAACTAATAAAACGTTAAAAAATAAGGAGGTATGAAACCTCCTTACTTAAAAATTTACAATGAAAGATTTTGTTTAAATCTTCTCAAGTAAAACACCAGACTCGACATGATGCGTATAAGGGAACTGATCAAATAAGGCGAATTTAGTCACTCGATGAGTTTGACTGAGAGTTTTTAAGTTTTCATATAACGTGTCAGGATTACATGAAATGTAGATAATACGTTCAAAACCTTGTAGAAGTTTTAAAGTCTCATCATCAATTCCTGCACGCGGTGGATCTACAAATACGGTGTCAAAGTCATAGCTCTGAATATCAATATTCGCTTCTTGTAGACGGCGGAATTCGCGCTCACCATGATATGCTTGAGTAAATTCTTCAGCCGAGAGACGTGCTACTTGAATATTATCAATTTGGTTTTGTTCAATGTTCCATTGAGCTGCATAAACAGATGATTTTGCAAGCTCAGTAGCCAATACTCGTTCGAACTTTAAAGAGAGTGGAAGTGTAAAATTACCATTACCACAATAAAGTTCTAACAAGTGTTTCTTTGATCCTTCAGCTGCGTCACATGCCCATTGCAGCATTTTTTTGCAAACTTGTGCATTAGGTTGGGTAAAGCTACTTTCGATTTGTTTATATTGAAATGAACGATTTAAAAGTTCGAATTCTTCAACAACGAAATCATCGCCAATAACAATTTTCTGGCCACGACTACGGCCCATAATCTTAATATCTAATTTATCAGCAAGCGCTTTAGCGGCTTGTTCCCATTCTTGATCCAGTTTACGGTGATAAATTAAGGTAACTAACATTTCGCCGCTAAGTGTTGCGAGGAAATCAGCTTCAAATAAACGATTAGAAAGCTTAGGTGCAGCTTTGAGTTCTTCCAAAAGTTTTGGCATTAAATCATTGATGCTTTGATCTGCAATTGGAAACTCATCAATGCGTACAACGGTTTTTTGCTTGTCGTCATCGTTACGCTCAAACATGGCATAGAACATATCATTTTCTGTATGCCAGATACGAAATTCAGCACGCATACGGAAATGTTGTTCAGGTGATTCAAACACTTCTAATGTAGGCGGTGTAAATTCAGAAAATTGAGTGGTAATGCGTTCAATTTTAGCTTGAAGTTGTTGACGATAAGAAGAGGTCATAGACAAAGAAAATTTAGACAGAATCAAATAATGAATGGTATCAAAAAAATTGAACTTACAGGAGCCAATTTTAACCAGATATGCATAAGAGAAAAAAGTACCTAAACTAGAGAGGATTTAAAACGCGATTAATAAAATCTGATTTTATTGTTCTATATTGATCGGGGTCTAAATGGCTACACTGTAATTTTAATTGATTATATTCATTGACCAATGTGGGGGAGCTTATAAGCTTATTTTTAAATGTTAAGAAAAATGTGAATACTGAATCTGTGACTACAATTTGAAATGCTACATCATCGTCGTTGAGTGACTCGAGCATGCAAAGCTCATGTGTTCTTAATGTATTTTGTTTTTCGATAAAATTAAGTGTTTTTAACTGAGCTATTGCGAATTCAAATTGATCAGATTTAACTTCAACATAAATATCTAGATCACCTTTTGAGATTGCATTCGGTATTGCAGATGAACCAATATGCTCAATTTTGGCAAATGGTAGAAGTGTGGAAATTTCTTTTTGATATGAATTAAAAAGTTGAGTGCATCTTTGTTGATACTGTTCTGGTTCTAAAAAGATCATTATTAGAATCTCGAATTGATAAAATCTATATATTTAAGAATAGATTACTTTATTAAATAAAAAAGCCCAAATACTGAGATTTGGGCTTTTTTTTGAAAATTATCGATTAATCAGTCATTGTCATTAAGCTTGCGTTACCACCAGCTGCAGCTGTATTCACACTAATTGCACGTTCAATCACTAAACGTTCAAGTGGAATATTCTCATTTGGCTCAACGTGTGTGATACCAACAATTGCACCAGAACGTTTAGCAACTTCTTGCTGCAATGAGAAGATTTCTTCACGGTTACCATGATGTAAAACTGCATCAAAATCATCTGATGCGATATTTTTAACCGTAGTAATTGCTGCAAGTACATCTTTTGGCAAAGTTTGTTTGTATTTTGCCAATAATGGGCTATTTGGCATTACTGCTGCTTGGCTACCCACTGCAAAAATTGCGAGCAATTGATGCAATTGATTTTGTTCAGTGTCTGCAATTGAAAGCACACGATGACGCGGCAAAATAATATATTGGTTACTTTCCCCAGTAGGGCCTTGTAACTCATAGAATTTACCAACACCAAATGGTTCAATTTCACGATTTGCTTGTGGTAAATGTTGTTTCGCCCAATTTTGTAAGCTCTGATAAATCTCTCGGTTAAAGCCTTCAAAAGCAGTTTGCTCATTCTTCATAGCAAATGGTGTTGCCAATACTTTGTTTGAACACTGCTGCATCAAGCGGTACATATAAAGTGGACCACCAGCTTTCGGGCCTGTACCAGATAAACCTTCACCACCGAAGGGTTGTACACCAACGACAGCACCAACAATATTGCGGTTGATATAAAGGTTACCAACTTCAGCATGTTGAATGACTGTTTGGATGGTTTCATCAATACGTGTATGCAGACCCATTGTTAAACCATAACCTTTGGCATTAATACGTGAGATCAACTGCTCAAGCTCGCCATACTTATAGGTAATGATGTGTAAAACTGGACCAAAGACTTCGCGCTGCAAATCATCAAGGTTAGGGAGTTCAATTGCTGTTGGTACAACAAAGGTTCCTTTATCCAGTTCATTCTGACTTGTTGTTCCAAACATCAACTGATGTACTGGATAGCCTTTAGACTTCATTTTTTGGATGTGTTGATCAATCGTCTGTTTTGCTTCGTCATCAATAACAGGACCAATGTCAGTTTTTAAAATCGCAGGGTTACCTACGATCAACTGTTGCATTGCGCCTTTAAGCATTTTAATAACGGTTGCAGCACTGTCTTCTTGCACACATAAAATACGTAAAGCAGAGCAACGTTGACCCGCGCTATCAAAAGCAGAACTTACAACATCGAGTACGACTTGTTCAGTTAATGCTGATGAGTCCACAATCATTGCATTTTGACCACCAGTCTCTGCAATAAGAGGAATAGATTGACCATTCTCAGATAAACGTTTCGCAACGGTTTTCTGTAAAATTTTTGCAACTTCAGTCGAACCAGTAAACATGATGCCATCAATACGGCTATCTTGGCTAAGCTGAGCACCTACTGTTTCACCGCGGCCAGGAAGTAGCTGTACAGCACCATGTGGAATACCAGCTTCCCATAAAATCTGAACTGCTTGAGTTGCGATTAATGGGGTTTGTTCAGCAGGTTTAGCAATAACGCAGTTACCACTGACTAATGCTGCAGCAATTTGACCAGAGAAAATTGCAAGAGGGAAGTTCCACGGGCTAATACAAAGTACAGTACCTAAAGGCTGAATAGCTGTATTTGCCGGAAGATTCTCAACTTGAGTTGCGTAGTAACGTAGGAAATCTACAGCTTCACGAACTTCTGCAATCGCATTAGCATAGGTTTTACCGCTTTCACGGCAAAGCAAAACCATCAATTCTTGAATGCGACTTTCCATTAGGTCAGCTGCACATTTTAAGTATTGAGCACGCTGTTCTTTAGGCGTATTTGACCATTCTGATTGAGCTTGTTCAGCTGCATTAAGCGCAATTTCAACATGCTTAAGATCAGCTTCTTGCACATAACCAACAATTTCATCATTTTGTGCTGGGTTTGTAATTGCAACAGAATGACCTTGCTCTAACGACTCATTATTTGCCAATAATGGATGACTTTGCCAAATACGATTACGTAATTCTTGAGCTGTATGATCTAAAGCAGCGAGTGGAGTATCGTTTGCTAAATCATAACCTTTAGAGTTTTTACGAAGTGTTCCGTACATATCTAAAGGTAGAGGAATAGATGGATGTTTTAAACCAACTGAACCTTCAAGCTTAGCTGCATGACGAATATCGTAAATTGGAGACTGGATAAGGTCTTCAACTTTAAGTGTTTTATCGGCAATACGGTTAACGAATGAAGTATTCGCGCCATTTTCGAGTAAACGACGAACTAAATAAGCTAACAAAGTTTCGTGGTTACCAACGGGTGCATAAATACGGCATGGTACGCCTAATTTATTTTGCTCGCGTGGACCAACAACTTGTTCATAAAGCGGTTCACCCATGCCATGTAAGCATTGGAATTCATATTGACCAGCATAATATTTGCTTGGATCAGCTAAATGATAGATCGTTGCCAATGTTTGAGCATTATGAGTTGCAAATTGCGGATAGATAAACTCAGGTGCTGCAAGTAATTTTTTAGCACACGCGATATAAGATAAGTCTGTATGTACTTTACGGGTAAAGACAGGGTAGTCATCCATACCTTCGATTTGCGCTTTCTTAATTTCGCTATCCCAATATGCACCTTTCACAAGACGAATCATGAGACGCTTTTGGCTGCGTTTAGCAAGGTCAATAATATAATCAACCACGAAGAAACAGCGTTTTTGATAAGCTTGAATAACGAAGCCAATACCTTTCCAGTTTGCAAGTTCTGGCTCGAAGCAAAGACGTTCAAGTAACTCAAGAGAAATTTCTAAACGTTCTGATTCTTCAGCATCGATATTTAAGCCAATATTGTACTTTTTAGCCAAACGAGCGAGTTCAAATACTTTGCCGTAAAGTTCTTGATGAACACGTTCAATTTGTGCGCGTTGATAACGAGGGTGTAAAGCAGAAAGCTTAATTGAAATACCTGGGCCATCATAAACGCCTTTACCATTAGATGCTCTACCAATTGCATGAATGGCTTGTGTGTAATCGTTAAAGTAGCGTTCAGCATCATGTTCGGTTAAAGCTGCTTCACCTAACATATCGTAAGAATAGCGGAAACCTTTGTCTTCGAGTACTTTCGCATGGTCTACAGCTTCTTCAATGGTTTCACCAGTTACAAACTGCTCACCCATCATACGCATTGCAACGTCAACAGCTTTACGAATAATACCACGTCCACTGCGTGCTAAAAGGCCAGTAAGTACACTTGAAAGACTGGTTTGCTTTGGAGTTTCCATCAGCTTACCAGTTAACATGAGGCCCCATGCTGCAGCATTTACAAACATTAAGCTGCTTTGGCCAACATGTTCTTTCCAGTTACCTTGATTGATTTTATCTCGAATAAGCAAATCACGTGTTGCAGAATCTGGAATACGAAGCAAAGCTTCGGCAAGACACATGAGCGCCACGCCTTCTTGTGAAGAAAGAGAGAATTCTTGTAATAACCCTTGAACAATACCTGCTTTACCCGAAGAGGTCTTGCGTTCACGTAAATTATTAGCAAGATTAAAAGCTAGGTCATAAATTTTATGATCTAAATCATCAGATACCGCAGCAGCTTGTAATAGCTCTTCTACAGCTTCTGGTTCAGCACGTCGCCAAGCTGTATTAATGCGTTGTTCAAACTCACTTTTATCGTTAAATTCGGTGATATAGCCTTGGTGAGATTTATCCATTTGATGAAAAGTATCCATTGTGTTCATATCTGTTTCCGCCAACCAGCTCTCGTAAACTCATCTTGAGTAGAGAGGTTTAGATAATTTATCATTACAGAAGAAACACCGAATAACTCACTATATTTAGCCCATTTTTTAGAGGAAAATTCAGATGAATGGCCCAATTTTAAGCCTTGACCGCACTGATTTAAAAATTTTGGATATTCTTCAAACAGATGGGCGAATTTCTAATAGTAAATTGGCGGAACTTGTTAACTTGTCACCAACAGCAGTGATGGCACGAGTTCAAAAATTAACGAAAGATGAATTCATCTTAGGATATGAAGCTAAATTGAATCCAATCAAGTTAAACGCAAATTTTTTGGTGTTCGTAGAGGTGCTATTAGATAAGACTACCCCCAATGTTTTAGATGAGTTTATTGATGCTGTGGTTCACTATCCTGAAATTGTTGAGTGCCATATGGTGAGTGGTGGGTTTGATTTTTTAATTAAATTACGAAGTGGCAGCATGGAAGAGTTTAGACGAATTGCGGGGCAGGTACTGTGGCAATTACCAGGGGTAAAAGAGACTCGTAGTTATCCTGTCATGCAAGTTGTAAAAGATACTTCAAAAATTAAAATCAAAACTAAAAATAAATAAAGGGGCCGAAGCCCCTTTGATTTATTTCAATAACTTATACACTTTCTTTGTAGAGTTCATCTGCTTTTTCAAAGCGGCCAGTTACTGTCGTATTTGGCGCTTTAGTTAAGAGACTCACTACAATGATGCTGATAAATGCAAGGATAAAGCCTGGAATGATTTCGTAAACACCAGTGTCTGCGAAAAGATTTTTCCAGCCAATCACTACAACTGCACCAACGATCATACCCGCTAGAGCACCTTGTAAATTCATACGTTTCCAGAACAATGACAAGATGATAAGCGGACCAAATGCAGCACCGAAACCAGCCCATGCATAAGCAACAAGGCCAAGAACTTTACTGTCGGGGTTACCAGCAAGAGCAATTGCAAGAACAGCAATTGCAAGAACCATAACACGGCCAACCCATACAAGCTCTTTCTGAGATGCATTCTTACGAATGAAGCCTTTGTACAAATCTTCGGTTAACGCACTTGAACATACCAAAAGCTGGCAGCTCAATGTACTCATTACAGCAGCTAAAATCGCAGCTAAGATGATACCTACAATCCATGGATTGAATAAGATTTTAGTCAATTCCATAAATACTGTTTCAGGGTTTTTGCTTACAACTGCTGCTAGTTCAGGGTGTTGCTCAAAGTAAGCAATACCGAAGAAACCAGCACCGACTGCACCAGCTAAACACAAGATCATCCAAGTCATACCAATACGGCGCGCAGCAGGAATTGATTTTACAGAGTCAGCAGCCATGAAACGTACAAGGATATGTGGTTGACCAAAGTAACCCAAACCCCATGCCATGGAAGATAAAACTGCCACTACACTTAAATCTGAAATAATATTAAATGCATGTGGACGAGCAGTTTCAATGAGTGTCACAAATTGTGTTGTATCGCCAATTGCAAGATAAGTTACGATTGGTGTTAATAACAAAGCAAAAATCATTAGGCCAGCTTGGAATGTATCTGTCCAGCTAATCGCTAAGAATCCACCAATACAAACATAGCTGATGGTTGCAATTGCGCTGAGCCAAATAGCAGTGGTGTATGACATTCCGAATAAATTTTCAAATAAGCGGGCGCCTGCTACCATGCCTGAAGCACAATAAATTGCAAAGAAAACCAAGATGATAACGGCAGAGAAAATACGAAGTACTTTTTTCTGATCGTCAAAACGACTTGTAAAATAATCTGGCAACGTGAGTGCATTATTTTGGACTTCAGTATGAACGCGTAATCGACCAGCAACCAGTAGCCAGTTAAGCCAAGCACCGATAATAAGACCAATTGCAATCCACGCTTCAGATAAACCAGAAAGATAAATCGCGCCTGGTAAACCCATGAGCAGCCAACCACTCATGTCTGATGCGCCTGCGGATAATGCAGTTACGAAACTGCCTAAACTACGACCACCGAGAATATAATCTGAGAAGTCGCTTGTAGCACGGTAGGCAAATAAGCCAATAAGAACCATTGCTACGATGTACACCATAAACATGATGAGGGTGGGATCAAAATAACTCATAATGGATGTGTGTCCTTATATCCATAATCCGTGATTGTAACCTAATCCAGGTCGCTGTTTTCTTGTACGGCATCCAAGAGGTTGAGATTCAACCACAAAAGATTTTTTTTGCACTGTTATTTTTATATTGTACTTTTGTATCATTGTGTAACTTTAAATAAATTGATTTTATAGATTTAAAATTATAATATTAATCATTAACTTATAATTTTTTAATATTTATTTTTTTAAATTTTTTCAGAAAAAAAACACCATTCTGAAAAAAACTAAATCGATATTGAGTTATAAATAGGCTATTGGTCAAAAAAAACTTATAGAAATTGAGAATAAAGTTAAAAAAATCGACATTTTTTTGTTCAATTAATAATTTTTTTTATTCAAGTTAGGCTTATTTAGTGTCTAAAATAGTAATTAGTTGATTAAATTTTCAAAAAGTTTATGCATTCCTTGAGTTGCTGATATCTTTAATAACTCATATTGGTGAGGAACACGCAGATGATCCGCATTTGGATCTATATAGTAGGCTTTACATTGATCTGAAATTTCATGAACTAAAGCCGCAACCGGATATACGCTTAATGTCGAGCCTATCACAATAAAAATATCTGCACTCTGTACTAATTGAATTGCTTCTTCATAAGCAGGTACAGCTTCACCAAACCAAACTACATGTGGACGCAGGGGATAGCCATCTGGGCAAAAGTCTTGTTCTAAATCTAGCTTCCATCCGTTAATATCGTAAAACTGTGTTGTAAATTGTGCATCCGGGCCAGAGCTTTTCGCTAAACGAATATTTCCATGCAAATGTAAAACTTTGGAACTTCCAGCCCGTTCATGTAAATCATCAATATTTTGAGTAATCACTTGTACGTCAAAGTAGTCTTGTAGTTTGGCAATATATTGATGAGCTTCGTTAGGTTTAGCCTCTAAAATATTTTTACGACGCTCATTATAAAAGCGTTGAACTAAGGCAGGATCCCTTTGCCATGCCTCAGGTGTGGCAACTTGTTGGATGTCGTAATTTTCCCATAAGCCATTACTGTCACGAAAAGTGCTGATTCCACTTTCGGCACTCATGCCCGCACCTGAAAATACAACAAGTTTTGTCATAGAATTCACCTATTCGGAAAGCTAATTTTAAATAGATAATAAAAAACCAGTTTAAAACTAAACTGGTTTTATCAAATATTGAAAGCGATGCCTATCTTTTATAAGCCAGCTTCATATTCTGAATTTGTTAAAAGTTTTTCAACATCTGCAATGTTGTCTGGTTTAATTTTATAAATCCAGCCTTTACCATATGGGTCTTCATTTACAAAGTCAGGATCATCTTCAAGATCAGTATTCACTTCTACTACAGTACCTGAGACAGGGGCGTGAATATCAGATGCTGTTTTCACTGACTCTACTACACCAGCTTGTTCACCAGCGGTAACTTGGTTTCCAACTTCTGGAGTTTCAACGTATACCAAATCGCCAAGTTCATCTTGTGCATGATCGGTAATCCCGGTAATAACTAGATCACCCTCAATCTTTACCCACTCATGTGTACGTGCATACTTCAGTTCCGAAGGATGATTCATGATAACTCCTTAAGCTTGTGTCCAATAGTTTTAAACATTATAAGTATGGGTCTTTACGCCAGTTACTCGGACTGCGGCCGCTCCAGCGTTTAAAGGCACGGCTAAAATTTGCAACGTCCGAATAGCCAAGTTCATCTGCAATTTGTTCAAGACTATAATCTGTACGTGAAAGTAGAGATGTTGCATGTCGATAGCGAACTTCATCGACCAATGTAGAAAATGAAGTTCCTTCAGCGGCTAATTGACGTTTGAGTGTCCGATCTGACATATGTAGACATTCGGCTACATTTTCGATGCTTAAATAATGTTGTTCGGAATTACTTAAAATATCACGAACACGCATTGCTAAACGACGGCGTTCACCCAAAGCGGAAAGTTCGGCTTCGCACTGATTAATAGCAACCTGACTTGCAATAGGATCTGCGTTAACTAATTTAATTCCTAAATATTTCTTATCAAAACTTGAGATCAAATGTGGTTGATTGAATCGAATTGTGCTACTTAATTTATTTCTATACTTTTCAAAACCTTCTGGTTCAGGAAAATCCAAATCTACCTCGCCAGCTAAATCTTCGATACCCGTAATCGCTTTAGCCATGCTCATGATACCAATGGTTAAACCTAAAACGATTTCTGTTCTTAGAGGTTCAAGTTCGATATCACACTGTAATTGTAAGGTGGCTTTGGGCCCAAACGTTGAAAAATAGAGTTGTAAGAAAGGTAAGCGTAATTGAATAAAACGTGCTGCAAGGGCAATTGCTTCTGTAATATCTTTGGCTGTCATAATTGCATAGCCAATGAAGCCATGAATTGAAATACGCATTTGAGTACCAAGATGGTACCCCAACGTGGTTTCACCAGTTAAATTAAGAGCGTGTTTAACCAATTCATTTGCTACAGGTGTAGAAATACGATAATCAGGGTCGGCCAGTTGTTCACTAGTAAGATGAAATGGAGCAAATAATGTTTCATCGTTATATCCCCAACGTGAAACAACATCTAATAGCAATAAGCCATAGACTCCCGGAATACCCTGATCTTGACGAGCTGAGGTAATTTTCATATGCGTTCCATTGCTCTCATCAATTTGTCACATGCATTTCTTACACATCTTGTCATGAAATATAATCTGAGTTTATAAAAACTGTTAGACAATCATATCAACCATGTTTTAAACATTCTTTTTAAAGACAACAATTTTTGTTGTTGAAATAAGTAATACGTCGCCATTTTGATTTAAGGCTTGCGTAACGTAACTTACAATACCACGATCTAATTTTGTTTTGGATGGTGTGATCGCTGAAATTTCTGCTTCAACATGAATTTTATCACCTGGTCGAGTAGGGCGTGGCCACCGTAAGCTGGACTCTGAACCAATCAGGCCGCCATGAATCGGCATACATTCCGTCCATAACCGCATAGTAATTGCAGAAGTATGCCAACCGCTAGCAGCAATTCCCTGAAAAATTGGATCATGCTTAGCTTGTTCTTCATCTATATGGAAGGGCTGAGGGTCATAGGAATTTGCGAATTTTTTGATTTCATCTAAGGTAATTTCATATTCACGGCTAATGAAGCGATCACCAATTTTCAAATCTTCTAAATAAAGCATTAATCTTGACCCTGTAATACTTTTTGTTCAATTAGGAAACCGCCTGTTTGACGTTTCCATAACTGTGCGTATATACCATTTTGCGCAATTAACTCTTCATGAGTTCCTTGCTCAGCAATTCGACCTTCATCAAGAACGATTAAACGGTCCATTTGTGCAATAGTAGATAAACGGTGTGCAATTGCAATAACGGTTTTATCAACCATCAGGTCATTTAAACTTGACTGGATTGCTGCTTCAACTTCTGAGTCTAATGCACTAGTTGCTTCATCTAAAATAAGAATAGGCGCATCTTTTAAGAATACACGTGCAATGGCAATACGCTGTCTTTGACCACCAGAAAGTTTAACACCACGTTCACCTACTTGAGCGTTATAACCACTACGTCCTTTTAAATCAACTAATTGCGGAATAAATTCAGCAGCTTTGGCTTTATTTACAGCATTTTCCATATCTGCATCAGATGCATCAGGGCGACCATATTTAATATTTTCTGCAACTGAACGATGTAATAAAGACGTATCTTGAGTAACTAAAGCAATATTAGCTCTTAGACTATCTTGAGTTACATCTTCGATGTTTTGGCCATCAATTAAAATGGCACCTTGCTTAAGATGGTAAAAATGTAAAAGCAACTGAATCAGTGTCGACTTTCCTGCGCCAGAACGACCCACAATACCTATTTTTTCACCTGCTTTAATATGCAGGTTGAAGTGATCAATTACATTTTTATTGTTATAAGCAAAGCTTACATCTTTAAATACAATTTCACCTTTGGTGACTTTAAGGGGCTTTGCATCTGGTTTGTCTTGAATGTTGATCTTTTTACCTAATGTTTGCATACCATCTTGAATAGTTCCAACATTTTCAAATAAGGCTGACATATGCCACATCATAAATTCAGCCATACTATTAAGTTTTAAAATCATTGCTGTAGTTGCTGCAATTACACCTAATGCTGCTAAACCTTGAGTCCATAGCCAAACAGAGGTACCAATTACACCTACAAACAAAACAGCAGACAACATATTAATGCTGACTTCAAAGAGAGTGCCTAAACGCATTTGGGCATAGACTGTGGTCATAAACTCTTTCATCGATGATTTTGCATATTGGCTTTCACGACCAGCGTGGGCAAATAGTTTTACTGTTTGGATGTTGGTGTATGCATCTGTTACGCGGCCCGTCATGACAGCACGAGCATCGGCTTGTTGCTGGGAAACTTTACTTAAGCGGGGGATAAAGAACCATGCGCTTAATAAAAATAGGCTTAACCACACTAAAAGTGGAATAAGTAAAATTGGTGAAATTGCGCCAAGAACAATGCTGACCGTAATGAAGTAAATGCTGACGTAGGCCAACATGTCACCCAAAATAATCCAGAACTCACGGATTGCTAATGCTGTTTGCATAACCTTTGCAGAAAGTCGTCCTGCAAAGTCATTATGGAAAAAGTCCAAGCTTTGTTTCAATAAAAGATTATGGAAACGCCAGCGCAAACGCATTGGGAAGGTGCTATATAAAATTTGATGTTTGATAATAGATTGAATATTTACAAAAAAGATATTGGTAAATAAGACTGCAATCAAAATGAGTAAATCAGTAGCATGCTGACTTAAAAAGCTTTCTGGATGACTTTTACTTAACCAATCTACGAGTTGTCCAATCTTTGAAAAAAGTAAGGCTTCAAAGCTTGCTGCACCTGCTGTAAAAAGAATAAGTAAGAATAAGTAAGGTCGTAGGCCTTCCGTAGCTTGCCAAACAAATGGGAAAAAACGAGTTGGTAAAGGTTCATCTAAACCTTTAGTTGGGTAGGGATCTACAAGTTTTTCAAACCACTTCAGCATGAATTACTACCTTTGAGACAAAAGCCACTTAATTAAATCTTTGCAATTTAATTTGCAAAAAGTCAGTTAGATCAATATCACTTAAGGTTTCGATCTTGTGAATATATGCAAATACACATGAACTGATTATGTTGTACGTCTTAAATTAATACATGACGTAAAAAGGAGACTTGAAGAAACCTTCAAGAACGTCGCGAGGACTAAAAGTATTATTCATTATATCGAGATTAATAGATAAAGGGTGAAGGAATTTATTCTTTAAGTATTTTTTCTTAGTATTTTGAACATTTGTTAAATTATTGCAGCTACACATTAATTAGAAAAGGCCTTTAGATCTATATCATAAAGGCCTAAGTATTGTATTACCACATTAAGTCATCTGGAATAACATATGCAGCATATGGATCTTCCTCATCAGTGGCTTGTTCGTTTTTCTCAGCATTATTAATCAAAATGAAGCCTTGCATTTTTTGATCAATTTTTTCACCTAAAGCTTTTGGAAGATAGGCGTATTGATCTTGATCTTTAGCAATAACTAGGCTACCTGCAACAAGTGCATTATAAACTTGCTGAGATAGATACACTTTTTTGATTTTATTTTCATCAATAAATTGATAAGCCACATCCCCTGCAAAATCAGTAATCTTGTGCTGCTTAATCATCTGAATGATTGATGCTTTAAGTGCTTTTTCTTCAAGCTGTTTCTGTTTTTCTAAATTTAAAGCCTGATCTTTAGCTAACTTTTCTTGTTGAGCTTTTTCAATATTTGCTTTGATTTCAGCCTCATTACTTAGTCCAAGACGCTGTTCGTGATGAGCTTGCTTTGTTAATTTTTTTGCTTTTTTATTATCAACTAAACCAGCTTTTAATAGCTGTGCTTGTAAGGCATTTTTAACCATGTCTTAGTCCTTGTGTGAAGTTGAAGTGCTATAGAGATAAACTACCCAGTAAGAAATACTTAAGGTTAAGCTTAAAGTTGCCGGCAATAAAAATGATTGTAGCTTTAAATATGGATGTACTGAAGCGGCAAGAATTCCACCCAGCAGAAAGCCGATAAAAATAAGTAGATGTAAAACAATACGTCGATTTTCTACAATTAAGCCTCTGGCTTTATACCCAAGTGCTAAACCAATATCAGTTAAAACACCTGATAGATGGGTAGTGCGGATGATTGTTCCTTTATAGTGGCTTACCATTGCATTTTGTAAACCCATTGCCGTACAAGCCCATAATAATCCATAGCGTGGAAAATAAGGAAGCAATAGCCAGCAAAGGAAAATGAATAAGGCAACAAGGCTCAAAGGTAAGCCATAACGACGACCTAGTCGAAAATGACTGCTACCTAAAATAAAACCACTATAAAATGAACCGCAAACATAGCAAATAATCACTAGAAGTAAAAAAATGATATGTTCGGGTTGCCACTCTACCAAACTCATAGCCAGCATACTAACGTTGCCAGTCATATGTGAAATCGATTGATGCAAAAGAGTAATTAACCCTAATACATTAATCATTCCGGCATTAAAAGCTAGTAAAAAGGCTCCAAGTTGGAACCAGTTTGGTAGACGTTGAAATGGCATTTTGTTTAAGACGTTTGCTTGGAGCGAATATCTACAGCTGCAGTAAATAATACATCTGTAGATGAGTTAAGGGCTGTTTCTGTAGAGTCTTGTAATACACTGATAATCATACCAACCGCTACAACTTGCATCGCAATTTCTGTTGAAATGCCAAATAGACTACAAGCTACAGGAATGAGTAGTAAAGAACCACCAGCAACACCAGAAGCACCACAAGCTGAAACAGTAGCAACAACTGATAAAATAACCATTGTTGCAAAATCAACATGAATGCCAAGAGTATGTACAGTAGCTAATGTAAGTACAGTAATCGTGACTGCCGCACCTGCCATATTTACTGTTGCGCCTAACGGAATAGACACACTAGCTGTCGATGGGTTAACCCCTAAACGCTCTGCTAAATCCAAGTTAACTGGAATGTTTGCTGCCGAACTTCGTGTGAAGAATGCAGTGATCCCACTTTCTTTTAAGCATTTAAAAACTAATGGATATGGATTACTACGAATAGTTAAACCTACTAAAATAGGGTTTACTACGAGGGCAACAAATAACATTGTTCCTAGTAACACCACTAATAAGTGTGCATAGCTCTCAAGTGTTGCAAGACCGGCATCGGCAAAAGTCACTGCAACTAATCCAAAAATACCAACTGGTGCAAAAGCAATTACTTTATGAATAATAGCACTTACAGCATGTGAAACATCTTGCATCACTTGTTTTGTTGTGTCTGAACTATGACGCATAGCTAAACCTAGTCCAATTGCCCAAGCTAAAATACCAATAAAGTTAGCTTCACTAATTGCTTGAACAGGGTTAGCAATAAAGCTTAAAAGCAAGTTTTTTAATATATCTGCGAGACTACCAGGCGCTTGTAAATCATTATGAGAAACCGTGTTGAGGTAAAGAGTACTTGGAAAAGATAAACTTGCAATAACAGCACTAAAAGCGGCTAGCAACATACCTATAACATACAGTAGTAAGACTGGGCGTAAATTTGCACTATGGCCTACTTGGAAGTTGGCAATAGAAGAAAGCACCAATACAAAAACTAAAATAGGGGCAACCGATTTTAAGGCTTTAATGAAAAGCTCACCAAATAAACTTAAGTAAGGCGTAATGTTCGGAAATAGTAATGCAACGCCTATCCCTAGAATAATGGCGATAATAATCTTAGTGACTAAGCTTAATCGAGAAAAGAATGCAAGCATATAAAGGCCTTATTAACCTAATCATGGCTAAAGGTTGAACAAGCGGAGTATTTTATACTTAAGTGATGTGAATCTTAAGCTTTTTTATAGCACCTATAAGTATTTATAATTAATGGTAATATTAAATAGTTGTTTTTATTGTGGTTAATTCTATGTTTTAAATTTTATAGTTGGTGATTTTGCTTGTTAATTGCTCATTAAAAAACTAGGTATATCAAAAAGCTGTAGAAGCATTGAATAGACTAAGGAAAAATAAATTGGCAAAAGGTTAAATATGGTGGAGCATTTGGAAAAGCTACGCGAATTTTCAAAACTTTGTGCTTGGATTGGACTCTAAGCTTTCAAGCTGAAAAATCGCATATTTCAGGAAATTACTACTATTATTATAAATTTATAATTTGAAGATATTATTTACTTGCACAGTACAGCTGATAAAGCGTGTTTAAAATCGAATGCATATTGTCATCCTTAATAGAATAAAAAATTTGCTTACCATCACGACGAGTTGAGACAACATCACTTTTACGTAACATCATCAGTTGTTGTGAAAGAGTGGGCTGGGTAATTTGGGTCTTCTCTTCTATTTGCGAGACATTTAACTCCTCATAAGCTAAGTGACATAAAATTAATAAACGATCTGTATTAGCCAAAGATTTGAGAATTCCAACGACTGAATCAGCCGCATTTTTCATTTCTTCAATTTGGAGTCCATCTTTCATACTTTATACCTATATCAATATAGCGGGCATAGTATAGATTGATCTTAAAGAAATGAATGTAGCAAAACTAATCAATCCAATTGTTTTTGTTGAAAAGCAATATAAGGGGAATTGATAAATAAGTAGTCTTTCCAATGAAAAACAACTGTTTGTATTTCTTTTGTGTCTAAAGTGTTGCATTGTGTTATAAGTGTAATTGTTAAGTATAAGTGAATCGAAGTCAACAGAAAATAAGTGTGATCTAATCCCTATAAATAGTTAAATCCAATTTATCTTCAAGTAAAACATAAAAAAAGATTGAGTTTTTATTTTTTAAATATATAATCTGTTCTGTACAGACAGGTCTGTATATTTTGGTTTGGTAAGGTCGAAAAAAACGTCTAATTTTGAACCAAAATCACTTTCAGACGCAGCGTGATACATAAGAAGAATCATTAAATATAAGAAGAAGAATATCACGCTTTATTTTTATGCAGCTCTTTCAAAATCGATTAATTTTTCTACTCGAGTCCAATAATCATTGATTTTTATTGAACCATGTTCGACCTGAGCCTGTATGGTCATACCTTCCAAAATATTAACGAGTAGTAAAGATAGGGGAACTGGATCTTTTACATCATATTGGTTAAGAAGATTTTGCATGAGTTGGGTCAACCAAGCTTTATACAAAGTGGCAGGTTGATGTGTTGAAGGATATTGTTTTAAAACCTCTTCCAAAGCTTTTTGAAACATACAGCCATTAAAATCTTCGCTATTAAACCAGTCCGAATACCATAAAAATACTGCTTTAATTCGCGCAAGAGGGTCTAACTCATCATGTTTTGATAAGGCAGAAGTAAGAGAATTTTGTAGAAGCGTATTTCGAAGAAGTAGACACTCTTCAATTAATTTTTCTTTTGATGGAAAATGCTTATAGAAAGTCATTTTTGCAACGCCAGATTCATTAATGATGCGATCTACACCTATAGAATTATAGCTATACGAGTTAAAAAGTCTTAATGCGGTGTTAATAATGTCATCTTTTTTCGACATATTTTAGCCTCTCACAAATGAATTGCTATTAGCTTGAACGGTGATCTTTATCAATGAGAATCTAGATAATTTAATTTTACAAGGTATTGTTTGTTATTGATAGAAAAAAGATATTATTTTTTTAAACGCTGAAGTTTTACTTTTAAGGGAATGGTAAAGAGTTTTAGGCTATATATTTAAATAATTATACTTCTGTTTTCAAAATCTTTTAACTTCAATATTTTTGCGATAAGTCGATTTTAAAATTAAAAAAATGGAAATTAATAAAAAAAATCTATTTTTGAGTTTGTGGGCCAATTTAAAAGTGGACTTTCCAATACTTTGAAAAGTCGACTTTTATTAAAGTTTCTTACTCTGAAGGAGGTAAAAGCATCAAAATAGATTCGTTGAGTAAGTACGCAACATTTTCAAGGATTTCAAGCTCATTAAATTCACTATCGAAAGCTAAGCTTTCTCCATCAGCAATAGCTTTTAATTTTGGTACAAAAGCTTCAGCTATACATAGCGCTTCGCCATTTCCCCAGAAGTTTAGAATTCCGTTATTTTCTGTATAAAGTAGGCGAGAGGCAGGTTCTAATAAAACTTCATAACCTTCATGTAAGATCTCTTGAAGATCATCGGCTTCGATCTCATCAGGTTCTGGGATATTATCTGGATATTTAGGTTCGCTCATATATGACATGATTGCGGCATCAAGTGCTGCAGAATCTTGCAACTGAGCTAAAACTAGGTCTTTTAGATAACTTAGTTCAGTTGAGTTAATTTCACCGATTTGACTCATTTGTTTGCGTGCGATATCTACAACAGGATTTTGAAGTAAAGTATTAGCTGAAAATTGATCGCTAATACGTTCCATCATTCCTGCAACGTTTGGCATGCGAAAGCCAAATGAGAATGTTAAGCAGTCATCTTCGGCAACCCCGTAATGTGCCATTCCAGGTGGAACATATAGTAAATCACCTGGTGCTAAAACCTCATCAAATTGCACATCTATTTCTGGCAAAAGTTTTAATGGTTGATTGGGTACAAATGCAGTATTTACATCGCACATTTGACCTAACTGCCAGCGACGATGACCATGCCCCTGAACTAGAAACACATCATAGAAATCGAAATGCTTCCCAACTGAACCACCTTTAGGCGCATAAGACACCATAATATCGTCGCGGCGCCATTGAGGAATAAAAGGAAATTTTTTCCAAAGTTCAGAAAGATCAAAAGAGTAGTGATCCACTGCCTGTACTAAAATCGACCATAATTTTGGTAGCTTTTGAAAATCACCTTTGGTTAAAGGTGAAGATTTTACGTGCCATTCGTTTGGATTTTTATCTTTTTGGCGAATCAGTCTGGCACTTGCATGTTCTTCCAAGGCAAGTTCTTGCACATCTTCGGGTTGTAAAAGACCTACAATCTCTGGCAATCCGTTACGCACCAGTAAAGGTTTTTTCTGCCAATACTCTGCTAAAAATTGCTCGGCAGTAATACCGCCTAAAACTGCTAAAGGTTCTGTCATGGAAATAACCTATTTATAAAATATCTAGAATTAAGGAATTTGTAGATCAAGTTGCCTCAAAATATGGCAAAGTTGAATCATAGGAAGACCCATAAGTGTGGTCTGGTCTTGGCCTATCATTTTTTCAAACAAGCTAATTCCTAAACTTTCGCACTTAAAGCTACCTGCGCAATGTAGTGGCTGATCTAATAAAACGTAACGTTCAATTTCAGCTTGATTCAGGTTTCGAAATTTAACTTGATAATGTTCAACGAGCGTTTGTTCAAAGTTTCTATCGAGCCATTGCACGCTAAGCGCTGTACTAAAAAAAACAGTTCGACCAGAATTCTCGGCTAGTTGTGCTTTAGCATTTTCACTAGTCATCGGTTTGCCAATAAAGTCATGCGGGGCATGTTCTCGCCAAGCAACTTGATCTGAACCAATAACGATAGCTGATGGGTTCTGTTCAGCAATCACTTGAGCTTTTGTGAAAGCGAGCCGTTTTGCAAGTTCATCGGCATGGGTTTCATCGCGAGGATTTTCATCAATATCTGGACTAACACAGATATAATTAATTCCAAGACGGTCCATTAAGTCTCTGCGAGTTTGACTACTCGATGCCAAAATAATTTGTGGCTGAACCATTACACTGCAAATTCCATTAATACATCTAAAGGTACATAGCTTAATACGGCTTGATGACATGCATGTATTTTAATAGGAGGTGCTTCACCAGCTTGATAAGCCTCTACCCAGCGAGTTACGCAGATACACCAGAAATCACCCGGTTTTAAGCCAGGGAAGCCTACTTCTGGTAAAGGAGTAATAAGATCATTCCCAATTTTCTGAGAAAAATTTAAGAAATCAGAGGTCATTTGCGCACATACGGTGTGTTGACCAAGATCTGTTACTGCGGTGTGGCAGAAACCATTTCTAAAATAGCCTGTAATAGGGTCAAAGCAACAACTTGCTAAAGGTTCACCTAAAACATTTAAGCGATTGATTTGTGGATCTGGATGAATAGACATAATGGGTGAAATATCAAATAACTACCTCTATCATAATCAAAACTGGGGCTTTCTACAGCTTTTATGCAAAAAAACTAACCTTTTTTGATGTAATCATTTAAAATTGGCGCGTTTTAAAATCATAAAGAGAGCTTTACATGAATTTTCAGCGTATGACTGACCTTAACTTAACAGGCAAACGTGTCCTTATTCGTGAAGATTTAAACGTTCCTGTCAAAAATGGTGTGATTACTAGTGATGCTCGCTTACGTGCAGCATTACCAACGATTAAAGCTGCTTTAGATAAAGGCGCAGCAGTGATGGTATGTTCACATCTAGGTCGTCCTGTTGAAGGTGAACCAAAGCCAGAACAATCACTTGCACCAGTCGCTGCTTATTTAACAGAAGTATTGGGCCAAGAAGTTAAATTATTAACAGATTATTTAGAAGGCGTTGAAGTTGAAGCTGGTCAAGTTGTATTACTTGAGAATGTACGCTTTAACCATGGCGAAAAGAAAAATAATCCAGAGCTCGCTCAAAAATATGCTGCACTATGTGACGTATTTGTTATGGATGCATTTGGTACTGCTCATCGTGCAGAAGCATCTACTGAAGGTGTAGCTCGTTTCGCTCCAGTTGCTGCTGCTGGTCCTTTGTTGGCTGCCGAGCTGGATGCTCTAGGCCGTGCAATGCAAACTCCTGAAAAACCAATGGTTGCAATTGTTGCTGGTTCTAAAGTTTCAACTAAACTCGATGTTTTAAACTCACTTTCTAGTATCTGTGATCAACTTATTGTTGGTGGCGGTATTGCAAATACATTCTTAGCAGCTGCTGGTTTTAACGTTGGTAAATCATTATACGAAGCTGACTTGGTTGAAACTGCAAAACAAATCGCTGCGAAAGTAAGTGTTCCACTTCCTACAGATGTTGTAGTTGCTGATGCATCGCAAATTAATTTTGAAGATTTCTTAGGTTCTTTAGGAGCAGCTCAAGCTGTTGTGAAGAAAGTAGAAGATGTGACTGCAAATGATATGATTTTAGACGTTGGTCCAGAAACTGCTAAAGCATTCGCTAATATTTTAACAACATCAAAAACGATCCTTTGGAATGGTCCAGTAGGCGTATTTGAGGTAGATCAATTTGGTGAAGGTACTAAAGCGCTTTCTCTTGCTGTTGCTCAGTCTGAAGGATTCTCAATCGCTGGTGGTGGAGATACATTAGCTGCGATTGATAAATATAACGTTGCTGACCAAATTGGTTATATTTCTACAGGTGGTGGTGCATTCCTTGAATTTGTTGAAGGTAAAACATTACCAGCAGTTGCTGTTTTACTTGAACGTGCTTAATACTGTTATATAGAAATGAGAAGGGATTGGGCAACCAATCCCTTTTTCATTGATAAGTCATGAAACTGTCATATATCTGAAATAAAATAATGAGCATTAAATCACCAACTGTGGACAATAGTGATGAATTTAAAGCTTACACTTGCTGCTGTATTAATTGTGCCGATGATGTTAACTGCTTGTGCTAAAAAAGATGAAGCATCTCAAGCGGGCCAAGAATCAGCTGCATCTGCTGCTGTTTCTGAAAAAGTAACGCCTGAGCAACAAGCAGCAATTGATGCGATTGATAAGCCAGTACTAGATGAAAAGAATACAGATGTGGTTGAAGGTAGTGCGCCAAGTGAGGCTGCTGCTTCAGAAACACATTAATTTGTTGTTTTTTGTTAAAAAATCCCTGCAAATGCAGGGATTTTTTTTGAAATACTGTGATTTGTTGCTGAATTGAAATAAATGACAGGGTAGAATAAGCCGCACTACCTGGGAGGATATTATGGCACTCATTTCAATGCGCCAGCTCTTGGATCACGCTGCTGAACATAACTACGGCGTACCAGCATTTAACGTAAATAACTTAGAACAAATGCGTGCAATTATGCTTGCCGCGGATGCAACCAATTCACCTGTAATTGTTCAAGCATCAGCTGGAGCTCGCAAATATGCAGGCGCTCCATTCTTACGCCATCTTATTTTGGCTGCAATTGAAGAATGGCCGCATATTCCAGTGGTAATGCATCAAGACCATGGAACAAGCCCTGATATCTGTCAGCGTTCAATTCAGCTTGGCTTTAGCTCAGTAATGATGGACGGTTCATTAGGTACAGATGGTAAAACTCCTACTTCTTACGAATACAACGTTGATGTAACTCGTAATGTTGTTGCTTTAGCGCATGCGTGCGGTGTTTCTGTCGAAGGTGAGATTGGCTGTTTAGGTAGCCTTGAAACTGGTATGGCTGGCGAAGAAGACGGTGTTGGTGCTGAAGGTGTCCTTGATCACTCACAACTTCTTACTTCAGTTGAAGAAGCGACTCAGTTTGTTGCCGATACTAATGTAGATGCATTGGCGATTGCTGTAGGTACTTCACATGGTGCTTACAAATTCACTCGTCCACCTACAGGCGATATCTTGGCGATTGACCGTATTAAAGAAATTCATGCGGCGTTACCAAATACCCATCTTGTTATGCATGGCTCAAGTTCTGTGCCGCAAGAGTGGTTGAAAGTAATCAATGAGTTTGGCGGTGATATTAAAGAGACTTATGGTGTACCTGTTGAACAGCTTGTAGAAGCAATCAAACACGGTGTACGTAAGATTAATATCGATACAGACTTGCGTTTAGCATCTACTGGTGCAATTCGTCAGTTTATGGCTGAAAACCCATCTGAGTTCGATCCACGTAAATACTTTGCTAAAACTGTAGATTCAATGAAGCAAATTTGTATTGATCGTTATGAAGCGTTTGGTACAGCTGGTAATGCTGACAAGATCCGTCCAATTTCTTTAGAGAAAATGGTTGATCGTTATAAATAATTCCCGCTCGGGTTTAATTTATAGAAACCGGTTATTTATATAACCGGTTTTTTATTAGGTAAATTTCATTCATAAAAAAACCTGTGATAAACACAGGTTTTGATAAAGAGAAAAAGACTTACTTTTGTAAGTTCTTTTTGTCTAGACTTGGGTCTTTGATTTCTACATAGGCATTTGCACGCACTTCACGCAACCAGCTGTCAATCTCGGTGTTAAATTGGCGTTCACCTAAAATTTGACGTGCCATACGTTCTTGATATTCGTGTGTCATATCTTTTTCACGTTTCTCAGTCACTTGTAAGATATGCCAGCCGAATTGAGTTTGGAAAGGTTCGCTGATTTCACCTACAGGAATTTCCTGCATTTTTTTGTCAAATTCAGGCACCATCATTCCAGGGGTTACCCAACCTAGACTTCCGCCATCACGCGCTGAACCTGTGTCGTTAGAATAAGTCGCTGCAAGTGTTGCAAAATCTGCACCAGCTTTTAAGCGTTTATAGATGTTATCAATAATTTGCTTGGCATTCTCAAGAGTAACTACTTCAGATGGCTGAATGAGAATGTGGCGAGTTTGAAATTGAGGTACTAAAGCTTTTTGCTCATTTTGTTTGCGTTCAAGAAGCTTTAAAACATGTACACCATCACGTACTGAAACTAAGTCAGTCGTTTGACCATCTTGTAATGGTGTAATACGAGCAGCAAGTTCAGCAGGAATATCAGACAGTGGGCGGAAACCCATGTCAGCACCTTCAACTTTTACATTTGCAGTTGAAAGTTTTTTCAAAGCATTTATATCATTACTTTGTGCAAGCTTTGAACGTACTTCTTGAGCTACAGATTGAACTTCCTGTGCATTGTCACCAGAAATGCGCATATGAATTACATGTGCTTGATTACCTAGCGCAGCTTGTCCCTGAGGCGATTTTAAGAAGTTTTCTACATCTTGATCACTAATTTTAATACGGGACATCACTTGTTGTTGGCGCAAACGGCTAATTGCTAAATCTTCAGCGATTCGATTGCGCAAACTTTCATAAGTTCCTGGAGCCATAGCATCTAATTTTTGCTGGAAAGCTTCTAAACTTTTAGAGCCAGATTGACTTGCTACTTTAAGTACAGCTTCATTTAAGCTCTTTTCATCAGGTTTAATGCCATATTTTTTAACTTGTTCAAGTTGAGCTTGACGCAGAATTAACTGATCCAATACCTGAAACTGTAAATATTGTTGAGGTGGCACTTCTTTCTTTTGAGCTTGCAGTTCATGAGCTGCTTCAGCCATACCTTGTTGAAGATCGCTTTTTAAAATTACGCTATTGTCCACAATTGCCACAACTTCATCAGCGGGTTGGGCAAAACTATGCATTGATGAAGAGATTAGGGCAGCAAGGGTAGTTGCTTTAAAAAACTGTTTAAGATGCTTTGTCTTCATTAACGTTGTGTCCAAGATTGATTAATTTTGTTAAAACCTAAAACGCGATTTTCAAGTAAAGACGCGAGTTTATTGTTTAAACCACCTAAACCTTTTAGTGTAATTTCGGCCATGATCGCCCGCTTTTCACTAACATCTGGAGATTTTGGATCGTCAAGATCGTTATAGTATGAACGGCCATAGACAGAAATACCCCAGCAACATGACTCATAGTTAACTCCTAGCAAGAGTTCACGGGCAACATCATTGTCCATGTCATATTGTACGTGGCCCATAATACGCCAATTATCTTTAATTGGTTGTATAAACGATGCAACAACTTGGTCATAAGTATCTTGACGACCGGTAATTTCTTTACGATAGAAATAGCCTAAGTTGTATAAATTTCCTTTATCACCAGTATAGTAAAGTTGGAAGTCACGTTGAGCATTGTCGCCATTCGACATCCATGCTGAGTTGGCAGCAATGGTAAAGTTTTGATTAAGCTGGCTTGATAGGCTTACAACAGGACCAGTGTTACGCTCGGTATCAAATTCATCTTGCTGTTTTAATGTGACACGACGATCTTCGAAATAGTAACTTTGACCAACACTTGCACGTAAGCGTTCTAAGCCTACTGTATCAAAGAGGCTATAACTTACACCCAATGATAAGAAGTTGTTGTCTTCAAGACGATCATGTCCATAAAAACGATATGGGTTAAATAGCTGATCATAACTAATTGATGCACTTGTCGAATCAAAGTTAGGGTAGCCATCTTGATTTTTGTAAGGCGCGTACGCATAGAAAGCGCGTGGTGTAAGTGTTTGTAAATACTTACCTTCACGTTCAAAGTTCAGTCCAGTATCCAGTGTAAATTGAGGCACAACAACTGATTTATTTTCCGAACCGCCATCTAGATTTTGAGAAGCGATACTGTCCTTATCATAAAACGTTTGAATAGAGCGTACTGAAACTTCAGGAATCACAAAAGCTGCTGGTGTGCGGTAGTTATAACGTGTTGCGAACTGGTTATAAATACGTGTACCACTACTTTCCTGAGCTGAATCATCATTAATTGATTTCTTAAAGTAAGCAGTATCGTTATTAAATTCGTATTGTAAGCCTAATGGATTACCCGTGACGTAATTTAATAAAAACTGTGGTAAACGTGCATAAGGTTTATCTACGTCTAGAACTTCTGGATCAAGCGTCTGGAAATCTTCGACTTTAAGCTGGGCTTTTAAACCCGGAATACCATGTTGATAGTTAAGTTCCCAAGCTCTACGTAAGTTAAGATCTGTTTTAGAGTTAGGACTGCTATCTAAGTCAGAGAAATAATCTTTATCTGATGCATAGTTATATTCGAGGTTAGTAGACCATTGATCATTGATATCCCAATTATGTAAAAAATGGAAATCTTTACGATCTTTGTCATCATAACCTTTGTCAGATGGCAAGATGCCACCCCACATTTCACCAGCACCAAAGCCATCGGTTAAATATCTAAACTCACCTTTTAGCATTGCACCACGGTCTGCTAAATATCGCGGAGTAAGTGTCAGATCGTAGTTAGGTGCAAGGTTTAAATAAACCGGAACTGAAAGCTCAACACCACCATCGTTTGAGAAACCAAATTGTGGGTTGAGGATACCTGTAGTACGGCGGTCATCAATCGGGAAGTTAAAATAGGGAACAGCTAGAACAGGAACGTCCTTAACATATAATTTTGTTCCACGAGTTACGCCGCGTCCAGTTTCCTGATTTAACTCAATTTTATTGGCTTGGATTTTCCAACCGGGTTTTTGGCCTGGTGGGCAAGTCGTATAGGTTGCATCATTAAGAACCATAACGTTTGGTGAGGTTCTTTCGATTTTTCCTGCGTGACCATGAGCATGTTGCTGTTCAGAAATATAAAAACTATTGTCTAAATTCCCGGTTTGGGTTTTTAGGTTGTAATTAATTTCATCACTCTGTGAAAGTAACCCGCCTTGAGCTAACTGTACTCGACCTTGTGCATGCGCAAAGGTTTGGGTCTTATCAATCGTTACTTTGTCAGCACGAACTGTGCGTCCTTCCTGATCAATAACGACATCACCTTCTAAAACAGAATCACCCGCTGGATTGTAATGTCCGTAGTTAGCCGTAACGACAGAAGTCGCTTTGTCGGCATCTAAAGCTTTGGTCTCAGGGTTAATCGGTGTAACCCATGTGCCTTGGCAAAATGCCGAGCTTAAATATTTATTGTCACGAAGCTGAGCTTCAGGTGCAGATTTATCAACATAATATTGCTGAAAGAATTCTTGACCTGGGTAAGCTTCCTTGATGCTCGCTTTAAGTTGATTATTGTCTATATTGGAGACAACATCAGTTGACTCAGCATAACTTGATTGTATGGAGCCACATAAGAGCGTAAAAATAGCTGTCGCTAAAGGATTAAATTTAAACTGATGCTTCATTGTCTCATTAACCAAGTATGCTAATTCACAATTAATTATTGTCGCATCATAGAGAAAAAGTTTATAAGTGGCTACACTTAACCCTTCAAAAATCTCAGCTTGTTTTAGATTTTATTGCAAATGAATACACAACGTGAACAATTGATATATACATGGCTTACATCTGTTCTTGAAAATGATCAATTTAAGATCGCTTTTTTGGCAGGTGATGCAAGCTTCCGCCGTTATGCGCGTATCGAGTTACAAAATAAAACGTATATGCTCATGGACGCCCCTCCAGAAAAAGAAGACAGTGTTCCGTTTGTGACCATTGACGAGTTTTTTGCGAGCCATGGCGTACGTGTGCCTCAGATCGTTGCGAAGGATCTGGCTCAAGGTTTTCTATTGTTAGAGGACTTTGGTGATGTGCTTTTGTCGACATTATTAACTAATGAAACTGTTGATAAATACTACGAACAAAGTTTTAAACAGCTTATTCAATTGCAGTCTATTGACGGGACTAATCAGTTCCCAGCTTATTCTTACGAAAAATTAATGTTGGAAATGCAGCTACTCACAGACTGGATGTTACCGTCGCTTTCTATCCAGCCGACTGCTGAACAGAAAAAAACGATTGATAATGCATTTGATTTCTTGGCTCATGCTGCATTAGCCCAACCTCAAGTTATTGTACATCGAGATTTTCATAGTCGAAATTTGATGAAAATTACCGATGAGCAAGAGTTAGGGGTAATCGACTTCCAAGATGCTGTTATTGGTGCTGATACATATGACCTAATTTCGATTACTCGTGATGCATATGTTCAATGGAACGCTGATCGTGTTTATCAATGGTTTAAAGTGTTTTATGACCTGTTGCCAGCGTCGACTAAACAAAACCGTAGCTTTGATCAATTTAAACGTGATGCAGATTTAATGGCGATTCAACGCCATATTAAAATTCTAGGTATTTTTGTTCGCTTGTTTGAACGTGATGGGAAGTCGGGTTATTTGAAGGATTTACCACGTGTCATGTGGTATTTACTTGAAGAAAGCCGTGGTTACGCTGAGCTTGAAGAGTTTATGGTATTTATGAATAACATCGTGATGCCTAAATTTATCGAGAAATATGGTAGCTATGAGGTGGCAGCATAATGAAAGCAATGATTCTTGCTGCTGGCTTGGGCAATCGTATGCGTCCACTTACGCTATATACACCAAAGCCTCTGCTTGAGGTGGGTGGTAAACCGCTTATTGTGTGGCATATTGAAAAACTTAAGAAAATTGGTGTGACTGAAATAGTCATCAATTCTGCATGGTTGGCCGATAAACTCATCAGTAGTTTGGGCGATGGCTCTCAATTTGGTGTGGATATCCGTTGGACACGAGAGGAAGAAGGTCTGGAAACAGCTGGTGGAATTATTAATGCTTTACCACTGCTTGGAACAGATCCGTTTATTCTGGTGAACGGAGATGTATGGACCACAATGGATTTTGAATCTCTACGCCATATTAAGCTAAATGATGATTTGGCACATCTTGTGTTGGTTGATAATCCGAAACAACATCCTGAAGGCGACTTTACATTATTGGATGGACGCGCTTTTGCATTCGATCAAGACGTGAAGGGTGAGAATCTTACTTTTAGTGGTGTATCTGTTATTCATCCTAAGCTTTTTGATGGATTGGAAGCTGGTAAACGTCCTTTAGCCCCACTGTTAAAGCAAGCGATGCACAATCAAAAAATATCTGGTGAAAAGCTTAAAGGTGCATGGGTAGATGTGGGGACTCCAGAGCGTTTAATGGAGCTAGATTTGCAAATTCGTGAGGGCTTCTACGATTAAGTGTGTAATCCCTAATCGTTAACTAGTGTTCCACGATGCATAAATGGGTATACTTTGTTTTAAATTTTACCTAGATGTTATCTGTTTATGCATCCATTTTTTCAAGAGTTACAACAGGGTAGTCAAAAATTAGGCTTATCGCTTAGCGATGAAGCTTTGACATTATTGTTGAAGTATCAAGATGCTTTGGTACTTTGGAACAAAGCTTATAATCTAACAGCAATTCGTGATCCGAAAGAAATGTTAGTGAAGCATTTGTTAGATAGCCTAAGTATTTTGAAAGATTTGCCAGCAGGCCGTTTGCTCGATGTAGGTACAGGTGGTGGTATGCCGGGCATGATCATTGCTTTATGTCAGCCTGAACGCTCTTGTGTATTGCTTGATTCAAACGGTAAGAAAATTCGTTTTTTGAAACAGTTTATTGCTGACCTTAAGCTTAAAAACGTAGTAGCTGTGCAAACACGCGTTGAAAATCAAGATACAATTGATGAGCTTGGTCAATTTGATGTGATTACAAGCCGTGCATTTGCATCATTAACTGATTTTGTTGATGCTGCGCGTCCATATTTGCATGAGCAGAGTATAATTGCTGCAATGAAAGGACTGATTCCAGTTGAAGAAATGGAAGAGCTTAAGCAGGAATTTTCATGTAAAGTGATTGAATTGCATGTACCAAGACTTGATGAACAACGTCATTTACTTTTACTTCAACGTATTTAAATAAAAAGTATTAGGGTTACCATGGCTCAAATTATTGCGATTGCAAACCAAAAGGGTGGTGTTGGTAAAACAACGACTGCAGTAAATCTTGCAGCGTCTCTGGCTGTATTAAAGAAACGTGTATTACTTGTAGATATGGATTCACAGGGTAATGCTACGATGGGGTCTGGTATTCAAAAGAATGATCTTTTGTATTCAATTACAGATGTTCTACTTGGCGAAGTACCAATTGAAACAGCAATTCAAAAAGCAGAAGTTGGATATAAGGTTTTAGGTTCTAATCGTGAACTTTCAGGCGTTGAGCTTGCTATTGCAGAGCAAGAGGGTCGTGAATTCATTTTAAAGAATGCTTTGAATGAAATTAGAAACTCATTTGACTATATCATTGTGGATTGTGCTCCAAGCTTAAGTTTGATTACTGTAAATGCTTTAGCAGCAGTGGATAGCGTAATTATTCCCATGCAGTGTGAATATTATGCATTAGAAGGTTTGGCTGATTTAACCCAGACCATTGATCGTATTCAAAAAGCATTAAATCCTGATTTAGAAATCATTGGTGTATTACGTACAATGTACGATGCACGAAATGCTTTAACACGTGATGTATCTGCTGAGTTAGAACAGTATTTCGGTAAAAAGCTTTATGATACTGTCGTTCCACGTAATGTTCGTTTGGCTGAAGCTCCAGCACATGGTTTGCCTGTTATTTATTTTGAGAAAAGTTCCAAAGGTGCAGTTGCATATTTAAATCTTGCAGCTGAGATGTTGAAGAAAAGTAAAGTGAAGAAAGGAAGTAAAGTATGAGCATCAAAAAACGCGGATTGGCTAAAGGACGTGGTTTGGATGCATTACTTGGTTCAATTCAAAAAGAAAAATTACAACTGGAAGCACAGGCACTTGACCACGGTCAGTTGAAGCAAATTGATGTAAATTTATTGAAACGTGGTGAATATCAACCACGTCGCTTTATTCATGAGCATGATTTGCAAGAGTTAGCATCTTCTATTGAAAAACATGGAGTGATGCAACCTATTGTAATTCGTCCAGTTGATGATGACGCACATCCATACGAAATCATTGCTGGTGAACGACGCTGGCGTGCAGCACAACTTGCGGGTTTAACTGAAATTCCTGCAATTGTTCGTGATTTAAATGATCAGGTTGCTATTGCACTGGCGCTTATTGAGAATATTCAGCGTCAAGATTTAAATCCGATTGATCAGGCTATAGCCTTGCAGCGTTTTCATGATGAATTCGGTTTGAGCCATCAAGAAATTGCTGACACAGTAGGGAAAGCACGTACAACAGTAAGTAATTTACTTCGTTTGTTGAGTTTGGCGGATGAAATTAAAGATTTCATGCAGCAAGGCCAGCTTGATATGGGGCATGCTCGAGCTATCTTGACATTAAAGGGTAAAGATCAATTAGACGTTGCTAAAATCGTAATTGAAAAAGGACTGTCTGTTCGTCAAACAGAGCAATTGGTGCGTGATAGAAGTGAGCCTAAACAGGAGAAGGAAAAAACACCTGTAGCACCAGATATTGAGCAATTGACGCAAAAACTATCAGAGCGTTTTGGCGCTAATGTAAAAATCGATCATAATCAAAAAGGTAAGGGTAAGCTTGTTATTCATTACCATACCTTAGATGAGTTAGATGGTATCTTAAACATTTGTTTACCTGATTAATTTGTATTTGGGTCATATATTTCTAATTTTATATTCTTGGGGAAGAAGATATGTGGGAACTTGTGAGAGCGGGTGGCTGGTTGATGCTGCCTTTAATTCTATGCTCAATTTTAACTGTTGCGATCAGTATTGAGCGTTTTGTTCGGTTAAGACGTTCACAAGTTCTACCCAAAGCATTAATTGATAATAGTTCCTTAAGAACTGAAGATATTGTGGAAAATTTGGAACAAAATGTAGAAGTGCAAAACAGCGCATTGGCTCATATTTTAAAAGCAGGTTTCGATCATCGTGAGCATGGTGAGCAATTTGCACGTGCGCAAATGGAAGTGGCAGCTTCTCAAGAAATTTCTTATTTAGAGAAAAATATTAATTTCTTGGGTACTTTGAGTGCTGTAGCGCCTTTATTAGGATTGCTTGGTACAGTAGTTGGGATTATTGAATCATTCCTTGTAATTGATTTTGGATCGGCTGGCAGTCCTAGTTTAATGATTCCCGGTATTTCTAAAGCGCTTATTACTACAGCTGTGGGAATGCTAATTGCTATTCCAGCCTTAATTGCTTATCGCTATTTCCAAAGATTAGTACAAGATTATATTGCTGAACTAGAGCAGCAATCGACTTTATTTCATGCCTCATTGTTCTATAAACATTCCTCGTCTATAGCAGAGCGTCGTCGTGTTGGATAATGGGTGAATAGCCAGATGAAATTTAAACGTTCTCAGGTTGAAGATATTCATATCAATTTAACGCCGATGATCGACTGTTTGTTGTTCATTTTGGTTTTTTTATTACTATCGACCACTTTTAATCAGCCAAGTCGCATCAATTTAACATTACCAGATGCACAAGGTGTTCCACCAAAACAGTACGATCATAAAATTGAAGTCGTGGTAGACTCTAGTGGTCATTATGCTGTAAATGGTCAGGCACTTTCGTCTAAAGAGGTTGCTGATCTGAGTACTGCGATTAAGCAAGTTGCTCAAGAGCGCCGTGATTTTATGTTCATCATTGCTGCGGATGCCAAAGCATCTCATCAGGATGTAATTCGCGTTATGGATGTAGCAGGACAACTCGGTTTTGTTAACATCAATATTAGTACCAAAGTTCCTTCTAGAGGTTTTTCTGAGTGAATCAAGATTTTAAGGTTTATTTGCGTCTCATAGCCTATTTAAAACCTTATTGGGGCGTGGCTTTATTAGTTCTTATCGGGTTCGGTATTAACTCAGCAACAGAAGTCTCCGTTGCTAAATTGATTAAATTTATTATTGATGCAATCCAAAATAGCAGTAGAGCTGATTTGGATTGGTTCCCATTATTAATCATTTTATTGGTTTTTTTCCGTGGTTTAGGCCTTTTTATGGGCGGTTACTATACTGCGGTGATTTCACGTAGTTTGGTTTTTAGTATTCGCCAAGAAGTTTATGCCAAACTTTTAAGACTACCGGCACAATATTACCTAGATAATTCATCTGGCCATATTACTGCAAAAATTATGTATAACGTTGAGCAGTTAACTGCAGCTTCTTCTGAGTCATTAAGAACCATCGTTAGAGATGGGATGATTACTCTAGGACTATTAGGTTATTTGTTTTATACCAATTGGCGTCTTACTCTATGTATTTTTGTATTTTTACCTGTAATTGGTGTATTGGTACGTAAAGCTTCAAAACGCATGCGAAAGCTTTCTTTACAAGTTCAAGATACGATGGGCGATGTGAACCACGTTGTTCAAGAGAGTATCAATGGTAATGCTGTAGTAAAAACTTTTGCTGGTGAAGAGTCTGAACAAGAACGATTCTATAAGTCATCGGAAGAAAACTTAAAACGTGGTTTAAAAATGGTGATTGTACAAAACCTGAATAGCCCTGTGGTTCAGGTAGTAATGGCTTGTGCGATGGCCCTTATTGTATGGTTAGCTCTGAGACCACAGATTTTAGGTAATACAAGTGCTGGTGAGTTTGTGGCTTACATTACAGCTGCTGGTTTATTAGCAAAACCAGTAAAAAACTTGACTGATGTTAATGAAAAGTTACAACGTGGTTTAGCGGCAGCTCATTCTGTTTTTGAACTATTAGATTTGCCTGAAGAGCAAAATAACGGTCAGTTGAAACCTAAACTACATGGTGCGATTCGTTTTGATCATGTGGCATTAAATTATGCTGATGGCGTACAGGCTATTAAAGATTTCTCTTTAGATATTCTTCCTGGTCAAACTGTAGCATTAGTTGGGCGTTCAGGCGCTGGTAAAAGCTCATTAGTTAATATGTTGGTACGTTTCCAAGAAGTATCAAGTGGGCAAATTTATTTAGATGGCTTGCCAATTAATGACATTGATCTTTCTTGTCTGCGTACACAAATCGCAATGGTAAATCAGCAAGTTGTATTATTTAACCGTACTGTTCGTGAAAACATTGCATATGGTCAGTTGCAAGGTGCTTCAGATGAGGAAATTCATGCTGCTGCAAAAGCTGCATATGCACATGACTTCATTATGAATTTACCAAATGGTTATGATACTGTTTTAGGGGCACAGGGCCTAAACTTATCCGGCGGTCAGCGTCAGCGAATTGCTATTGCTCGAGCAATTTTAAAGAATGCTCCAATATTAATTTTAGATGAAGCTACAAGTGCTCTTGATAATGAATCTGAACATTTTATTCAGCAAGCATTTGATGAAGCGATGCAAGACCGTACTACGATTGTCATTGCTCACCGTTTATCAACAATTGAGAATGCTGACCGTATTGTCGTGATGGATCAAGGACAAATTGTTGAACAGGGGACTCATCAAGAACTCCTCGCAAAACATGGTGCTTATTATCAATTACATCAGCGTAATTTCGAGGATAACTAGGCATGTCATTAGCCCAGCTGATCCAAAATGCATGGAGTAAGCAGTCGAGTTGGTTGATTGCTTTACGTCCATTGTCTTGTTTATACCGGGCTGGGTTTTTACTAAATCGTAATCTTTATAATTCAGGTTTTAAGCAAGTTTATAAAGCACCCGTGCCTGTGATGGTTATAGGTAATATCACGGTAGGTGGAAGTGGAAAAACGCCATTGCTAATACAATTGGTGAATTATCTACGTCAGCATAATGTAAAAGTAGGTGTAATTAGTCGGGGATATGGCGGTAGTGGTCCTTTTCCAATGCTGGTTACCGCGGGTGCCCAAGTGGCTCAGGCTGGGGATGAGCCAGCATTAATTGTTCAGGCTACAAGTGTACCAATGGCGGTAGGTCCTAATAGACAGGCTGCAATAGAGTTATTGCTTGAGTCATCAGAAATAGATTTGATTATTAGTGATGATGGGTTGCAGCATTGGGCATTAGATCGACAGATCGAATGGATTGTACTGGATCAAAATCGTGGTTTAGGAAATAAAAAACTATTACCTGAAGGCTATCTGCGGGAACCTGTTGCGCGTTTAGAAACTGGAACAGTGATCGAGCATACTCATAAACCTGCTACAGAATTAAACATGCATCTCGAGACAGGACAGCCATATTTACTTAACTCTTTATCTAATTCTAAACTAAGCTTTAATCTTGAGAATAATTATCATGCTGTAGTTGGTATTGGTTTTCCTCAACGGTTTTATCAAACACTTAAAGATCTAGGGTTGAAGCAATTTCATGAGCATGCATTTCGCGATCATCATGATTACACAATTGATGATTTAATTTTTGATGATGAGCTGCCACTCATTACAACTGAAAAAGATGCGGTTAAATTATTATCATTACTTGAAAAACATCCAGAATTTAAACAACCTATTTGGGTAGTTCCTGTTAAAGCTGTCCTGTCTACACAGTGTTATCAGGTTTTAAAAATGCAATTGCAAGAACTTGATATTCAATTATCTTAGGAAGAAAACATGAAACACATCGTCATTCCAGCTCGCTTCTCAAGTTCGCGTTTGCCAGGTAAACCATTGTTGCTTATTCATAATCGCCCTATGATTTTACGTGTAGTAGATCAGGCAAAAAAAGTCGAAGGTTTTGATGATTTGTGCGTGGCAACAGATGATGAACGTATTGCTGAGATCTGCCGCGCAGATGGAATTGATGTAGTTCTTACCAGTGCTGATCATCCTTCAGGTACAGACCGTTTAAGTGAGGTGGCTCGCATTAAGGGCTGGGATGCAGATGATATTATTGTAAATGTTCAAGGTGATGAACCTTTATTACCAGCTCAACTTGTTCAGCAAGTTGCAAAACTTTTGGTTGATAAACCCAATTGTTCAATGTCTACATTGTGTGAGCCGATTCATACTTTAGATGAGTTCCAGCGTGACAGTATTGTAAAAGTAGTCATGTCTAAACAAAATGAAGCTTTATATTTTAGTCGGGCTACCATTCCTTATGATCGAGATGGGGCTAAGCATGATGAACAGACTTTACATTCACAAGCATTTCGCCATTTAGGTTTATATGCTTATCGAGTGAACTTATTACAAGAATATGTAACATGGGATATGGGGAAGCTTGAAAAGCTAGAGAGCCTTGAACAATTGCGTGTTTTGGAAAATGGTCATCGAATTGCAATTGCTGTAGCCGAAGCCAATTTGCCACCAGGTGTGGATACTCAAGCTGATCTTGATCGCTTAAATAATATGCCTGTTGAATCTTTTGAATAAGCGTTAATTTTTAATGAATCCGAATGTAACTCCAAAGGTGTATCCTTGGCAGCAAACAACATGGGAGACTTTAACAACAAGGTTTCCCAATATTGGACACGGCTTACTATTTTACGGCAAGCAAGGGTGTGGAAAGCATGCTTTCGCGAAACATTTTTTGGCTTGGGTCCTTTGTTTAAATAAGCAGCCGCAGGGCCCTTGTGGTGAGTGCAGCAGTTGCCAATGGTTAAAATCAGATACTCATCCCAATTATGTCCATATCACAACGGATGAAGAAAATAAAAAGCAGAATGCAAAAATCAAAATTGAAAAGATTCGTGACCTACTGCCTTTTGTGCAACAAACTGGAGAAGGTTGGCGTGTTATTCTGATTGAACCTGCTGAAGCGCTTAACTTGGCGTCATCAAATGCTTTGCTAAAGACATTAGAAGAACCTGGTGAACGTGTTGTTTTAATTTTATTGGCAGATCACTATCTTAAATTACCAGCTACTATTCGTAGCCGATTGCAACATTTTGCTTTAGATCGTATCTCATATGAGCAAGCTACATCATACTTGAATGAGCATTTATCTGAACTTGCCGAAGTACAGCCTGATTTATTGCTTGCCTTATCTAATGATATGCCTTTACAAGCAATGGAAATTGCTAAAAGTGACTGGTTTGTGAAAAGACAGATTTTCTTAAATGATTGGCTTAAAATTGTTGCTCAAAAAAATATGCCTCTATTTTTCTCGGGAAAGTGGCAAAAAGAGTTAAGTTTTAATGATTTTATCATGCTCTTTGAATACTTGTTGGGTGATTTAATTTGTATCAAGCTTAATCAACCACAAAAAAATACTGATATAAATTTTGAGCAGTTAAGTCCATATTATGATTTAGAAAGCTTATTTAATATTTATAATGAATTGCAACAGGCAAAAAAACTTGTTGAACAAAATGTTCAAACTCAACTTATTATAGATCAATTATTTGTAACATTAATGAATATTTAAGGGGAAAATTATGCAAACGCAAATGGGGGGGATTATTCAGGTAAATATTCCTGATAGAGCTACTTTGCAAGCAAGTTATATGGGATATGTGCAAGGTGGAGGCCTTTTTGTGCCGTCAAAACAAAAGGTGAAAATGGGACAAGAAATTTTCATTTTGGCTACTTTACCTGAGCAGTCTCAGAAAATTCCTTTAACTGGTAAAGTGATTTGGATATCACATAAGCAAAGTGGATTTAAACCTCAGGGTTTTGCTATTCAATTAAGCGGAGATAAGGGAATTTACTATAAAACTGAGGCAGAACGAGTTTTGGCTGGTAGTATGTCTCTAGATCGTCCAAGTTATACCATGTAATTAGATAGGAAATAAAAGTGTTTGTTGATACGCATTGCCATTTAACGATGTTAGATTTGACACCTTATAACGGTGATCTGGACCTTGCGCTTGCAGCGGCGCGAGCAGAAGGAGTGTCTAAGTTTATGGCAATTTCCGTTGATCTCGATGACCATATTGCACTAGCTGAAATTGCAAATAAACATGCAGATGTTGGTTATACGGTAGGTGTACACCCTTGTGAGGATGTGGACACAATGGCACGTGCAACAACTGAATATTTGGTTGAATTGGCTCAATCAGAAAAAGTATGGGCTTTAGGTGAAACTGGATTGGACTATTATCACAGTACAGATTTTATTGAAGAGCAAAAGGTGTGTTTTGCAAGACATATCCAAGCTTCAAAAATTGTAAAAAAACCAGTTGTTGTTCATACCCGATCAGCAAAGCATGATACGGTAGATATTATCCGTGCTGAACAATCAACCCATGGGATCCTGCATTGTTTTACCGAAGATTGGGAAACTGCTAAAGCTGTGCTTGATTGTGGTTATTACATTTCTTTTTCCGGTATTGTGTCATTTAAGAATGCACAGGATTTGCGCGATGTAGCTAAACAGGTTCCACTAGATCGCCTTTTAATTGAAACAGATAGCCCGTATTTAGCTCCTGTCCCATATCGTGGTAAAACAAATGAGCCAAAATATGTGCCTTATGTAGCCAAAGCGCTCGGTGATGTATATGATAAATCGGTTGAGGAAATTGCAATGATCACCTCACAAAATTTTGAGCACTTGCTAAAAGCGATTTAGGTCATAGAAACTATATAAGAGAGTAATTGCGTGAAGATGGATCGTCAGGCTCAGTTCCGAGCAAGAGAAGTATTAATATTTCAGGTTGCGGAACAATTATTGCTAGAAAATGGCGAAGCCGGAATGACACTTGATGTCTTGGCTGCTGAGCTTGATCTAGCAAAAGGAACTTTGTACAAACACTTTCAAAGTAAAGATGAGTTGTACATGCTGTTGATCATTCGTAATGAGCGTATGTTACTTGAAATGGTTCAAGATACTGAAAAGGCCTTTCCGGAACATTTAGCCTTTTTCATGTTGCATCATTTGCATCATCCTGAGCGAACAGTTTTATTCCATCAAATCGAGGAAAAACTCTCAATCACTGCTCAAGGCGTACATCATCTTTTTCACGAACTTTATCAGGTACGTAAACAGAGATTGCGAATTATCATTCGCATGACAGACCATTATTTGGAATCTATTCAAAGCAATATGCCTACACGAGATTATCTTGCTTCTATTTGGTCATTAACTCATGGCGCGGCTGCTATTCTCAACTCAAGTTTTTATCAACGATATTTAGGTTCAAGAGACACTTTAAGGGTGGCTTATATTGATCAGGCTTTGGCCCTACCTAAACAAGCCGTTGAGCAGTATGCTTAGGTCGATATGAAATCTCAATCACCACTTGTATTCCAAAAAGGTTTTACTCTCATAGAAGTGATGGTGGTGATTGTTATTATGACGATTATGACCTCTCTAGTTGTACTCAACATAGGTGGGGTTGACCAAAAGAAAGCGATGCAAGCAAGAGAGTTATTTTTGCTTGATATTCATAAAATTGGTAAAGAGTCGCTTGATCAGTCTCGTGTTTTAGCTTTATCTACTCTGAGTGAAACAGATGTTTCACCATTTTCTTATGAATTGTATGAGTATCATGACCAGAGTAAATTACAGGTCCAAGATTTAAAAAATCGCTGGCAGAAATATTCTGAGTTTAATACACGCCAGTTACCTAAACATGTATCTTTTACAATACAACCTTTAGATGAGCAAAACTATTCAAAAGCTACGAATACCGATTTAATTGGAGGGCAGGCTCCACAGTTAATCTGGTTCGGTAACGGTGAAGCTAAAACTGTGAAAATACAGTTTTACTTTGAACAAAAACCAATTGGTTCAGAAATACAAATTGATCATTTGGGTAAAATAAATGAAATCTAAAGGCTTTACTCTATTAGAAGTAATGGTTGCTTTAGCAATTTTTGCAGTGGCGGCTGTCGCGTTAACTAAAGTAGCCATGCAATATACTCAATCTACCTCAAATGCAATTCTTAGAACAAAAGCTCAGTTTGTGGCAATGAATGAAGTTGCTTTAATGGAGATAAATCAGGAATGGCTCGAAGGTACTCAAAGCAAGCAAATTACTTCTCAAGGTGAAACTTGGCAGATTGACAAATCTGCACAATCTACAATTAGCCCGAATGTTCAGAAAGTAGATTTACAAATTAGCTTATATGATTCAGATAAGGGCAAAGTCCAAAATGGTATTACTCACTTGGTATTTTTTAATTATCCAATGAAAGCAAAATAATGATAAAGAATAAAAGTTTTCGCTCTTCAAGCTCAGCTTCACGTCTTGCGGTACGATCGGAGCAGATGATGAGGGGTTACTCCGAGCAAAGCTCTTCGTCTTGCGCTCAGACAAAGCGTTGCTTTAAAGACTCTCACACTCGAAACACAGTTTCTCATCTTGCGGCACGATCGAGCAGTGCTCGATTAACTCGTGCCTCAGGATTTACTTTAGTTGAGCTTTTAGTTTCAATTGCAATTTTTGCTATTTTATCTTTGTTGGGGTGGAAGGTTTTTGACTATTTATTAAAAGTTCGTGATCGTAATACTCAACATGAAGTGCAGCTATTTGAATTACAAGATGCTTATCAACAAGTTTTGCGTGATACATTGCAAATTATACCTTTATCAGCCAATCAAGGCGGGCAATTACGTCCAGCTTTAGAAGTTGATAATCAAGTTCTTCGCTTTAGTAAGGCGGGTGTTACTGATCCATTAAAGCAAGGATTATCACCTTTTGAGCGTATCGAATATCGATATGATCCTGATCAAAAAAAGCTTTATCGTCTTAAATATAGTAACTTAAATACTTCAAATAGAGAGCAACCTTTATCCAGTACGCTGTTGAGCCAAGTTGAACAATTTCAAATTATGGTTTTGACACCTCAAGAAGTGACAAAGTGGCCAGAAGTTAATATTGATCCCACAAAACCTGATGAGTTTAGGAAGTTGCCAAAAGGAATAAAAATGCAACTTACGGTTGCAGGTGTAAGTTATGAGTGGATTTATAGCTTAAACCAAGGTGACTTATCGCTCTCCAAACAAGGAGTGCAATAATTGTTACTCTATAAAAAAAATCAGCAAGGTGTAGCGTTACTCACAATTTTGATAATGGTTGCTTTGGCTACAATTTTAGCTGCCTCTATTGCAAAGCATCAAACGAATACTATGGAAAATACGGGTTATTTGATGCGTCAAAATCAGTCATTACTTTATGCAAAAAGTGCAGAAGCTTTTTTTTCTGAATTATTAATTCAAGATGCAAATAATGCTGGTGGTATCGATCATTTAAAGGAAAGCTGGGCTCAGCCAATGCCACCTTTCCCAATAGAAGATGGAGCCGTATCGGGGCGCTTACTAGATGAGTCTGGAAAATTTAATCTAAACAATTTAACGACCAATGAAGGCAAGGTAAACGAAGCTGCTAAAAATTGGTTTGAGCGATTGCTTGTGCGTGTAGGATTGCCAGCAGAGTTAAGTCAAGCAGTTATTGATTGGCAAGACCCAGATGATGAACCATCTGGACCTATGGGGGCAGAAAGTAATTATTATGAAGGTCTTGATCCTGGTTATTTAGTTTCAAATGCTAAATTTCATCGTATAGAAGAGTTGAAATTGGTAAGAGGTTTTGAAGGTAAGAAATATGATCTAATTGCACCATACATTTCTGCATTACCTGAAAATACAAAAGTGAATATTAATACCGCAGCACCATTAGTATTAGCGAGTATTGATCAAAAATTAGATTTAGGGACTATAGAAAAAGAACTTCAATTACGCCAACAGAATTTAAAGTTCTTTCAAAATATTGATGAATTATGGCAATTGAATGCTTTTTCAACAGTTGATCCACAAAAGAAAACTGAAGTTAGTAGCCTTTTAGATGTGAAGTCGAACTTTTTTCAAGCACAAATTGAGGTTGTGTTGAATAATAGAAAAAGACAGTTTACAAGTGCCTTGATGCGGAGTGATAAGCAGGTTTATGTATATTCTAGAAATATGGCACCATTTAACTAATTGAAAATTTATGATTTATTTGCTTTGGATGTTTTTTGAAGTTTGTAATTATAAATTTTTCTCAGGTTAAGCGTTAAAGTAAATATAAACTTTCTATATGTGTATCTCCAATGTTTCTTCATAAGTCTTATCATACTTTTTGCTAATTGTTTCTAATTGAAAAGTGGTGCGAAATTTTCGTCTTTTGCTTTATAATAATGTTCTTAGAAGGAATGATCGATTTGGCACATGTTAATTCGTAAGTTATTTAAGTTTGAAAATGCACATGTTGTACGTAACTGTACATCGGATCGTTGTAAGCGATCAATTCATGGACATAGCTATAAAGTTGAGTTATTGCTTAAAGCTTCGAAATTAGATCATGGGCAAATGGTTTATGATTTTGGACTCCTAAAGGGAGTAATAAAAGACCTGTTCGACAGCTTTGATCACGCAATCTGTTTTTGGGAAAAAGATGATTCTCAATATATTGATGCATGTCAGACTTTTAGTGCTCGTTGGATTTCTTTACCTGTTTCACCGTCGGCCGAACAGTTTTCACGTATTTTCTTTTATCTAGCTCAGCAAGTTTTACAATCAACAGTCACTCAAAATGGGGAAGGTGATGTTGAAGTATATTCTGTTATTGTTCATGAGACTGATACTGGATATGCTCAGAGCTTTATTGAAGATATTCAAAACGAACAAATGGGTATTTTAAGTCTTGATGGAATTGTTTTTTCAGAACAAATTCAGATAGAGTGGGCAAATCCGCAAATGTATGAAGACTTGAAAAAAGGGGTTAAATTTAATAATCCTCAAGTTGATTTGCAAGTCGAAGTATAAATCGAATTACTTATTTTATTTGTAGAATTGAAAATTGATCTAGGATGACATTAATGCAATTAACTGAGCAACAGCAAGATAAACTCAGTAAAGTTCAATTAGAAGAAAGTTGGAAAAGATCTTTAGCACCTTTTCTATTAAGTCCTCAGATGGATAGTTTGCGCGATTTCTTATTTCAACAGAAACAAGCTCAGAAAATAATATATCCGCCTAGTAAACAGATCTTTAATGCTTTAAATACCACACCATTAGCTGATGTGAAAGTTGTGATTTTAGGGCAAGATCCATATCACGGGCCAAACCAAGCGAATGGATTAAGTTTCTCTGTTCAAAAAGGTATTGCATTACCACCATCTTTGCGCAATATTTTTCATGAATTACATACAGATTTGGGTATTCCGGCTCCTCGCCATGGTGACTTAACAAAATGGGCTAAACAAGGCGTGCTTTTACTCAATAGTGTGCTTACGGTTGAGGCTGGACAGCCGACTTCACATCAAAAGCAGGGTTGGGAAGCCTTTACTGATGAAGTTATTGATGTTCTAAATGAACAGAGACAACATATAGTATTTATTTTGTGGGGTGCTTATGCACAGCGCAAAGGACAACGTATAAATAGAGATAAACACTTGGTTTTAACAGCCGCACATCCATCACCTCTTGCTGCAAATAGAGGGGGTTTTTTTGGATGCAAAGTGTTTTCAAAAACAAATCAATATTTGAAACAACATGGCATTGAGCCCATAGACTGGCAATTGGACGCATGATGAACTCTCCCAATGTAAATAACTATCACCCGGACTTGGTGGTTGAAGAAGCAAAAAACGGCTGGCGTATAGTACGTTTGAATCGTCCTAAATCGTTACATGCTTTAGACGAATCAATCGTAACGGCATTATTGCGTGTATTTGAAGATTTCCGTGACGATGAACAAGTTAAAGCAATTTGGTTAGACTCAACTACACCAAAAGCTTTTTGTGCAGGTGGTGATGTTAGAAAATTACGCCAACTTGTTATAAATCAAGAAGTGGATTCTGCAAATAAGTTCTTTCAGCAGGAATATGCTTTAGATCTACTTTTACATAACTATGCTAAACCGGTTGTGGTTTGGGGCGAAGGTTATGTGATGGGCGGTGGTTTAGGCTTGTTTATGGCTGCGCCATTCCGTCTAGTGACGCCGTATTCACGTTTAGCAATGCCTGAAATTAATATTGGTTTATATCCTGACGTTGGTGCGAGCCGTTTCTTGGCAGATCGTGGTCCAATTGGTTTGTTTACGGGTTTAACTGGTTCAATCATGACTGCTGCTGGAGCATATAGCATCGGTTGGGCAACACATATTTGTGAAGCGCAGCGTGATAATGTTCTGCAAAAAGTCTTAAATATTAATTGGGCTCATTATCCTGCAGGGGATTTTCGAGCAATTGATGATACTTTAAATAGCTTGCACCGTCCTGTTGCAGCAGGCCCATTGCAGAACTCACTTGATGTAATTCATAGTGTTTGCCGTGGTTTTAATTTTGAACAAGACTATCAAGCTATTGTTAGCTTGCGTGATGCGAGCAGTGATTGGTTACGCCAAGCGAGTGAGAATTTGCAAAAAGGATCTCCTAGTACCGCGGCAATTACTTGGTTACTGTGGCAATGGGGTAAACAAATTCACTCATGGGATGAGGTCTTTGATCTAGAGGCCCAGATTTCTGAGTGGAAAATACGTCATCCTGACTTTGTGGAAGGTGTTCGCGCACGCTTGGTTGATAAGGATTTATCACCTGAGTGGAAACCATGTGACGATCTAAGCTTGAGAGGTATATTGGCTGATTGTCCACCAGTAACCTCAATTGATAGCTGGAATGCCTTACTTAGACAACACGGTGTGATCACCTAAAATAAATGACTGAATATAGTGATGAATACTGGATGCAGCTTGCTTACGAGCAAGCTGAATTAGCTGCTCAGCAGGGGGAGATCCCTGTTGGAGCGGTTCTGGTGAGCCAAAATCGAGTAATTGGATCTGGTTATAATGCTCCAATTACTTTATTAGATCCAACTGCACATGCAGAAATTCAAGCTATCCGTGCAGCGTGTTCCTCTCTAGAAAACTATCGATTACCTGAAGACACAACTTTATATGTCACTCTTGAGCCATGTACTATGTGTGTAGGTGCACTCGTACATGCAAGAATTAAACATGTGGTTTTTGGTACACCAGAACCTAAAGCAGGTTCTTTGGTGAGTGCACGTCAGTTATTACAGCAAGGCTATTATAATCATAGGTTTACATTTCAGAATGGCTGTCTACAAGAAAAATGTGCTCAACAACTTAGCCATTTTTTTAAACAAAGACGTGAGCAGAAGAAACAAGAGAAACAACAAAAAACGTCCTTAAATGATTAAAAATCAACTTACTCTTATGGCAAACTAACGCGGTTTTAATACCATGATTCCATGTAATAAGGACGATCCAATGCGTAATGTAATTACCGTAAAAAAAGAATTTAATGCTCCTCTTACTGATGTATTTAACTTGCTCTCTAAGCATTCAACTTACAATACTGCTTTTGCCCCTTTACAAGTTGTACGTGTTAAAGACTCCGCAGATTCTAAAAGACCTGATGGTTTAGGCTCAATTCGACGTATGGGATTTGGTCCAATTAAGCCACTTAAAGAAGAAATTACATTGTTGGAAGAAAATAAAAGTATTGAGTATAAATTAATAGACAATCCTTTGATTAAACACCATTTAGGCAGAATCGAGTTTTCTGAGATTACCCCATACATTACATTAGTTACATACCGCATTGAGTTAACGGCAAAAGCGCCAGTGGTCAGTAAATTAATCCTTGCACAGCTAAAACTAGCCATTACACTAGGCTTTTCGAGATTAGCTAAAGCATTTGCTTCTTAGTGAGAGTTCAATGACAGTTCAAATTATTACTATTGATGGTCCGAGTGGTTCGGGTAAAGGAACATTGGCTGCAAAACTTGCAGCACATTATCAATATCATTTACTCGATTCGGGTGCCTTATATCGTTTATTAGGGTTGTCATTACATAAACACGATTTATTAGAGAAATTAGACAGTCAGCTTGATGAATGCATCCAATATGCACGTCAACTGGACATTAAATTCGAAACGTCTACCTCAGGGATTTTGGTCTTCTTGGATGGCGAAGATGTATCTCAAACAATCCGTACAGAACGAGTTGGTGAGTACGCATCAAAAGTTGCAGTGGTTCCAGAGCTTAGACAGGCACTATTTGAAAGACAAAGAGCTTTTGCGCAAAGTCCTGGTTTAGTTGCAGATGGCCGTGATATGGCAACATCTATTTTTCCGGAAGCTAATGCCAAAATTTATCTGACAGCTTCGGCTGAGTCGCGCGCTGAGCGAAGAGTAAAACAGTTGCAGGGTATGGGGCTAGATGCTAAAATAAACGACATTTTAGCTAATATACAGGCACGAGACAAAAGAGATATGGAGCGAGAAGTTGCTCCGCTCAAGCCAGCCAAAGATGCTTATATCATTGATAGTTCGGAATTAACGATCGATCAGGTATTTAAGTTAATGGTTGATTATGTCGATAGCCGTACTATTTAGTAAATAGAATTATCAGTTGAAGCATAGCTTGATCAGTCTATAAAGACTATGTTGATACTTAACTAAACCGGCCTTGTCTGATCCAAGACCGCTGAATTTATCAGGTATATCATGACCGAATCTTTTGCAGCCCTCTTTGAAGAAAGTGAATTAAACCTCAACGTTGAAAAGGGTGCAGTCATCCAAGGTGTTGTTGTAAACATCGATAGCGACTGGGTAACTGTTGACACTGGCCTAAAGTCTGAAGGCATTGTTGACCGTGCTGAATTTTTAAATGAACAACGTGAACTTGAAGTTCAGGTTGGTGATACTGTTGACGTAGTTGTTGAAGCTCTTGACAACGGTATGGGTCAAACAGTTTTATCACGTGAAAAAGCTAAGCGTGCTGAAACTTGGACTAAACTTGAAAAAATCTTTGAAGATGGCGAAATCGTTACTGGTGTTATCTCTGGTAAAGTTAAAGGCGGTTTCACTGTTGACATCGGTCCTGTTCGTGCATTCTTGCCAGGTTCATTAGTTGACACTCGTCCTATCCGTGACACTACTCACCTTGAAGGTAAAGAGTTAGAGTTCAAAGTAATCAAACTTGATGCTAAACGTAATAACGTTGTTGTATCTCGTCGTGCTGTTATGGAAGCTGAATCTTCTGCTGACCGTGAAGCATTACTTGCTCAACTTGAAGAAGGTCAAACAGTTACAGGTACAATCAAAAACCTTACTGATTACGGTGCATTCGTTGATCTTGGCGGTATTGATGGTCTTCTACATATCACAGATATGGCTTGGAAGCGTATCAAGCACCCTTCAGAAGTTGTTGAAGTTGGTCAAGAAGTTACTGTTAAAGTACTTAAATTTGACCGTGAACGTAACCGCGTATCTTTAGGCCTTAAACAATTAGGCGAAGATCCATGGTTAGCGATCATGAGCCGTTACCCTAAAGGTTCTATCGTTAAAGCTCGCGTAACTAACTTAACTGACTACGGTTGTTTCGCTGAAATCGCTGAAGGCGTTGAAGGTTTAGTTCACGTTTCTGAAATGGACCACACTAACAAAAACATCCACCCATCTAAAGTTGTTCAGATTGGTGATGAAGTTGATGTTATGGTTCTTGAAGTTGATGAAGAACGTCGTCGTATTAGCCTTGGTATCAAACAAACTCGTGCTAACCCATGGGAAGAGTTTGCTAAAGCTCATGAGAAAGGCGAAAAAGTATCTGGTACTATCAAGTCTATCACTGACTTTGGTATCTTCATTGGCTTGAACGGTGGTATCGACGGTTTAGTACACTTGTCTGATATTTCTTGGAACGAGCAAGGTGAAGAAGCTATTCGTCGTTACAAGAAAGGTGACACTGTTGAAGCTGTTATCTTGTCTGTAGACGCTGAAGGTAACCGTATCAGCCTTGGTATCAAGCAATTGAACAGCGATCCGTTCAATGACTTCTTAGCTGCTAACGAACGTGGTGCTTTAGTTAAAGGTACTGTAACTGCAGTTGATGCTCGTGGCGCAACTGTTAAGTTAGCTGACGAAGTTGAAGCCACTCTTAAAGCTTCTGAAATCAACCGTGACCGCGTAGAAGATGCGACTAAATTCTTAGAAGTTGGTCAAGAAGTTGAAGCGAAGATCATCAACGTTGATCGTAAATCTCGCTCTATCAACTTGTCTATCAAAGCGAAAGACGAAGCTGAAGAGAAAGAAGCAGTTGCTAGCTTGCGTACAGCAACAACAAGTCAAGACAATGGTCCTAAGACTATTGGTGACTTGATCAAAGCACAAATGAAGTAATAAGTTAACAAAGTACAGTTTCATGTAACGGAATTGTACTTTTTATACAAATTACTGTAAACGGTAGCCTAGTATTCAACATACTGCGCTACCGTTTTGTATTTAAACAGGTTATTATCGAACGACATAGAGTAGCAATAAATAACGAGGTCGTAGATGACTACTGAAGCTCTTAATAAGTCTGATTTGATTGAACGCATTGCGCTAAAAAACCCACACTTAGCTGAACCCTTGGTGGAAGAGGCGGTTAAAATTATGATTGATCAGATGATAGAAGCACTATCAACTGATAATCGAATTGAAATCCGTGGTTTTGGTAGCTTTGCTTTACACCACCGTGATCCAAGAGTTGGTCGTAATCCTAAAACAGGAAAATCAGTTGAAGTTGCAGCTAAAGCTGTTCCACATTTTAAACCCGGAAAAGCCCTTCGTGATGCAGTAAACGAATCTGGGAAATAAATAAAATTTATAAGTCGGGGTGCCTATGCGTTATATTTTAATTGCATTGCTTATTGTTGTATTTGGCTATTCTTTAGCACTTGTTTTGCAGAATCCAACAGAACTTTCTGTTGATTTGTTATTTACCCAAGTTCCAGCTATGCGTTTAGGCTTATTATTGCTACTCACATTAGTACTAGGAACTGTGGTTGGTCTTTTATTAGGTGTGCAAGTTTTCAGAGTATTCCAAAAAAGTTGGGAAATTAAACGCCTGCGTAAAGATATTGACCATTTGAGAAAAGAACAAATCCAAAGTGCTCAATTAGCGGCAGCTGAAGCAGCTGCGAATGTAAGACATGAAAAAACCGTTGTAGATATTTATCCGCAAGATAAAAACTCTACTCCGCTATAATCCTCATACTACTCTTTATTAATGAGTAAAGAGTAGTATCTCTCTAGTTTTATTCTTTTAAATATAAACGCTTTTGTTCTTATCGCTTTAATTTTAGAAAGCAGCTCTCTACATTCCTTTATTCCTTCATGAGTTGTCTATTATAATAACGCTGATTTTATATGATGGAAGAAAGTCTCTTGAGTATCATTGTTGCGTTAGATGCAAAAAGCCAATATGACGCTTTAAAAATTGTTGAACAGCTTGATCCTGCTTTATGTCGTGTAAAAGTGGGTAAAGAGCTTTTTACTCATGAAGGCCCATCTGTTGTAAAAAAACTGCAAGAACAAAATTTTGAAGTTTTTCTTGATCTTAAATTTCATGATATTCCTAATACTACAGCCCAAGCAGTATGTGCAGCAGCTGATTTAGGAGTATGGATGGTAAATGTTCATGCTTCAGGTGGACGTAAAATGATGGAAACCTGTGTGGAGCGTTTAAAAGCAGGTAACTATCAAACCCAACTTATTGCTGTGACAGTACTCACATCAATGGGACGTGAAGATCTAAGAGATATTGGTCTAGATGTTGAACCTGTTGAACATGTAAAGCGCTTAGCTAAATTAACTCAGGAAAGTGGTTTGGATGGTGTAGTTTGTTCAGCTCAGGAAGCTAAGATTCTTCGTGAATTAATTGGGCAAGACTTCTCTTTAGTAACACCTGGTATTCGTCCAGAGGGTTCTAATGCAGACGACCAAAAACGTATTGTAACTCCGAAGCAAGCTATGCTTGATGGTTCCACACATCTGGTTATTGGTCGACCGATTACTAAAGCAGAAAACCCAACAGAAATGTTGAAATCTGTTCTGGCTTCAATTGCCTAAAAATTTAGAAATAAGCTAATTAATAGCGGCGCGAGTAGGCTTAATAATAAGCCACTCATCATGGCATGTGGTACATAATGAGTACCACATGACTGTTTTACCATGGCTAAGGTAACGTCCATTGAGGTTGCTCCAGCGCTTGAGATAGCAGGGCGTGGAAAACGCCATCCCATCGTATACATTAGAAAAATAGCAACGATTTCCCTAAATAAGTCAGTTAATAAGGCAATTCCACCTAGTTCTGCCGAGTGTAATTGTGTAAATAAAATCCCTGACATTGAATACCAACCATAACCTTGTGCTAAAGCTAAAGTTTCATTAAGTGTAAAATGTTTGTGAAGTAAATAGTAATTCAAAAAGCCCGCTATACATGACCCTATAAAAGCAGCTAACGGTACAATTAAAATCTTCCAGCTTAACCAAGTGCGGTTAAAGTGGGTAAAGGCAAGTTCAATACCAATTAAGAAAATAAAAAGTAATAATAAATACCAGCTATTAAATGCGATATGTGAGGTGAATTGAGTAATGATAGCGCCGAATAAAACACCGATACTTAATGCAAAAAAAGCCTTCGCAATATTCTTTAAAGCATTTACAAAAAGTTGTAGGGAGATTTTTCCTTTGACGCTTTGTTTATCAAAAATTGTATAAGCCAATAAACACGTAAAGAACGAACCAAAAGATGTTGTAAGAGCAATGATAATAGCGGGTGGAAGTATGGCAGAAGGATTCTCGATTTGATCAAGTGCCAAGGTTAATTCCAAAGCGACACTCGCTAAGAGAATATAAGAAAAATAGGGCAGTATTTTAAATATAAAGTGTCGGATATTTAGAGATAGTTTGGGTGCTAGGAAATAACCGGAAGCAAGTGCTAAAAAGATTTGAATAATGAGATAAAAAGATTGCATATAATAGGTAGATTGTTATTAACCTACCTATTATGTCTTGAACATTTTAAGCTGCATAGCTCTGTGAGCTTTTATTTAAAAGTAAGTAGTCATTGGGCTTAACTTTACGAGTTTCTAACCAATACTTCCATGTGTAAGTTGGCCATAGTGAAAAGTTTCTACCATCGGCAGATTGATACCAGCTACTACACCCACCAGCTTGCCATACAGTTCCTTGAAGCTGCTTTTGAACACGTTCGTTAAAAGCATCTTGAACATCTGGTTTGATCTCAATTGCTTTTTGACCAGACTCTTCTACTAACTGAATAAGCTGTAAAATGTAATTTACTTGAGATTCAATCATAAAAATAATCGAATTATGACCTAGAACTGTATTAGGACCTACCAATTGAAATAGGTTAGGAAAATTTTTGGTCATAATTCCGTAATAGCTTTCAGCACCATCTTTCCATGCTTGTTTTAACTCGATTTGATTACGTCCGATACATGTGAAATGTTTTAAATAAATACGTGGGTCAGTAATAAAACCTGTACCGTAAATTAAACAATCAATAGGTCGTTCTTGTCCATCTTTGGTAACAATACTGTTTTCTTTAATCTCTTGAATACTATCAGTTACTAGCTCAACATTTTTTCGGTTAAAAGTAGGAAAGTATTTATTTGAGATAAGAATACGTTTACATCCCATAACGAAATCAGGTGTAAGTTTTTTTGCTAACTCTTTATCTTTAACTTGAAAACGTATGAATGCTTCTGCCAATTTTTGGCCATACTTCATGATTTGAGGTTGAACAATGGGTACAACGCGAGATTCATTACTCCAGTAAAGTCGACTACGATGAAGCTGGCGATAAATATTAGAAGATTTGAATAATGCTTTACTTAAGCTTGAATATTTACGCTCATCTCGTGGTATTACCCATGCAGCTGTTCTTTGAAATACATAGAGCTGTTTAACATCTTTGGCTATTTCAGGAATATATTGAATTGCGCTACCACCTGTACCAATAGATGCAACTGACTTTCCGTTTAAGTCATAGTCATGTTCCCATTTTGATGAATGAAATACTTTTCCTTTGAATTTCTCTATCCCCTTGATAGGAGGAATTTGTGGGATGTGTAGGGGACCAGATGCAAAAACTATAAATTGCGCTTCTATAGAAGGTTGGTTCTTAAAATCTAGAATCCACACATGACGTGTTTCATCATATTCGACATGAGTTACGTCATGGTTAAACTTGCAGTAATCTTTAATTTTATATTTCTGTGTAATGTCTTGAATATAATTAAAGATCTCTGGCCCCTCAGCATAGCGTTTTGTCCAATCTGTTTTTGGTGCAAAAGATAATGAATACATATGAGATTGAACATCACATGCTGCACCTGGATAACGATTTTCTCGCCAAGTTCCGCCGACATCGTTTGATTTTTCTAAAATAACAAAATCTTGCTGTTGATTTTGTAGTAAACGGATTGCCATTGCTAGGCCACCAAAGCCAGCACCAATAATAGCGATTTTAGTTTTTTGAATAGCATATTGCTTTGTGTTTAGCATTGGAAACCCTGCATAAGCTGAAAAGAGGATTGCTCGCAAGACTAACGTTTTTTAATCAGTTTAAACATGATTGTAACGACGTGAAAATTGATAGATTCGGCAATTAATTTTCTTGCTTCTTTATAGTAAAACATTTCAGTCTAGGGAAATTGATAGAAGAATGAAACGGTCGATACTTGGTTTAATCTATTTAATTCAAGGAATGCGCAATGCTGGCATTGATGTCGACTCACGTTTGGCTGATATAGGTATTAAAGTTGATGCTTTAGACCCGAGCTCTACAATTCATGATCGTCTTGAATGGGACATTCAACAAATAATTAGTAAAAATGTAGAGCCTGAAAAGGGTTTATTTATTGGACAGCATTATGCTTTAGCCGGTTACGGCCCATTGCTTATGCTACTTGTCACAAGTAATGATATTCAAACTGCTTTAAATAAGGGTATAAAATATCAGAAGCTTACGCATTTATTTGGTAGTTTAGCTTTATACGAAACTGATGAGCGGACGATTTTAAATTATTTGCCTGTTGATTTAAAAACGGAAATTGGGCAGTTGCGGGCACAATGTGAAGTCTCAGGAACTTATAAGTTTATTCAAGATATTTATACGATGATGGGATTACAAATGCCTGCGATGCGTATAGAACTTCCATTTGAAAAGCCTACTGATATCGATAGTTTGTCACGCTATTTTGCATATTATGGCGAAGATGTGCATTTTAATGGTAAATATGCGGCATTTAGCCTAAGTAAGGATGTACTTGAAATCAAGATTCCTTCTGCCGATATCATTACACATCGTATTTATGAATCAAAATGTATTGCAGAAATAACAAGATTAAATCAACAAGATCATCAAACTCCACATATCATACAATGTGTGCAAGATTATCTTGAACTGCAACAAGGAATTATCCCGAGCATGGCGGAAACGGCTTTTGCATTGAAAATGCCTGAAAGGACATTAAGGCATCAACTGCAACAGCTAAATACGAGTTATAAGCAAATTCGTGAACAAATTATCAAGAATAAGGCATTGAAGCTTATGGAATATAGGGAATACTCAATAGAAGTTGTTGCCGAATTACTCGGCTATTCTGAACCAGCGGCATTTAATCATGCATTTAAACGATGGTTTGGACAGAGTCCTCGACAATATGCAAAAGAGTCATCGTCGTAACTCTTGATGCTAAAAGCTAATGTGGTTGAACAAAATGTTCGCTATACTCTCATCAGTTAAAATTGAAATAAAACGATATGTTAAATTTAAAATCTTCTCATAGTACTGCATTCACACCTTCTTCCCCAGCAGAACGCTATGCTGAGGCTTTAGCTTCAGGTCAATTTATGGCAGATGAAGCGCAAGCACAGGCAGTGCAAGAATTAGATCGCGTATGGAAAGAACTTTTAAACCGTTATAAAGCCTCAAAAAAAGCTTTCCGTCGTTTTCGTCGCCAAACTTCACCTAAAGGTGTATATATGTGGGGCGGAGTAGGCCGTGGTAAAACTTGGCTTATGGATCAATTTTACGAGTCTGTGCCATTTCGTCGTAAAACGCGTATGCATTTTCATCATTTCATGCAACATGTTCATAAAGAACTAAATAAGCTTTCAGGCCAGCGTAATCCACTTGAAATCGTAGCTGACCAAATCTATAAAGATGCTGTCGTTATCTGTTTCGATGAGTTCTTTGTATCAAACGTAACAGATGCAATGATTTTGAGCGATTTATTCCAAAAATTGTTTGTACGTGGTGTAACATTAATTGCAACATCAAACATTGCACCAGATGGCTTATATAAAAACGGTATTCACCGTGATCGTTTCTTGCCAACCATCGAAATGGTTAAAAAGAACTGTGCTGTTTTAAATGTAGATGCAGGTGTGGACTATCGTTTGCGTGTACTAAAACAAGCTCAATTATTCAAATCGCCATTAACGAATGAAGCACAAAGCTGGATGGCTGAACGTTTTAGTGCATTAACTCATACACAAGCTCATTCTCAAGAGCCGATTGTGATTAATAATCGTGTTGTCGAGACTCTGGGGCATACAGAAGATGTGTTGTGGTGTGAGTTTTCTGAACTCTGCTTTAAACCACGTAGCCCAGCAGATTTCATTGAAATTGCAAATATTTATAATACGGTTCTAGTCAGTAATGTTCCTCATTTGACAGATTTCTTGTCAGAAGGTACTCGTCGCTTTATTTATCTAGTCGATGAATTCTACGATCGCGGAGTGAAATTACTTTTAACGTCTCAAGATAGTATTATTGATATCTATCAAGGTGAAAAATTAGCATTTGAAATTGAACGTACGCGCTCGCGTTTGCTAGAAATGCAATCTGATGAATATTTACATTCTGAACATCGTCATATTGATGCTACTAAAACTTCTTAAGAAAGTAGATATGAAAAGCGCTCTAAATTGGGCGCTTTTTTTACAACAAAAATTGATAAATTTAGTTAAATAGTGCTTTTTCACGCTGTAAAGTTTGATATAACTAAATACGCTTTAGAAAAACAAGATAGTGAAATTTTTTTGTCTGTTAACAAAAAGTCTAGTTTCGGTATCTTTAAATATTGAATAAATTGTTGGGAATCTTAGTTAGAATTTTAATATTTCCTATATAGAAAACTTTATCTTTGTCAATAGTTTTGCAAGGGAAAATGCTTACTATTTAGGAATGTGATATTAGTATTCAGCTTAATTTAAATCGGTATACTAGGATTCTCTTGGTATAAAAAGTAGCAACTTCAGGAAAGACAATGACTGCACGTATTCAAAAAGGCAAGTTAGCGATTGCTAAAGAACTTTACGATTTTATCGAAAATGAAGCTTTACCAGGTTCTGGTTTAGATAGTGAAACTTACTGGAAGAACTTTGAGCAAGTTGTTGTCGATCTTAGCCCAAAAAATAAAGCATTATTGGCTAAGCGTGATGAATTACAAGCAAAAATTGATGAATGGCACCGTAACAACAAATTTGAATTAGGTGCTTATAAAGCGTTCTTAACTGAAATTGGTTATTTATTACCAGAAGTTGAAGATTTTCAAATTACTACTGAAAACGTAGACGAAGAAATTGCGTTGTTGGCAGGACCACAGTTAGTTGTACCTGTACGTAATGCACGTTATTGCTTAAATGCAGCAAATGCTCGTTGGGGTTCTTTATATGATGCACTTTACGGCTTCGATGTAATTTCTGAAGAAGGTGGAGCTGAAAAGGGTAAAGGATATAATCCTGTTCGTGGTGCAAAAGTTATTGAGTTCGCTAAGAATTTCTTAAATGAAGTTTTCCCGCTTGCTCAAGGTTCACATGCAGATGCAACAAAATATGCAATTGAGCAAAATAAACTTGTTGTAACTTTGAAAGATGGTTCAAAAACAGGTTTAGCCCATGAAGCTCAGTTCGTTGGTTTCAACGGTGAAGAAGCAAATCCTTCAGAAGTTGTACTTTTAAGTAATGGTCTTCATGTCATTATCGAAATTGATCCAAATAGCCCAATTGGACAAACTGATTCAGCGGGTGTTAAAGATTTAACATTTGAAGCGGCAGTAACCACAATTCAAGATTTGGAAGACTCTGTTGCGGCTGTAGATGCAGAAGAAAAAGTTGAAGGTTACCGTAATTGGTTAGGTTTAATGAAGGGTACACTTCAAGAATCTATTGAAAAGAATGGTAAAACGATTGTTCGTGATCTAAATAAAGATCGCGAAATTAAAAACTTAATTGGTGGTACAACAAAACTTCATGGTCGTTCACTTATGTTACTTCGTAACGTAGGTCACTTAATGACTAACCCAGCTATTTTGGTAGACGGCGAAGAAATTTTTGAAGGTATTATGGATGCATTGGTAACTCCATTGTTATCAATTGCTGATATTCGTAGTACAAACGAAAATAAAAACTCTCGTAAAGGTTCTATGTATATTGTTAAACCAAAAATGCATGGTCCTGAAGAAGTTGCATTTGCTGTAGAGTTATTTGAGCGTGCTGAACAGGCGATTGGATTACCACCTAAATCGTTAAAAATCGGTATTATGGATGAAGAGCGCCGTACGTCTGTAAACTTGAAGAACTGTATTGCTGCTGCAAAAGACCGTACGATCTTTATTAATACTGGCTTTATGGACCGTACGGGTGACGAAATCCATACTTCTATGGAAGCTGCGCCAGTTGTTCGTAAAGAAGCGGTTAAAACACAAAAATGGATTGCTGCTTACGAAAACCGTAACGTTGCAATTGGTTTGAAATGTGGTTTACAAGGTAAAGCACAGATTGGTAAAGGTATGTGGCCAAAACCAGATAGCATGAAAGATATGTTAGCAACTAAAGCTGCTCATCCAAATGCTGGTGCTTCATGTGCTTGGGTTCCATCTCCAACTGGTGCGGTACTTCACGTCATGCATTACCATCAAGTGAATGTAAAAGCACGTCAAGATCAGTTAAAAGCTGAAGAAATGTTGTCATTAGATGACTTGTTAACCCCGCCGTTTGCACCAGAAACAAACTGGTCAGCAGAAGAGATCAACAATGAACTTGAAAATAACTGCCAAGGTATCTTAGGTTATGTTGTTCGTTGGGTTGACTTAGGTGTGGGTTGTTCGAAAGTTCCTGATATTAACAACGTGGGCTTAATGGAAGACCGTGCAACATTACGTATTTCTTCTCAACACGTTGCGAACTGGTTACGTCACGGTATTGTAACTCGTGAACAAGTTGAAGAAGTGCTTAAACGTATGGCAAAAATTGTTGATGAGCAAAATGCGAATGATCCATTGTATAAACCAATGGCAGCTAACTTTGAAACAAATATTGCTTTCCAAGCAGCTTCTGATCTTATCTTCAAAGGTTGTGAACAGCCTTCTGGTTACACTGAGCCGTTACTTCATGCTGCTCGTTTGAAGTTAAAAGGTTATACAGGTGATTAATTTCATCCTGTTTTGAAAAAGCCTCTTCGGAGGCTTTTTTATTTTCGGTATATTTTGTGCTTATGGAATATAGATTAATAGCTAAGAGGTTTTTAATTTGATTAGTCTAAAAGATCTTGATCGTGAGAATTGGATTCTATGCGCAAAATTATCATTAGATGATTCTCAAAAAGATTATGTTGCACCAAATGTATATTCTATTGCTGAGTCTAAAGTGGAAGCACATTATTGTCCAAGAGTGATTTTTTCGGATGATAAAGTCATTGGATTCTTAATGTATTGTGTCGAAGTTGATCCACCTGATGAGACATTATTTTGGTTGTTTCGTTTTATGATTGATGCAAATAATCAGGCTAAAGGTTGTGGTACCATTGCATTGCAAATAGCGATTGATGAAATGGCTGCAAAAGGAGCTAAGCGTATTCGAACAATGTATAAATCATCCAACTATGTGGCTGGAAAACTTTATAAAAAAAGGGTTTTCAAGAAACTGGAGAATATGATGAGTGTGGAGATATTATTTTAGAGTTGAATATTTCTAATTAAAAAAAACGCTAACTGAAGATTCAAGTTAGCGCAGGAGTTAATAGAATTAAATATATTGAAAAGCAATATTAGTTACTGCTCACAATTCCAATTTTAGTGACACCTAAACGTTGTGCTGTAGCCATGACCATCGCTACATTCTTATATTCAGCCATCTGGTCTGGTTTGAGTTTGATCTGGTCTTGATCTTTTTTAGCAACAACACCTTGAAATAAAGTCTCTAGTGCCTTTCGGTCAGAAACCTCTTGGTTATTCCAAAATACTTTGCCTACTGCATCAATTCTTACATCAATCACTTCAGGTGGTTTTTCATTTGTTGGTGGCGGTGTGCCATTTGGCAAATTAATATTAATCGCGTTGTTTGGTGCAGGTATGGTAATAATAAACATAATAATGAGTACCAGCATGACATCAATAAGAGGTGTCATGTTGACTTCCAACATCACATCGTCATCATTATTTGAACCGACATTCATACCCATAAAATTCTCCTTAAGTTAATTACGGGGAAGCTGGAGGGGTAGTAACAAAAGCAATTTTGCCAATACCAGCTTCTTTGGTCGTACTAATGACCTGATCTATCGCTTCAAAATGGGTAAGTTGATCACCCCGAATATGAACTTCTGGCTGAGGTCTTTTTTGTGCAACTGCTTGAAGTTTTGCCAGCAATATTTCTTTACTAGGCACATAACTTTCGTTCCAGAAAATATCGCCTTTCTTATTTACTGACAGTTGAATATTTTCAGGCGTGGTTGCATATGGAGTATTTTTTTCTTCTGGTAGTTTCACTGGAACCGTATGTGTGACTACCGGAATAGTAATAAGAAAAATAATAAGTAAAACCAACATGACATCAACCAGAGGTGTCGTGTTAATTGTGCCAATCATTTCGTCATCATCTTCAGAACCAACACTCATACCCATAATGTTCGCTCCTGATTATTTAATACTGCGATTAACTGAATTATTGGTATTAATTTCTCCACTTAATAAAACCGCATGTAAATCTGAACCAAATGAACGGACATTTTCCATAACTGCTTTATTTCGGCGAGTAAGCCAGTTGTAACCAAGTACAGCAGGTACTGCGACTGCAAGCCCAATCGCTGTCATAATGAGAGCTTCACCAACGGGCCCTGCAACTTTATCGATAGATGCTTGACCTGAGATACCGATGGCTGTTAATGCATGATAAATTCCCCAGACGGTACCAAAAAGACCAACAAATGGTGCGGTAGAACCTACTGTTGCTAAAAAGGCTAAACCACCACCTAAATGATTTTGTATTTTCTCAATTGCGCGTTGAATTGAAATGCTCACCCATGTATTAAAATCGATTCGTTCAAGTAAAGAACCGCCATGTGATTTAGTTGAATTAATACCTTTTTCTGCAATAAAGCGATAAGCGCTACTTTGTTCTAAACCTTCTGCAGCATTATCAAGGGAAGTCGCTTCCCAGAAATGTTTTTCAGCTTCTTTGCCTTGGCGTTTAACTTTACCTTGCTGCAATAGTTTAGAGATGATGATGTACCAAGTTCCAATCGACATGAGTACTAATATAAATAAGGTAGACTTAGCAACTAAATCACCTTCACGCCAAAGGGCTTCTAGGCCATAAGGGTTTTTAACAGTTTCACTCGTTGCTGGCTTTGGTGGTGGAGTAGGAGTTGCAGCATTTGAAGTTGTCTCAGCGGTTACTGTTGCAACTGGAGTATTAGTTTCTTCTGCGAAAACTGAGCTTAATGGAAGTAATGAGCAAGCTGTGATTAGACTTGCAGAAGCGAAACGAACTAAGGGTTGAGTTGATTTTTTCATCATATATCTCCAATATTTTTTAATTTCTTGCTAATTCAATTGTTTATTCAATTACAAATGGATATTCAATTTCATACCAATCTTGCTGAGGTACACCATCTTTCATTGCTGGTTTAAAAGTACATAAGCTATAAGCTTTAGTGGCCGCTTTATCTAAAATTTTGCTGCCACTCGATTTTTTTACTTTGGCATCAATAACCTTGCCGGAAGTATCAACTAAAACACGTATGCGCACCGTACCTTGTTCTTCATTCATAAGTGCTTCGCGTGGATATTCTGGTTTTTCACAGCCAGCTGAACCCTCTGAAACACCACGACTCACACCAGCTGGTTTTGGTGCCGGCGCAGCAGCCACTGGAGCAGGTGCAGCAACAGGGCTTGGAGATGGGGTACTAGGTGCCGCGGGAGCTGGGGTAGCCACTTTAGTTGGTTGAGTTACTGGAGTTGTTTTTTGTACAGGTATCACTTTTTCGACCTGTTTCACTGGCTCAGGAACCTTGGCAACTTTTTCTACCATTTTTGGTGGCTCAGGTGGTTTTTCCTTAGGTTTTGGCTCCTCCGGCTTTGGTGGAGGAGGTGGCTTAATATCCTGAATAATTTGTAATTCCACAGGTTTTTCTGCTGGTTTTTGAATATTGTTTGCTAAACCTGACATCAGAATATAGGCAACAAGAAGATGCAGAAAAAGCACTGCAGCAATACCAATTAAGCGTTTGGCAGATTTATTTTCTATGTCTGTAAAAGTCATGCCCATAGTTACTCCTGAAACTGTAGACAAACAATTTTTAAAATGACTGTTTGGCTAAGAGTGAGTATTTGTTCTGCAAACTAACCGTTGAGAGTTATATTTGCAGAACAACCATTTAGAACTTATATGTACCTCGTACAAAGTAAGTACGTCCTAAAGGATCGGCATAACGTGGGTCATATCCCATTTGGAAGTTGTCACCAACATTTGACGCAGGAGGGTCTTCATCAAAGATATTCTTAATGCCTGCTGTAACTTCTAGATTTTTAAAGCCTTTGTAGGTGCCTGAAATATTATAGGTTGTATAGTCGCTCACTTTGTGATTTCGATAGCCTGCCTTAACTGAAGAACTTGAATTTTGATCCTCATAACCGCGTGAAAAATTTTGTTGTAGGTTTAAAGCCCAATTCTCATAATTCCAATTTAGGTTTGCAGTATGTTTCCAGCGAAGAATAATAGCTTGGTAGTCTAGACCGCTATAAGTGCCTGCAACACTTTTCCATTCACCATTTTGCTCGGCTTGATATTTGTAATCCGTAATATATGTTCCATCGATATTGAAACCAAAACGACCTGTAGCAGTCATTGGAGAAACCCAACTTAAGCCCACATCGAAACCAGATGTTTTAATTCCACCTAAATTTTGTTGTGTTGTAATAATATAATCTAATGAACCATCAGGATTACGTACAAATTTGTCTGCATATTTCACAGGGTCATCAAAAATAGCAGTTTCTGAAAGCGTAGCAATTTGCTTGTCTACTTCAATATTGAAATAGTCGAGAGTCAAGGCTAAATTTTTAATTGGTTCAAATACTAAGCCAGCAGTAAAAGACTTTGACTCTTCCGGATCTAGAGTTTTATTCCCGCCATTTTGTCTATCAAATTGCATATTACAATCACGTTCTCTTACACCACCTGGTTTTAAGACATTACCTGGGCAGAGTACGGGATCATAATAGTATCCACCTGTATTGGTTACTGAGTTTGGTCCATTCACTTCCCAAAGTGTGGGAGCTCTGAAGCCCGTGCTATAAGTCGTACGGAACATTAATTGTTTAATAGGTTCCCAACGAAGTGCAAATTTTGGATTAAACGTATCGCCAAAATCGTTGTAGTCATCATAACGAGCAGCGATTTGAGCTTCTAAAGTTTTATGAAGAGGGATATGAAATTCGGTAAATACCGATTTAATATTACGATCGCCAGTATTTACTGGTTCATCAGGATCTACGCCTGTACTAGGTGCAACTCGGGCAACATCAGTAACGACTTTTGAGGTCCAATCTTCATAACGATAGCTTGCTCCAACTGCAAAAGCCACTTCTCCTGCTGGTAATTTAAATATAGGTCTACTTGCAGTGAAATCGACAGTAGTTGTATCTAGGTTAGCTTTTAAGTATTTACCTTCAACTCCTAACTCATTCCATACATTCGCATCTTCAGGGTTTTGCGGTCCGAATGGATTTAAAATACCATTGTTTAAAGCTTCTTGTGTTTTATCAAAATTTAAATATCCGCTTAGGACAGCATCTGATGCACTACTATGCGCATAAGTAACGCCGGAGTTAATGTCCCAACCATGAGTTTCACCCTCAATACCGGCAAATATTCTATGTGATTCGTTAATACTATTACTTACACGATTACCTGATTGTGAACGTAGATATAATGGGATAGGCCCCGTAGCACCAGCTAGAGGAGGAGTTATGCCATTTCCTGGATAATATTTACTACTAGGATCAAGCGTCAGATCAAAAAATACATCTGGTGCAACTGAAGTTGTAACCTCATTTCTTGCATATAAGTATTCTGCAATCGCATTAAAGTTATCGTTCAGTTTAAACGTAGCTCGGCCCATAGCTGAGATGTCTTCTGTCTTTGGAACAATTCCAATCACAGCTTGGCTGTTATATAGACAAGTTGTTCTCTCTTTACTCGGCTTAACAAGTGGATTGTCACCGCAACCTGTAGATGCATATGGGTTACTCAAGCCTGGAACATTGGCTGGGAATGAACCACTACTAGTTTTATCTATACCTAATTCAGGTAATATGCCTCCACGTCGACTAACTTTACGGTCTTTGGCCATGACATCATCGCCTTTGCGATAGTCCACAACACCAAAAATATTAAATCCATTTTCATCAAGATCACCGTAACCACCAAATACGCTTAGATCTTGTGTCTCACCTCCATTTTGCTCTGGTTGGGTCAAACCACCACTGATGTTTAAACCAGTGAATTGTTTTTTAGTAATGAAGTTAATTACCCCACCAATTGCATCAGTTCCATAAATGGAAGAAGCACCATCTCGTAAAACCTCAATACGGTCTAACATTGCGAGTGGAATAATATTTAAGTTTGTGACACCGCTATCATAAGCATTTGCAGCTAATCGACGACCATTAAGTAAAACAAGTGTTTTATTTGCCCCTAAAGCTCTAAGGTTCGCTGCTGAACCCACAGTCCTACTTGCGCCTACGTTACTTGCAGTCACAAAATTTGACTGGTTTGCGCTGATCTTTGCCAAAGCCTCTTCAGTTGTTGTTACCCCTTGTTTTAAGATTTCATCAACTTTCACCACGGTTATTGGCGACGCACTTTGTGCTGCAACTCCTTTGATTGAAGAACCTGTAACGGCAACTTTTACGACTTTTGTTGGTTTTTCATCAGTACTTGATTGTTCAGTTTCTGCTGCCTGTGCCAGGGTAAGACACATCATACTTAAACTAAGGGTGCTTAATTTAAGAATTGTTTTGCTGATCTTGGGGGTTGCCTGAGATCGAACATTGTATTTTTTTTTCATCGTGGATTTGATCCCTTTTTGTTGTCGTTAGCGATATTGCTGGAAAGTTTTTAAGCAAAGCAAGTGCCAACTATATATTTTTCTTTTTTTAGTTTATGCAAAATATTGATATATATTGATTTTATTATGGTTCAGCACGAAGGTTCATCTTTTATTAAACAAAAATAAATTTTCCGTTTGGAAAATTTTTGAACGCTGGCCAAAAGTTTCAAATTTTTTTGTATAAAAAATATACATTACTGGACTCTTCACATGCTTAATAAATAAAAATGTATCGTTTTAGAACCTTTTTACATGTAATGTTATAATATTTATTGCTATGTCTTTGAGTTATATTTTTATTATAAATCAATATATTGAATGGTGGTTGTGTGTGGGGGGAGCTTGATCTAATGTGGAACATAATTAATTTTTAATGTATTTTATTTGTGCATTTAAGGTATTAGATGATTAACATATGCAAATATAATATTTGGCAAAAAGTTACTTTTATTTGTATAGTTCAACCGTTTTTAAGTATCTAATAAAAATATGAATTTTTAATATTTTTAAATATTTTAATATGGATATTAATAAGTGGCATGAAATTCGCTTTATATTCAATAGTTACAAAACACTAGGTGTTTAAGTTTATTTTTCCATTTGATCAAATAAAAAGATGATAAAGGAAAGTGAATTTTAAATCCTAAATAGGCCTATCTGTTGAAAAAGAACTTTTCTTATGCAGATTTAGATGTTACTCAAAAGGATAATATCTTCTAAAAAACTAATTACGTGGGTATGAACTTGAAATTAAAATTTTTTAAGCTCGCCATTTTAAGTCTGGCTATTACATCAGTTCCTTGTGCTTACGCAATTACGCCAGCGCAACCAAACAAAATTTTGCATGTTGCCTATGAAGCCCCAGATGATGGCTTCGATATGGTCAAAACTACCAATTTCTATAGTGCTAATATTGCTGAAGCAATTTTTGAGCCTTTACTCAAATATGACTATCTGGCACGTCCATTACAGTTAGCTCCCTATACAGTAGAGAGCCTGCCCAAAGTGGAACAAGACGGTAAAGTTTATACATTTAAAATTAAGCCAGGTATCTATTTTACCAATGATCCCGCTTTTAAAGGTAAACGCCGTGAGTTAGTGGCTGAAGACTATGTTTATACAATTAAACGTATTCTAGATCCTAAAAATAGAGCGCCGTCTGTTTCATTTATTGATGGTAAGTTACTAGGTGCTGATGCGGTTGTAGCCCAAGCAAAGAAAACTGGGAAATTTGATTATGCTGCTCCAATCGCAGGAATTAAAGCGCTTGATCGATATACGCTACAATTTACTTTAACTCGCCAAGACTATAATTTTCCTTACATTCTTGCCTATATTACTTTTGGCGGAGTTGCTAAAGAGGTTGTCGATTATTACGGTGACCGTATTGGTATGCATCCTGTAGGTACTGGCCCTTACATGTTAAGTAAGTATGTACCAAGAAGTAAGGTCGAGTTGGTTGCTAATCCTGATTATCGTGGTTTCGTCTGGAACTTTAAGTCGACAGGAACACCTTGGGATAACCAGCTTGTTAAGGAAATGTCTGGAAAGAAAATGCCACAAATTGGAAAGGTGGTGGTCAGTATTATTGAAGAACAACAGTCAAGATGGTTAGCTTTTCAGTCGGGTCAATTAGATTTTGACAAACTTACAGCAGATGCTGTTCCTCAAGCTTTAGATGGAAATCAGCTTAAAGCTTCTTTTAAGAAGAGAGGAATTAAACACTTCCCATATAAGGAACCTGAAATTACCTATACGATGATGAACATGCGTGATCCGGTAATTGGTGGTTTTAGCCCAGAAAAGATCGCTCTTCGTAGAGCAATTACTTTGTCGTATAACCAAAAAGAAAGTATAAAACAGGCTTATAAAGGGCAAGCTGTTCGGGCTGAAATGTTTATACCTGAAGGTGTGAATGGCTATAATCCGAAATATAAAAGTAGCGTAGGATATAACCCGCTGCTAGCAAATAAATTACTTGATTATTATGGTTATAAAAAAGGTGCTGATGGTTATAGAACCCAGCCAAACGGGAAACCTTTGATTTTAAAAATCAATACAGAAAATAGCTCGGCCTCAGTTATTCACTCTGAACTCTGGAAAAAGAATCTGGATGCAATTGGCATTCGAGTTGACTTTAAGGTAAGTAATTTTGCAGATAACTTAAAAGCCGCAACTCAATGTAAATATATGATTTGGAGTGGGGCATGGATTGCTGACTATCCTGAAGGAGATAATTTTGCACAGTTGCTTTATGGACCAAATGCTGGGCAGGGGAACCATGCTTGTTATCAATCCAAAACGTATGATGCCCTTTATACTCAGGCCATTCATTTACCACCGCAACAACGCCTGCCATATTATGAAAAACTTAATCGCCAGATTGAAGCTGATAATCCATGGATCGTTCATCTAACCCGTATTCGTAACTGGTTAGTACGACCACAAGTTCAGGGTTTTAAACCCCATCCTATGATGAATACAAACTGGCAATATCTTGATATTACTCCTATTAAAAAATAATTTTAGATAAAGATCATGATGACTGAAAATTTAATACAAAAGCTCAAGCACTGTAGTATCAGCTTGCTATTCGCTAGTATGGCCTTAACGGGATCTACAAGTATTTTTGCGAAAAGCCCAGCCGATCCGAATAAAGTTTTACGTTATGTATTTCCAACAGCTGAGACAGGTTTCGACCCGGCTTATATCCATGATTTATATTCTGCGCATGTAACCACATCGATATTTGAAACTCTATATACCTATGATTATTTAGCAAGGCCGGCAAAACTTATTCCGCAAATAGCAACCGCTATGCCAGAAGTCAGTGCCGATGGTTTGACCTATACCATTCGCATTAAGAAGGGAATTTATTTTACACCAGACCCTGTTTTTAAAGGCAAACCTAGAGAATTAACAGCCAATGATTATGCGTACTCTTTTAAGCGTTTATTGGACCCGAATCTGCGCTCTCCAAATAGCTGGTTATTAGAAAACAAAATTGAAGGTATGGATGCTTTAGTGAAAGCAGCCAATAAGTCCGGAAAATTTAACTATGATCAAAAGGTTAGTGGTTTACAAACACCTGATAAATACACTTTGGTGATTCGTTTAGTTAAACCAGACTATAACTTTCCTTTATTACTGGCCCATGACCCGACAGGTGCAGTGGCACGTGAAGTCATCGAAAAGTATAAAGACAAAGCTGGTTATGTAATGGGCCATCCTGTAGGTACGGGTCCTTATGTGCTGAGCAAGTGGGTACCAGCATCTCGTATTGTTTTAAAAGCGAATCCTGATTATCGCGGCTTTACTTGGAACTTTACTGCCAGCAGCCCTGAAGATCAGGCAATTGTGAAGCGACTTAAAGGTAAAAAAATGCCTCAAATCGGCACAATTGATATTCAGGTGATGGAAGAAAACCAATCGCGGTGGCTAGCATTTCAGCGTGGTGAGGTTGATATATTTCAGCTTGAAGGTCAATTGGTCGCAAAAGCGATTAAAGACGGCAAACTAAGACCTGAACTTGCTAAAGATGGTGTGCAGTTGTCTCGCATTGTTGACCCCGAAATTAGCTATATTTATTGGAATCTTAAAAATCCAGTTGTTGGGGGAATGAGTAGAGAAAAAATTGCTTTACGCCGTGCGATTGCGATGTCTCGTTCGATAGATCAAGAAATTAAACTAGTAAGAAATGATGATGCACAGCGTCTACATTTTCCAATTCCACCAGGTGTAGTGGGTAATGACCCTCAATACAGAACCAGTACCCCATATTCGGTGAAAGCAGCAAATTTACTATTAGATAGATATCACTATAAAAAAGATGCCTCAGGTTGGCGTACGCAACCAGACGGAAAACCTCTGGTCATTGAATATATGGCGCGTAGTGACAGTATTGGGCAGCAAAGCGCTGAGCTCTGGAAGAAAAATTTTGATAGCTTGAATATCCGTATGGTCTTTAAACCCATGCTTTTTGCAGATCTTATTCGTGCGCAAAAACAGTGCGACGGTATGTTCGGGTCTTCTGCATGGATAGCCGATTATCCAGATGGTGATAATTTTATGCAGAATTTTTATGGACCCAATACCCATATGACGAACTGGTCTTGTGGTTCTATACCAGAGTTTGATCAGTTGTATCGCCAAACGCAACAAATGCAAGCAGGTGCTGAGAGAGATGCACTTTATCGAAAAATGGCACGGTTGTTAGAAGTGTATATGCCTGTCCAAATCTCTTATGCACGCTACCGGAATATGCTGGCTCAACCAAAAATCATTGGATATAAGAAGCATCCAATTTTACATGCAGAGTGGATGTATTTCGATATTGATACAAATACTAAATCTAATCATTAAATGAAAAAAATTGGAGATACGATGAAAAATAATGCACTGAAAATGACAACCTTATGTGTGTTGACCATGGGTATAAGTCAATTTGCAACAGCAGAGACAACACGTCCTACTTTGCCATTACTTAAAGCACAACAACTTCCAGCATGGTGTGATGCGAATTTAAAAAAGATTCAGAAAGAGATTTCAAATTTTGAAAAAACGCCTGTTAAAGATAATGCAGCAGCGGCACTTATATTGGCAAAGTGGGATAAAATTTTTGCGCATTTTGAAGATTTCTCAGGTCCTATAAGTCTATATAGTAACGTAGACCCAGATGCAAAGTTACGTAAAGCAGCAGAAGATTGTGAAATCAAAATTAATCAGTTTCACACTGATATATTTCAGAACCCGAAGCTATATAATTTAATTAAAAATACACAAGCAACAGACCCAATTGACCAAAAATACCGTCAAGATATCTTAGATCAGTTTGAAGATACAGGGGTCCAACTTGAGCCAGTAAAGCGTGCAAGAATGAAGGCTATTCTGGATGAGCTGACTAAACTCGAACAAGAATATGCTCGTAACGTCCGTGATAATCCGGAGAAACTTGAGTTTACTCCTGAAGAGATGAAAGGCTTACCTCAAAGTTATATTTCAGCATTAAAGAAAAATGCTAAAGGCAATTATTTATTAGGTTTTGAGTATCCAGAGTATCGTCCTTTTATGGAGTTGGCAGATAATGATGATGCTCGAAAAAGATATCAAATTGCCTTTACTCGACGGGGTACTGAACAAAATTTAAAACTACTTAAACAGGCAATTGATTTGCGTTATGAGCTTGCACAGTTATTTGGAAAAGCAAGTTATGCAGATTGGGTTTTAAAAGACCGCATGGCAAAAACGCCCGAAGCTGTAAATCAGTTTTTGGCAGAAGTACAAAAAACAGTAGCACCACTAGAGCGTAAAGAAGTAGAAGAACTCCGAGCATTTAAAGCAGAAACTTTAAAAACGCCGTTAGAAAAAACCAAGATAACGCGTTGGAGTGAAGCTTATTGGAGTGAAAAGCTTCGTAAGAGCAAATATCAGATTGATCAGGAAAAACTTCGTGATTATTTTCCAACTTTAGCTGCTCAAAAATGGTTGTTTGCCATTTCATCTGACCTTTATGGTATTGATTTTAAACCTGCCAAAGTTAAAGCATGGCAGGATGAAGTTGAATATTACGATGTAGTTGACAAAAAAACAGGAAAGCTTCTTGGTGGCTTATATATGGATAAATTCCCTCGTGAAGGGAAGTATGGCCATGCTGCCGTTTGGGGAGTATATGGTGGTAGTACATTAACAAACCGCTTACCAGTTTCAGCACTAGTCACGAACTTTAATCGTAAAGGGCTAAATAGCGATGAGCTTGAAACTTTTGTTCATGAGTTTGGTCATGCTCTACACGGTATTTTGTCAAATACACGTTATGCGAGTCAGTCTGGAACCTCTGTAGAGCGTGATTTCGTAGAGGCACCATCTCAAATGTATGAAGAGTGGGCACGCCGTAAAGAAACCTTATCTAAAGTGGCCGATTATTGCGATCCAGCCTGCCCACGTGTTGACGATGAGTTAATTGCCCGTTTAAAAGCTGTACATAACTATGGTCGTGGCTTGCGTTATGCACGTCAAACTCTTTATGCACAGTACGATATGTCATTGCATACTGCTGATGCATTAAAAGTAAAACCTTTAGAAAATTGGCAAAAAATGGAAGCTGCTACAGCTTTAGGTTATGTACCAACAACCGAATTTCCGGGGCAGTTTGGGCATTTGATGGGGGGATATCAAGCCGGTTATTACGGCTATATGTGGTCTGAGGTTCTAGCTTTAGACATGCTTTCTGCTTATGGGGACAATCTTAATAACCCACAAGTAGGGCAACGTTACCGTCAAACGATCTTATCGCAAGGTAGCCAAAAACCAGCAGCTGAATTAGTTAAAGATTTCCTCGGTCGTGATCCTGACAATAAAGCATTCTTTAACGAAATTACCGGACAACGGGTTAAATAAGGAATTATCACTATGCTGGCATATGTTATTCGGCGTTTATGGCAGATGATTCCAACTATGTTGGGGGTAGTCTTACTTATTTTTATTCTTTTTAACTGGGTAGGTGGAGATCCTGCCTATATTTTAGCGGGCAAGATGTCTAATCCTGAGCAGATCGAAAACATTCGTAAGCAGTTAGGTGTCGATCAACCTTATTACGTTCAGCTCTGGATTTTCATTAAACAAATACTGACTTTTGATTATGGTGCGAGTTGGAGTACTGGCGAACCTGTTTCTCAAATTATTTTAACCCGATTAGGACCCTCACTCACGCTTCTAATTCCACTGACTATTTTACAGACTGTTATTTCAATTATTTTGGCATTGGCTGTTGCTGCGGTACGTGGATCTCTAACTGACCGCATGGTCATGATGCTATGCACTATCGGCATGTCGATCAGCATCTTAGTTTACATTATCGTTTTTCAATATGTTCTTGCGTATCAGCTAAGTTGGTTCCCTGTACAAGGCTGGAGCGACACCTTTACTGATAATCTATTTAAGTTTGCCTTACTGCCAATTCTAATCATGCTGGTGGTGAGTATTGCACCGACTTTACGTTTATATCGTAGTTTTGTGCTTGATGAAATTAATCAGGACTATGTTCGAACAGCACGTGCTAAAGGTGTAGGTGAAAGCCGAATTTTAGGTGTACATGTACTGCGTAACGCTTCAATTCCCATTATTACCGACGTGATGTCAACTTTACCTGCATTGCTCATAGGCGCATTTTTAATTGAACGTTTTTTTGGTATTCCCGGGATTGGTCGAGAGGTGATTATTGCAGTTGAGCGCAGTGATTTTCCTGTTATTAAGGCAATTACAGTTTACATCGCCGCAGCAACTATGATTTTTAACCTGATTGCCGATTTGGTCTACAAAGTGGTTGATCCACGTGTACAGTTGAAGTAGGTGGGCTATGCTGAGCGTTTTATCAAAAAGAAAACAACAAACAAAAGCTGAAGCCCATTCATCTGGCTTGTGGAAACTTGCCATGCGACGTCTTCGGGCCGACAAGATCGCGATGTCATCGCTAGTGATTGTATTGCTTTATTTTATTATCTTGCTTCTATCAATGACTGGTGTAATTGCATCTGACTGGAATAAAGAAGTTGCTGTGAGTTATGCGCCACCAACATTTATAGGGGCAGATAAGACAACAGAAGCTGGACAAAATTCAGCAGCAATTGAGGAGGAGTTACCAGAAAACCCAGTTGATCCTTTAAAAGATGTAATTAACAAGCTTAAGGCTGAAATTAAACAAGAAAAGAGTGCTGGAAGTGCAATTGATTATTATGGTGTAGTTGACCCATTAGCCGATGATATGAAAGCTATCGATCAGCAACTGGGCGGACATTTACTTGATCAGCAAGCAGAGCTTAAAAGTACCCTTGTCTTTGGAGCTGATAAATGGGGACAGGACGTTTTAAAGAAAACTATTAAAGGTGCTGAAACTTCAATTATTGTTGGGGTGATATCGGCTTTACTTGCAGTAGGGATTGGTACACTTTTAGGCGCAATTTCTGGATATTTCGGTGGTTGGGTGGATGATATTCTCAACTGGTTTTATAACATTTTTACCTCAATTCCATATTTATTATTAGTTCTCGCTATTGCTGCCGTACTTCAACAAAAAGGCATTTTATCCATTGTTCTGATTTTAGGTTTAACGGGCTGGACGGGTGTTTATCGTTTAATTCGTGCAGAATATATGAAGCATACTGCACGTGAGTACGTTCTGGCTGCTAAAGCAATTGGTGTTGGACATTTCCGTCGTATGTTCATTCATATTTTCCCTAATGTCAGCCATATTGCTTTGGTTCAGATGTCAATTTTGGTGGTGTCTTTTATTAAATCTGAAGTCATTTTGAGTTTCTTAGGCTTCGGTGTACCGGTAGGCGTAGTGTCTTGGGGGAGCATGTTAAATGAGGCACAAAGTGAACTTCTTTTAGGCAAATGGTGGCAGCTTGTAGCAGCCTCTGTCGCAATGGCTGTTTTAGTTACTGCATTCTCTATGTTTACTGATGCTCTTCGTGATGCATTAGATCCAAAACTAAAATAAGAGGAAACCCTAATGTCAAAACAAGAAAATAAGAATGTGCCATTACTTCATATTGAAAATTTACGTGTAAGCTTTAAAGGTGAAGACAAAAAGTATATCGAAACTGTAAAAGGAATCTCCTTTGATATTCCAGCAAATACCACTGTTGCTTTAGTTGGCGAGTCGGGTAGCGGCAAATCGGTTACTTCTTTGGCAACTATGGGATTACTTCCTGTCGGTCAGAGCAAAATTGATGAGCAAAGTAAAATTATATTTGAAGGAAAAGATTTACTGAGCTTATCCCGTAAAGAGATGCGACAAATCTGTGGTAAAGACATAGCCATGATTTTTCAGGAGCCGATGTCATCATTAAATCCTGTTTTTACGGTTGGCAATCAAATTGCAGAAGTTTTGTGTTTACACATGGGGTTGAGTCGTAAACAGGCTCGACAACGTGTTTTAGAGTTGCTTAAAGAAGTAGGTATTCCTTCACCTGAAACTAAAATTGATGCTTATCCAAATCAACTTTCGGGTGGTCAACAACAACGTGTCATGATTGCTATGGCGATTGCTTGTGAACCTAAACTGCTGATTGCTGATGAGCCTACCACTGCACTTGATGTTACGATTCAAAAGCAAATTATTGATTTGCTCGAGTCATTGCGTAAGCGTCGTCAAATGTCGATGCTTTTTATTACCCACGATTTAGCATTGGTTGGTGAAATTGCAGATAAAGTCATTGTAATGCGTCATGGCGAGATTAGAGAGCAAGGTGCTGCTGATCAGGTCCTTGAACAGCCTAAAGATGTATATACGAGAGCTTTGTTATATTGCCGCCCGCAAATGTCACAACGACCTTATCGTTTGCCTGTGACGAGCGATTTTATGCGTCAAGAAGATGATGTATTGGTCGAACAAAGTTTTGACGTTTCAGAAATTCCCGAGCGCAAACGTGGTTTAAATGGTGATGAGCAAATCATCTTAGAAGTAAAAGACATGAAAAAAAGTTTTTATAGCCGTAAAGGCCTATTTGGCAAAGAAGAGTTTCAGGCCGTTAAAGGAGTTTCTTTTAAACTTGCTAAAGGAAAAACCTTGGGTTTAGTCGGTGAGTCAGGTTCAGGTAAAACGACTGTTGGGCTATTACTCATGCGCTTACATCAGGCATCTGGTGGGCAGGCTTTTATCGAAGGTAAAGATATTCTTTCATTAACTGAAAAAGAGTTTGCTAAATATCAACGGAAAATCCAAATCATCTTTCAAAATCCTTATGCGTCTCTTAATCCACGCTTTACCATTGGGCAGATATTACTAGAGCCTATGCAAATTCATGGTATTGGTAAAGATGATGCTGAGCGCAAACAAATTGCGCTTAGTTTGCTTGAGCGAGTCAATCTGCCTGAACAAGCTTACTACCGATATCCGCATGAGTTTTCGGGTGGTCAACGCCAACGTATTGCGATTGCGCGCTGCTTAACGCTAAAGCCTGAAATTCTAATTTGTGATGAATCTGTTTCTGCACTTGATGTATCTGTACAGGCACAAGTACTTAATTTATTACAAGACTTACAAGATGAGTTTGGACTTAGTTATATCTTTATTTCACATGATTTATCGGTCGTGAAATATATCTCTGATCAGGTTATGGTCATGAATCATGGCGAGGTTGTTGAAATAGCCAATTCAGATGAACTCTATGCACATCCTCAACATGATTATACTAAACGACTATTACAGGCGATTCCTCAAGGAATTCAACACCTTTCATAAGCGTAAAGTTATGTCGTTAAGGGCACTTTCGAGTGCCTTTTTATTTGGTTTATATGGTAAATGCTTATAAAATAAAAGAAGTAAATGTAGAGTATTTTATTCTTGTTATGTGCGCTAATTTTAAACCTTTAACGCTTGCCCAATTACAGCAACTTCAGTTGCCTGTGGTCGGCTTTAGCTATGCCGAAGAAGTTTATCCTGCAGGAACAATGCCACTATTATTCAAATCATCACAAGGGTTTGAATGGCGTGAAGTGATGTTTGGATTGGTTCCTAAATGGGCTGAAGATACAAACATAGCAAAACATACCTACAATGCCCGTCATGAGACTATTTTTCAAAAACCTAGCTTTCAAGAAGCCGCACTTAAATGTAAATTCGGTGTGATTCCAGTGAACGAATTTTATGAAAGTAAGTATATAAATGATAAACCTGAGCGGTGGAGTGTTCGCCGTAAAGATGGGCAGGCTTTTTTCATCGCAGCAATCTATGAAATTTGCAAAATTAATGAGACGGTTATACGTTCTGCAAGCATGTTAACTATGGACGCCATAGACCATCCCATGATGAAAGACTTTCACGAACCAGGCGATGTTAAACGATCAGTTATTGTGATTCCACATGATCGACTAGAAGAGTGGTTAAGTTTAGAATCATCTGATATTTCCAGCTTTATAGAAGGCTTTCCGGTTGAAGAATTTGAATGTTCTCATGTGCCAAAAGAAAAAGTTATAAAACCGACACCACAGTTAAACATGTTTGACTAATCTATCTAAAATAAGATCAGGTTATTGATGTCAAATTTGAATCAATAACCTATATCACTTATTCAATATTTTTACTTAGTGTTTGTACCTCGGAATCTTCAGCTAAATAGCTCAATTCAATCGGTGAAATCACAAAAGTTGTATTATCTGAGGTCTGTTTAAATACAAAACCATATTCAAAAGATTGGCTATTTTTACTTGGTAACCAGAATAGATAAGGACAGCCTGTATAGCTACCATCCCAACCCATTTCTCTAGCGAGAGCCAACGCTGTATCAGATTTCGCTATGATTTCTTTGAGAGATTCTTTATCTCGTGTTGAAACATCACCATCATCATCTGCAAATGTTTGTAGAAACTCATTTAAGGGCTTAAGGTCTTCCCAGTTATGTTCTATTGTAGAGAAATGATATCCATATAGCATCATGTGCACTTTCTTCCATCTTGTTATTGTGTTCTTGAACATACCAAGAAATATATGAAAAGGAAATGGATAAATCTGATTTAAGTTGTTTATTTTTCATAACTTATAGATTGTTTTTTGTACGGAATAAAGACTTTTATAAATATTAAAATTATTCATATTACCTAAATAGCATAGGCGGAAAGCAACGCCCTAATGATTAAGATAAATTACTATTTTAGTAAATCAAACTGTTGGCGAATATAGAATTGTTCATAATTCACCTATAATAGAAGTGAAACTATGTAGAGCATATTTATGTTTATAACAACTACACGCCCACAAGATAATTTAATTAATCAACTTCTGCCGATTTTGGAACAGGCGAGTCAGATTTTACTAGAAGAATATCAAAACTATTCAGCGGGTTATGAGTTTACTATTCATGAAAAGCAAGATGATTCACCTGTAACCCAAGCAGATCTAAAGGTAAATAGATTTTTATTAAAGCATCTTGCAGAGATTACTCCAGAGTTGCCTGTATTGTCTGAAGAAAGTGATTATAGTGCCCGTCATGACTGGTCTACTTGTTGGATGTTAGATCCGCTTGATGGTACGAAAGAGTTTATACATGAACGTGATGAATTTACGATCAATCTAAGCTTGATCAACGGCAAAGAAACAGTTTTCTCCGTTATTGCCGTGCCATGTGAACAAGTTGTGTACTTAGGATATCTGCAAGATTTACCTTTTAAATATAGCTTTAGCCAACAACAATGGTATCAATATCAGGTTAGTTCAACTTCGCTAGATGCACCTATACAAATAGGACTTAGTCACGGTAGTAAAAATCCAAAATACCAAAAATTTATTCAACCTATTGAAAAAGAACATCGTATTATTCGACGAGAAGCTGGGAGTGCCTATAAGTTTTGTATGATGTTAGAAGGTGAAATTGATATTTACCCACGCTTTCATCCTACTTCTGAATGGGATACCAGTTCTGGTCAAGGTCTGTTAGAAAGTATAGGCGGTGGTTTACTTACTCTTGATGGAAAACCTTTTGAATATAACCAAAGAAGCACGGTTTTAAATAAGGGCTTTATCGCTTTTCGTGATCAGGAAAGCAAAAAAATAGCATTTGAAGCATTAGCCCAATCAGGTGTTATCGATTGAGAGTTATGCCAGACATGTTATAGTGGCAAAGTATTGAAAAAAGATGACAAGATAAAGATGGCACTCGATTTATTGCCTAAAAGTATGTTTGAAGCAATTGATTTATTGCCCGATGCTTCAACTCCTGTAACCTTATTTACGCGCCATTCTTTAAGAGAACTTGTAGATGGGCAGGGCTTGGCTGGTTATGATCTCCAACTTACTCCTCAAGGACGTGAGCTTGCGCAGGCATGGGGTAATTACTTAATCAAAAATACAGATCGTGTTATTCAGCATTGTATTTCAAGTCCAATACAACGCTGTGTCGATACGGCGGCACTCATGATTGAAGGGGCTGACGATGTAAGTCCTCAATCAAATACTCATACGATTGAAATTATTGAGCAAGGGCTACTTGTTGAACCGGGTAGCTTTGTGTTGGATATACAACAAGCTGCTCCTTATTTTAAAAAGCAGGGTGCTTTAGGTTTTATTAATAGTTTTGTAAATAATGCATTACCTGGTATGAAACATCCCATTACGGGTGTTTTAGATGTACTAGAGCTTATTTACCGGACTCATCCAAAAACTAAAGGCGGTCTTAGTTTAGCCGTGAGTCATGACACGATTATTGCAGCAATTGTTGCTGTAATTTCTGGCGAGAATAAAATTAAGAAAGAAGACTGGCCGGAAATGATGGAAGGATTATTTGTCTGGTTTGAAGGTGAAGAGTTTCCAAATTGTAAATTAAAGTGGATTTGGAGAGGAAAGGCCTATGAGCTGAATGTAGCTAAATTTCATAAAGTGCTATAAGCTCAAAACAATAGATAATAAAAAAAGCCCTATTGGGCTTTTTTTACATGTTCAAATTAGTTAGCTAACGCTTTAACTTGAGCATTTAAACGGCTCTTATGACGAGCAGCTTTATTTTTGTGGATGATGCCTTTATCAGCCATGCGGTCGATTACAGGAACAGCTTTTTTGTAAGCTTCTGTAGCAACAGCATAATCACCACCAGCGATTGCACTTAAAGTACGTTTAATGTAGGTACGAACCATAGAACGCAAGCTTGCGTTGTGTTTACGCGCTGTAACGTTTTGACGCGCACGTTTTTTAGCTTGAGCAGAGTTTGCCACTCTTGCACTCCTTGAAAATAAGTTGGTCTGGGCGGGCTGTGGTCAATTCAGTAAACTGGTGTAACCATCACCAGCCCGTAAACAAGTGCCATATTGTGATGAATCAACACCGTGAAGTCAAGCCTTGCGAGCATTTTAAGAGGTTTTAGGGGCTGCTAAAACGGTAAGAAAAGGTTAAATTTGATACAAACTTAAAGAGGGTTGGATAAAAAATGACTATAAGTACTAAAAAAGCAATTGTGATAGGTGCTACGGGACTTGTGGGTTTAGCGCTTGTCGAACAGCTTGAGCAAACAACAGAATTTGAAGCGATTACTGTTGTGGTAAGAAAAGAATCACAACTACTTAATACATATAAAAAAGTTACTCAACTCATTATAGAGGATTTTTTATTACTCAATGATGAAGATGTGAATGGCCATACCCATGCATTTAGCTGTCTTGGAACAACATTAAAATTGGCAGGCTCAAAACAGGCTTTTTACGCTGTGGATTATGAAATCAATGCTCATTTAGCAGATTTAGTACAAGATAAACATATTCATCTATTGCTAGTGAGTGCCCTTGGAGCAAATGCAAACTCTCCAATTTTCTATAATAAAGTGAAAGGACAATTAGAAGATTATATTGAGAGTCTAGAACTCGAAAAACTATCAATTTTTAGACCGTCTTTACTGATTGGTAAACGCAGCGATGTACGGTTTATTGAAGACTTAGGACAAAGTCTATTTAAACTTATCGAGAATAAATTTCAAAAGCCATTCAAATATAAGCCAGTAACTGCGGAGCAATTGGCTCATACGATGGTCGTAGCGGCGCTAACGCAAATTGAAGCCTTTAAACGATATGATAATCTGAGCATACAACAAACTCGATAAGGGAGTATTAAAGTGTCGACAGTACCGTTTGTAACATGTGATTTATTAGATGATAACCCTGAAAAAGACTTACAGGTTGTAATCCCATCAATGGATGGCAAGTTCTTTCAAAGTTATGGAGCACGTAAAACTTTTGGGGGGCAGGTTGTAACAGTAAAGTGCTTTGAAGATAACTCACGTGTAAAAGAGTTATTGGCAACAGATGGTACAGGTAAAGTATTAGTTGTGGATGGTGGTGCATCTATGCGCTGTGCACTCATGGGGGACTTAATTGCTGAGTCAGCAGTTAAAAACAACTGGAATGGTGTAGTGATTTACGGTTGTGTACGAGACGTTGATGCAATTGCGACCTTAGATTTGGGAGTACATGCATTGGCTGCAATTCCGCAAAAAAGTAATCGTAAGGGCATTGGTGAGGTAGATATTAATTTGTATTTTGGTGGAGTCACAATTCAATCTGGTGATTTTATCTATGCTGATAATAATGGGATTGTGATAGCAAAAGAAAAATTAGTCTAATTCTCTAATATAAAGGAAGGCATGATGGTGATTCATCAAATTAAGGTACTTCAAGCAGTTATATCTGCAATTGCTGAAGGTGGGAGAGGTGTTTCAGGAACAGCATTTCCACAACAACCTGTAAAAGCTTTGAAATTATATGAATTTGAAGGTTCACCATTTTGTCGTCGCGTTCGTGAAGTGATTACACTTTTGAATCTGGACGTTGAAATTTATCCATGTCCTAAAGGTGGAACAAAGTATCGTTCAGTGGTAAAAGAAAAAGGCGGTAAATTACAGTTTCCATTTTTAATTGATGAAAATACTGGCGATCAGCTATATGAATCACAGGATATTATTCATCATTTATTTAAACATTATGGTAAGACCGGGAAAACACCGCAGAAATTTTCGAGTTACCCAAACATGCCTTATGTTGCAGTTGCAGGAACTATATTAAATGGAGCTCGTGGAATATGGATAAATAAAAAAATTGTTAATAGAGCTTCACCTGAACAAAAACTTGAGTTATGGAGTTTTGAAGCAAGTCCGTATTCACGAATTGTAAGAAGTCTACTCTCTGAACTTGAGCTTCCATACGTTTTGCATAATGTGGCAAAAGAGAGATGGCAAGATATGGGACCTGCTATTCTTCGCTTAAAACCAGGGAAATATATACCTTTAGAAGGTGGAAAAAGGGAAAAGCTATTGCCGATTATGCAGGATAAAATGCAGGTGCCTTATTTGGTAGATCCAAATACGGGAGTGAAGATGTTTGAGTCTGCTCAAATCGTAAAGTATTTAAAAAAGCAATATGGGCGTTAATTAAGGCTAATTTGAGTAAGAGTTTAAGGCGTTTTAATTAAACTCTTATTAACATCAGATTTCTTAACAGGTTGTATGAAAAAAATATGAGTATGCTAAATTAATAAACTTAAATACCTAAAAAGGCATATTTTATGGAATGTATGAGAATTCAACCTGTAACGAGTGCTCCTGGTGAAAATGCATTATTTATTGTATTGGGACTAGCTCAAGGTGATTCTGTAATAGAAAAAGTAAAAGATTTTGCTGCTAATTTTTCAGCACTAACCAGAAGTCTAACTAACCGTTATCCAGATAGTAAATTTAATGCTACTTTAGGTTTTAGCTCCAATGCATGGGATATATTGTTTCCAGAGCAATCCAAGCCTCAAGAGTTACAACCATTTCAAGAAATTAGAGGTCCGAAATACACGGCTGTCTCAACTCCAGGTGATTTATTTTTTCATATTCGTGCTGATCGTCAGGCCTTATGTTACGAGTTGGGCAATATAATTAATCAACAGCTTGGTAAGGTAACTTATCCAATTGATGAAGTTCATGGTTTTCGTTATTTTGACGGACGAGCAATTATTGGCTTTGTAGATGGAACGGAGAATCCTGAACCAGTTATTGCAGCGCAGTGGGCATTGGTAGGTGATGAGGATCCTGATTTTATCGGGGGAAGTTATGCTTTTATCCAGAAATATACACACGATATGGACAAATGGCGTTCATTAACTGACGAAGAGCAAGAAAAAGTGATTGGTCGTAAAAAGTTCAATGATGTTGAGCTCGGCGATGATGAAAAACCTTTAACTGCTCATAATGTGGTTAGTAAAGCTCATGATGCGGAAGGTAATGAACTTAAAATTATGCGAGCTAATATGCCTTTTTCAAATCCTTCTAGAAATGAATATGGCACATTCTTTATTGGCTACTCGCGTAAATTTAGTACAACCCGACAAATGCTTGAGAACATGTTTTTAGGCAATGAGCATGGTAACCTAGACCGGTTACTTGACTTTAGTACTGCTCAAACAGGTACTTTATTCTTTGTACCGACTGTAGATTTTCTTGATGATTTAGGCGATGAATAGTCGTTAATTTAGAAGACTTAAATGATGGAAGTGACTAGGTTACTTCCATCATTTAAATTGAAATAAATATGATGTGATGAAATGTTTAAAAAGATAACGCAGCTTTTTCAAGGCTCGAAAGAGACACCTGAACAAATTTACTTGCAAGAGAACCAATTAAAATTTGATTCTGAACGTGGGCCTATTATTAATGATGTATTGATTAATCAGAAATGGTCAGAGCATCTGGAATATTTCTCAAACCGTAAATTACAGAATTTTGATAATCTTCAAAAGTTATTTCAAATTACGCCACAAATTAATGAAAAGATTGATCTAGAAATTGCAACACAGCGTTATGTTGCAAGATTAGAAAATACTCAAGAAAAACTACTTCAACTCAAAGCGATTATACAAATATTGAATCAATATTACGTTTTGTTTTTGCGTGATAAATAATCATAGTTGATTGATTAAAAAATATAAAAAGTAGGGCCAACTAGTAGTTTGATTTTCAAAAAAATAACTCATTTCACTAAAAACATCATGCTACTATTGAGCTCATATCTTCTTAGCTGATAAAAGCCATATACATGTTTCAACAAGAAATCTCTCAATTGAATTTACAACAGCTCAAAGCCGGTGAAAAGCGTTGGGTAGGGTCGTTATTAGGTTCATCTGCTGCATTATTATTCAAAGAAATTTCCGTTCAGCATTCATCTTTGCTCGTTGTAGTAGCTCGAAATAACCAACATGTTGCTCAGTTAGAGAGTGAACTTGAATTTTATGGCATAAAGCCGACAATTTTCCCTGATTGGGAGATTCTGCCTTATGATCGCTTGTCACCTCATCAGGATATTGTTTCAGAACGTCTCGCGATTTTATCCAATATGCCGCAAAAAGGTGTATTGCTCATTTCAGCAAGCACTTTAGTTCAAAGAGTTGCACCATATTCTTGGGTTTTAGGTGAGCATTTTGATATTCGTGTGGGACAAAAATTTGATTTAGAACAGCAGAAGCTACGTTTAGTACAAGCTGGGTATCATTTAGTAGATACAGTTTACGACCATGGTGAGTTTGCTGTACGTGGCAGCATCATGGATATTTTTGCATCAGGACAGGAAGCACCTATCCGTATTGACCTATTTGATGATGAAATTGATACTTTAAAATTCTTTGATCCAGAAACACAAAGAACAACAACTACTTTAAAAAGTTTTACCGTCTTACCAGCAAAAGAGTTCCCATTAAAAGAAGCTCGTTCAATTTTTAGAGATCGTTATTCTGAACTTTTTCCGACTGCAAATCCTAAGAAAAACCCAATTTACCAAGACGTTCTTGATGGTATCGCATCTCCGGGAATCGAGTTCTATTTACCGTTATTTTTTGATAAAACCCAAATGCAATCCCAGAGTACACTTACAACGTACTTTCCAAAGAATTGCATTGTAATTACAAATGATGATGTGGATGTTGATTTAACCAGTTTTTGGAAAGAAGTTTTCCGTCGCTATGAAGATAGACGTCATAACGCAGACCAGCCAATTCTCCCACCTGATGAGTTATTTATTGCACCAAATAACTTACTAAGTGCCTTAAATCAGTTCCCACGTATGCTTGTGAGCGCTGAAACAGTTGAAGAAAAAGCTGGGGCTTTAAATCTTAAGGTTGAGCAACCACCTAAGTTGCCAGTTGATCCGAAAAAAGACAAACCATTTGCCGTAGTTAAAAAATATATTGATGAAGCAAATCATCCTGTTTTATTGGTTGCAGAAAGTGCTGGTCGACGTGAAAGTTTAAGAGACGGTTTGCGTGCCAGTTTGGGAGATATTCCTAGTATAGATAGTTTTGAGCAATTCCAGAAAAGTCAGTTTGCGATTGCGATTACGAATGCGCCATTAGACCGTGGGTTGCTTTTAACCGATCAATTGTCTGTTATTTCAGAAAATCAGTTATATGAGCATCGGGTAGTTCAACGTCGTCGTAAACGTCAGCAAGAAGTTTCAGAAGAGTTCCTAATTCGTAGTTTGACCGAATTAAGCATAGGTGCTCCTGTTGTTCATATCGATCATGGTGTCGGGCGTTACGCGGGATTAATTACTTTGGCAATTGAAGGGCAAGATTATGAATTCTTGCAACTAGACTATGCTGAAGAGGCAAAAGTTTATGTGCCCGTGACTAACTTGCACCTCATTAGCCGCTATAGTGGCGGAGATCCAGATTTAGCACCATTACACAAAATTGGAACTGACGCGTGGAGTAAGGCTAAACGTAAAGCTTTAGAACAAATTCATGATGTTGCAGCAGAGTTGCTACATATACAAGCACGTCGTCAGTCAAAACCTGGCTTTGGTTTTGAAGTCGATCAGTCACTTTATATGCAATTTGCAAGCGGATTTGCGTACGAAGAAACACTTGATCAAGCCAATGCTATTGAAGCGACGCTTTATGATATGCAACAAGCTAAACCGATGGATCGACTTGTTTGTGGGGACGTTGGTTTTGGTAAAACAGAAGTTGCGATGCGTGCGGCATTTGTTGCGGTGCAAAATGGCAAACAGGTCGCTGTATTAGTACCGACGACATTACTTGCTCAACAGCATTATGAATCTTTTAAAGACCGTTTTGCCGATTGGCCTGTTCGTATTGAAGTATTATCACGTTTTGGTTCAAATAAAACCCATACGAAAAATATTGAAGACCTTGCTGAAGGCAAAGTCGATATTGTGGTGGGCACCCATAAACTTTTACAAGAAAATGTGCAGTTTAAAGATTTAGGCTTAATGGTGGTCGACGAAGAGCACCGTTTTGGGGTGCGTGATAAAGAGCGTATTAAAGCATTACGTGCAGATGTAGATATGTTAACGCTTACAGCTACACCAATTCCTCGTACGCTTAATATGGCTTTTTCGGGAATGCGTGATTTATCTATCATTGCTACACCACCAGCCCGTCGTTTAGCTGTTAAAACCTTTGTACAAGAACATACTGAAGCATCTATTAAAGAAGCGATCTTGCGTGAGTTACTACGTGGTGGCCAAGTATATTTCTTGCACAATGAAGTTGATACGATTGAGAGAGCAGCTGAAAATATTCGTGTGCTTGTCCCTGAAGCTCGTGTAGCCGTCGCCCACGGACAAATGAGGGAAAGAGAACTTGAGCAAGTCATGCAACAGTTCTATCACAAAGAATACAATGTATTGGTATGCTCAACCATTATTGAAACCGGAATTGATGTTCCAAATGCCAACACTATTTTGATAGAAAGGGCCGACAAACTAGGTTTAGCTCAACTACACCAATTACGTGGCCGTGTAGGACGTTCACACCACCAAGCCTATGCCTATTTATTGGTTCCTTCGATAAAGCATTTAAAAGGTGATGCTGAAAAACGTCTAGATGCAATTCAGCGTGCTTCAACTCTTGGTGCTGGTTTTATGCTGGCTACAGAAGATTTAGAAATTCGAGGCGCAGGTGAGCTTTTAGGTGAGCAGCAAAGTGGCTCAATGCAGGCAATTGGATATAGCCTATATATGGAAATGCTGGAAAAAGCTACTAAAGCGATTCAGCAAGGTAAAACACCGAATTTTGATGCGCCTTTATCATTAACTGCAGAAATTAATTTACACATTCCTGCACTAATTCCAGATGAGTATCTAGGTGACGTGCATCAGCGTTTATTATTCTATAAGCGTATTAGTAATACAGATACCCAAGAAAAGCTCGACAATATCCGTATGGAGCTTATTGACCGTTTTGGAGTTCCACCGCAATCAGTTAAACACTTATTTAGTGTTCACCAAATTCGACTGAAAGCTGAACAGCTAGGGATTACTAAGATCGATATTAATACGCAAGGTGGCAATATTGAATTCTCGCCTGATACACCTGTTCAGGCCATTAGTATTATTCAACTCATGCAAAAGCATCCAACCTATTATCGTATGGAAGGTGGTCAACGTTTAAAGGTTATGGTTCAGCTTGAAGAACAGGAAAAACGGATCCAATTTATTAATGATTTATTAGCGAAATTATTGAATGAATTACATGCTTAAATAGTGTTTTAAAGTGATTTTCATTCCATATAAATTCTTTGTATGTTGATAACAGAGTTTTATGCACAATTTCTCGGTCTGTTGGGGTAATAAGTGCATAAAATCATTGTTATTTGTAATCAAACCAGACACTAGCAATACTCACATCAAAACTGATGTGATAGTATTAGCCATTATTGTTTATTGTCATTTATAAAAGATATGTTTAGTTTGCATCCACAACTTGCTCAAGATACTTTTTTTGTAGGCGATTTCCCGCTTTCAACATGTCGTTTAATGAATGATATGCAATTCCCTTGGCTGATTTTAATCCCTCGTGTGCCGGGAATCACAGAATTATATGAGTTGAGCCAAGCTGACCAAGAACAGTTTTTACGTGAATCAAGTTGGTTATCTAGCCAGCTATCTCGTGTATTCCGCGCTGATAAAATGAATGTTGCCGCTTTGGGAAATATGGTGCCTCAATTGCATTTCCATCATGTTGTACGTTATCAGAATGATGTTGCATGGCCTAAACCAGTATGGGGTACACCTGCGGTTCCTTATACAAATGATGTGCTGGCTCATATGCGTCAAACTCTTATGCTTGCGTTACGTGGTCAAGGTGATATGCCATTTGATTGGCGCATGGACTAAATCAATGCAATGCCACATTTATATGAATGTGGCTACATTGAGGTGTGGAGGATAGGGTGCAATTAGAGAGGTTTATCGATAGAGAGCCTAAGCAGTTTGCATATTTTCATCGCTTGATGGGATATTCAATTCTGTCATTAATTTTAGTGATCTATGCTTTTACCTCACCTAATACAAATTATCAGATCTATGTTCCACCTTTTTTCCTGTTCTTACTTTTTATTAGTTCGAAGTTAGAACACTGGCTTCAGTACCAATTCGATAAAAAAACTCAAAAAAGTGTTTTCTTTGCGATCGATGCAATTGTTGTAGCCGTTACCTTAGCAGGTCTGCATCTTAATTTGGTGCCTACATTTATTGCACTTTTTGCATTATTTTATTCAGCAATTAATAGTCGTATTTCTTTCGCAGTCATTTGTTTGACTAGCTTGTTAGGCGCGATTATTTTTTATTTAAGTACTTTCTTTTTATTTGGTTTTTATACATATTTTGAGCCTACTAGCCAAGAGTTGACTGTAATTACACTTCTTGGCTTGGTTATGTTTATTACTATCGGAAACTACTACCAGCATCGTTGGGTTAAAAAAATCAGTCAGCAGCGTCAACATTACTATGATCAAATGACCCGCTATATTGCTTTTGCTAATCAGTTAAGCCGTTATGCGCCATTACAGTTATGGCAGTCTATTATGCGCGGTGAAGCTGAAGCAAAGATTGAATATAAGCGTAAAAAAATGACGGTGTTTTTTTCAGATATTCAGGGTTTTACAGAGTTATCAGAAACTTTAATTCCAGATGATTTAGCATTCTTGCTTAATGATTATTTAAGTCATATGACGGAAATCGCTAAACAGTATGAAGCCACAGTCGATAAATTTATGGGAGATGCCATCCTCATATTTTTTGGTGATCCAAATTCACAAGGTGTGGAACAAGATGCCAAAGCATGTGTAGAAATGGCGATCGCTATGCGTCAGCAAATGAAATTGTTGCGCGAGCGCTGGAAAAAGATGGGTTACTCAGCATTGCATATCCGAATGGGTATTAGTACTGGTTATTGCCACGTAGGAAATTATGGGGCAACCCATCGTATGGCTTATACGATTGTGGGTCGTGATGTAAATTTAGCGGCTCGTCTGCAATATGCTGCTGAAATAGATGAAATCTTAATTTCAGACGATACTTATCAATTAATCAAAAGTGATTTCCTCTGCGCTCCCAAGACACCGATTTATCTAAAAGGTATTCAAGGTGCGGTAAAGACATGGCAAGTGATGGAGAAATATACAGGGAATAAGTCAGATCATCAGCAATGGTTTGATTACGAGTATAAAGGCTTTCACTTGGTGCTTAACTTAGAAGAAGTACAAAACTATGAATATCCTGAATTAGTAGAAGTGCTTGAGAAAATGATTCAACGAATTAAAGTTCAACAAACTTTAGTGAATACTCAAGGTATAGCGCAGTTAAGACTTGAAGATGAAGTTAAGCCTTTAGAAATAGACCAACAAGATTAAGTTTAGAGTTTATAAAATATAAAAAAGCTGCTTTTAAAGCAGCTTTTTTATTAACACGATTAATGATTTTCTGAAGCATGGTTAATTGTATATTTAGGAATCTCAATTTCTAAATCTTCATCCACAACTTTTACTTGGCATGAAAGGCGAGAATCTGGTTCAAGACCCCAAGCACGATCTAAAAGATCTGCTTCAACATCATCCATTTCTTCTAGGCTATCAAAACCTTTACGAACTACTACGTGACATGTTGTACAAGCGCATGACATGTCACATGCATGTTCGATTTTAATTCCTCGATCCAGCAAACTTTGACAAAGATTTGCATTCTGTTCAACTTCAAATTCTGCACCTTCAGGACAAAATTGAGCGTGAGGAAGTACTTTAATGCGGGGCATATTGATCACCTATACCTTTAGTTTGAATTTGACCAATCTTCAAGTTTTGTACCTTTTAAGGCGTGGTCAATATGTCGATTCATACGTAGTGCAGCAAAAGCATCACTATGTACTTTAAGTTGTTCTACAGATTTTTCAATCGCTTGAATATCATTGCTATCAAGTTGTACTTTAAGCATATTTTCAGCGGTTTTAAGTGCTTCGAGCTGCTCAGCGTTGAGTAAATCAGCATCAACTTTCAAAGCTTGTTCTAATGCTTCAAGCTCACGTTGAGCTTCAACTTTGGTTTCTTTTAAATGACGCAGATTTTTGTCTTCTTCTGCGTGTTGGAAACCTTCAATTAATAAGCGTTCAGTGTCAGACTCTGATAAACCATAAGATGGTTTAATATCAATTTGAGCTTGTACACCTGAAGTTGTTTCACGAGCTGAAACGGTAAGCAAGCCGTCTGCATCTACCTGAAAGGTAACTTCAATACGTGCTTGACCAGCAGTCATTGGAGGAATGCCATGAAGAACGAATCTTCCTAACGATCGACAGTGCTCGACTAAATCTCTTTCACCTTGAACTACATGAATCAGCATGGCAGTTTGGCCATCTTGATAAGTAGTAAACTCTTGGCGGCGAGCAACCGGAATAGCTGTATTACGAGAAATAAGACGTTCTACTAATCCACCCATGGTTTCTAAGCCAAGAGAAAGAGGAGTAACATCTAAAAGTAGCGAGCCGTCTTGGCTGTTTCCAATTAATTGATTTGCTGTAATAGAAGCACCAATTGCTACTACTTCATCAGGATTAATCGTGCAAAGTGGTTCTTGGTTAAACACATTGCGAACTGCTTGCTGAACAGCATACGAACGGGTAGAGCCACCAACTAAAACAACATTTTGAATATCTGATAATTCAAGTTTTGCATCACGTAAAACACGTTTGCAAACACTGATTGTTTTGTCTAAAGCAACTTGAATAATGCTCTCAAAGGTTGAGCGATTAAGTGTTAGTACATTTTCAAGTAGTTTTAATTGAACTGATTCTTGTGTAGAAAGTTGTTCTTTCGCTTGGCGAGCAGCAACAATAAATATTGCATAGCTTTCATCACTTAGCGTACCAATATTTAATTGTTTTTTAGCCCACTTAACAATGAGACGATCTAAATCATCACCACCTAAAGCAGTATGACCACCTGTAGCTAATACTTCAAAGACACCTTGTGAAAAACGTAGGATTGATACGTCGAAAGTACCACCACCTAGATCATAAATCACATAGTTATGATCTGTAGCTAAATTTGTTTCTTGATCTAAACCATAAGCCACAGCAGCAGCAGTTGGCTCATTTAATAGACGTAATACATTCAAACCAGCTAGCTGTGCAGCATCGCGTGTTGCTTGACGTTGTGCTTCATCAAAATAGGCTGGAACAGTAATTACCGCTCCATTTACTGGGTTTTGTAAGCTTGATTCAGCACGTTCTTTTAGTTGTTTTAAAATTTCAGCTGAAATTTCAACAGGTGTTTTGCGGCCAGAACGTGTCTCGAAAGCTGGCATCTCATTTTCAGAACCCACTAATTCATACGGGTGTTGAAATTTGATATCTGCTTTTGAGCGTCCCATAAAACGCTTTACAGAAACAATTGTATTTTTTGGATCAGCAATAATGAAAGGTTTCGCTTCTTCACCATAATGAGTGACATCATTTCCATAATGCACAATAGAAGGAAGAAGTCTTCTTTCTTTTTCGTCGTTAAGGACTTTTGGTTTGCCTGATAACACTGTCGCAACTAAAGAATGTGTTGTTCCTAGGTCGATACCAATCGCAATGCGGTGTTCATGTGGGGCACTGGATTGACCCGGTTCAGCAATTTGCAAAAGTGCCATGAGTTAAATCCTTTGAATATAAATTGGAAAAAGCAAATTAAAAATCATCATCTAAATCAAAGTTGTCTTCATTATCCAACAGTTGATCTTCTGCTTTTTCAATATCGTTAAGAACGCGCTGAAAGAAACGTAATTTACGTACAGTATCTCGAGCTTCGCCCCAATCTTCATCTGAGTAGTCAATTTTAAATTCGCGAACTAAGCCCTCAATCCACTGAAAAACTTCTTGCTTAAGAGTACTTAAATGCTCTTGTGAAGTTGCTTCATCAAGTTGCTCACGAAGCTCTAGAGCTGATTGTAGGAACTCAAAATCGCTAATGGATTGATCGAGGTGGTGATCTTGCTTTTTTAACGCTAATAGATAAGCAGCGCGGCTATCTACTTGCGAAAGTATTTTAAAAGCTTGATTGATTTCACTTGATTTGATCAATGCCTGATCTTTATCTTCTGCTTTATCTGGGTGATATTGCTGCTGCAAACTTAAGAAACTAGATTTTAAGCTCGCCAAATCGATATCGAGTTCTACGGGTAAATTGAACAACTCAAAATGATTCATTAGAAAGGAGGTCCACATTAATTAAATACATTAAAACAGTGCTATAAAAAGTCACTGTTTTAATGAGAAGGATGGAAGGAGAGAGGGAGTTATACAGTGAAAGACTCACCGCAACCACATTCACCTTTTTTGTTGGGATTGTTAAATTCGAACCCTTCGTTAAGGCCATTCTTTACGTAATCCATTTCTAAGCCTTCTAAATAGACAAGACTTTTTGGATCTACAAAAACTTTAACGCCAAATTGTTCGAAAACTTGGTCATGTTCATCGACAGAATCAACAAATTCGAGAACATAAGCCAACCCAGAACAACCAGAAGTTTTCACACCCACGCGAATGCCTTCACCCTTACCTCGATTTTTAAGGTAATTGCTAATATGAGTCGCAGCATTTTCAGTTAAATGAATCATGAAAACTCCAACGTTTACAATGGTAACAAATTAAGCTTTAGATTTTTTACTGCGGTAATCATCAATCGCAGCTTTAATTGCATCTTCAGCTAGTACAGAGCAGTGAACTTTTACTGGAGGAAGAGCAAGCTCAGTTGCGATATCAATATTTTTGATCGCTTGAGCTTCATCAAGAGTCTTACCTTTTAACCATTCAGTTACAAGTGAGCTTGATGCAATTGCAGAACCACAACCATAAGTTTTGAAGCGTGCTTCTTCAATCACACCACTATCATTTACCTGAATTTGCAAACGCATCACGTCGCCACATGCAGGTGCACCGACCATGCCTGTACCAACATTTTCAGAGTTTTTATCTAATACACCAACATTACGTGGGTTTTCGTAATGATCAATTACCTTTTCGCTATAAGCCATTTCGCTTCTCCAAACCTCGGGGTCAGCCTAATATTAATATGAGGGTTAAAACACTAATTTCAATAATTAGTGTTCTGCCCATTCAACTGTAGAAAGATCGATACCTTCTTTGTACATATCCCAAAGCGGAGAAAGTTCACGTAATTTCTCAACAGCGGCTTTGGTAATTGTAAGCACGTGGTCAATGTCTTCTTCAGTTGTGTATTTACCAAAACTAAAGCGGATTGAGCTGTGTGCTAGCTCATCAGATAAACCTAATGCGCGAAGAACATATGAAGGCTCTAAAGTTGCAGAAGTACAAGCAGAACCACTTGATACTGCAGCATCTTTAAGCGACATCATTAAAGATTCACCTTCAACAAAGTTGAAGCTAACATTTAAATAGTTTGCAACGTTTTGAGTTGGGTGACCATTTAAGAACACTTGTTCAAGGTCTTGTAAACCGTTCCAAAGTTTGTCACGAAGTTTACGGAGACGCTCTTGTTCTGCATGCATTGTTTTGCCTGCAATCTCAAAAGCTTCACCCATACCAACGATTTGGTGAGTAGCCAAAGTACCAGAACGCATACCACGTTCATGACCACCACCATGGATTTGTGCTTTTAGGCGAACACGTGGGCTACGACGTACATATAATGCACCGATACCTTTTGGACCATAAATTTTATGAGCGGAGAAACTCATAAGATCAATTTTCATAGTAGATAAGTCGATATCAACTTTACCAGCTGCTTGCGCTGCATCTACGTGGAAAAATGTTTTGTTGGCACGTGTTAATTCACCAATCGCCGCTACATCTGTAACTGTACCAATTTCATTGTTTACCATCATAAGAGAAACAAGAATAGTATCTGGGCGAAGGGCAGCCTTAACCATTTCAGGAGTAATTAAACCTGTTTGTGGTTCTGGCTCTAAATAAGTAATTTCAAAGCCTTGTTCTTCTAATTCACGACAAGGATCTAAAACAGCTTTGTGTTCAATTTTACTTGTAATGATATGTTTGCCTTTAGATGCATAGAATTGAGCTACACCTTTAAGGGCAAGGTTATCTGATTCAGTTGCACCAGAAGTCCAAACGATTTCACGTGGATCAGCTTTAATTAAATTTGCTACTTGCTCACGTGCATATTCAACTTTTTCTTCTGCCTGCCAGCCATAAGCGTGTGAACGAGACGCAGCATTACCAAAGGTACCGTCGAAAGTTAAACACTCCATCATACGTTCTGCAACTTGCGGATCTACTGGAGTGGTTGCTGCGTAATCAAGATAAATTGGACGTTTCATATCAAATACCTGTACCCGATAAAAGAGCTGAATCTGTGCCAGTCACATTTTGGCGTAATGCAACAGTTTGAACGTTGTCTCGGCTAATGAGGTCGGCAAGAGAGATTTTTGCTAAATAGTCGGCAATATGATGAGAGAGTTCTTGCCATAAATCATGAGTGAGACACATTGCACCATTTTGGCAGTTACCTTTATGGTCACAACGTGTTGCATCAACCGTTTCATTTACAGCTTCAATAATTTCTAACACAGTAATTTCATCAGCATTTCGAGCCAAATGGTAACCACCATTTGCACCACGAACACTAGAAACTAACCCATGACGCTTAAGTTTTGCGAATAACTGTTCTAAATAAGCAACTGAAATGGATTGGCGTGCGGCAATTTCGGCGAGCGTGATCGTTTGTTCAGTTGGCTGCAAAGCTAAATCAAGTAGAGCAGTCACTGCGTAGCGACCGCGAGTTGTAAGGCGCATGATTCGATACACATGTTAAGACTAGATAATAGGATTTTATGAATCCCGACTAAAATAGTCAAGTTTTTTTATTTTTAATTCAAGTGTTGGAACAAAATAGAAAAATAAATTAGGCAACCCACAAATTATATATGAAATAAACAATAAATATTAGGCTAATTATACCAAAGGAGAAGTTAATATTTCGTTGACGTCGTTGTAAGCGATTAATTCGATTTTGATATTGTTTAATTTCCACGTGAAGGGAGTTGATCTCTGATCTTTGTTGATCAATTTTCTCAAGTAATGGGGCGATTCGTTTACGTGAAGCAAGGGTTTCAGCTTCATCATCTGGGGTGTTAAACCACTGCTTCCAGTCAACTAGCAATTTTGGAAGAGTCAAATGAGAAATTAAATCTAAAAGTTCCTTTTTCGTTTCCTCATCACCATCAATACGCATATTTTTTAGACTGCGTTGATTAGAAAATCCGAAAATTTTAATGAGATCAATAAGCGTACTATTGATCTCAAGATCAATACGTCTATCAAAAGAGTGAATATCGAATAACAAACCTTTTTCTGTAAATTGAACATAGAAGTCAAAGAAAGGTAAATAGCTATTAATACGAATCGTTGTTTTGTTCAAAATAAACTTCTTCGCTTGCAAGCGAAGGGCACCATCGTGGGTGAGAATAAATGAAAAAAAAGTTTCTAAGATAATTAGAACAATATTTAGCAATAGACGCGGATGTTTTTGTCTTTGTTGCGTTTCACTCATAAAAGTTTATCCTTAGAAATAGCAATTAACTGAAGAATGGGACATCCTATCCCAAACTTAACACAATGTCGTGTTAAATATATTTACATGACTTATTTGCTTTGTAGAACAGTTTTGTAAATGGATCAAGTCTTTGCTTTGATATTATAGAAATATTTTGTGGTCAAATCAGTCATCATTTCTCTCATCTGATTAGGAGTTTAGATTAATGGATAATGCAAATATAGATACCCAGATAGAAGAGTCGGAAGAAAAAAATAAATTAAAATCAAAAAGTTCAAGAAAATCAGCTTTGGATTTTAGGAAGTATACTAAGCAAATTTGGTTAGCTGGATTAGGCGCTTTTTCTCGTGCGGAAGAAGAAGGAAATAAGCTGTTTGATTCCTTAGTTAAAGTAGGTGAGGAGCTAGAATCAAAAACTGGAGACTTAGCAGACAATACTGTCGGTAAGGTCACAGAAAAAGCAAAAGAGTCTGTATCTGAAACAAAAGACAGAGTAGAAAAGATTCTTGATACGAGTGTTAATCACTCTTTAAATCGTATTGGATTGGTGACACCGAAGGATTTACAACATATCGAACAGTTGCTTGTACAACTGCATATTAAGGTGGATGCTTTAATAGAAGAAAATCAACAGTTGAAAGCAAAATTGAATAAAAAGTAAAAAAATGTTGGGATTTAGCAAATATATAACAGTTTTTTAGCATTTATTTTTGCTAAAAGCCCTGCTCTAGTATTGCGTTTTCCCCTAAAGCATTGCTATAAAGGCGTCATGGCCTTTTAAACTATAGCCTTGGACCTTAAACAAACGATATTAAGAGGATGTTTTATTCATGAATAAATCAGAATTAATCGATGCAATTGCTGAAAAAGGGGGAGTATCTAAGACTGATGCAGGCAAGGCACTCGATGCGACAATTGCGTCAATTACTGAAGCACTTAAAAAAGGTGACACAGTAACTTTAGTTGGTTTTGGTACTTTCAGTGTTAAAGAACGTGCTGCACGTACTGGTCGTAACCCAAAAACTGGCGAAGAGCTTCAAATTAAAGCAACAAAAGTACCTAGCTTTAAAGCTGGTAAAGGTCTTAAAGATTCAGTAGCTTAATCTTTTAAGATGAATAAACGCGCCAGAATAGGCGCGTTTTTTATTAAATATCTGAATTGACCAATATTGCTCATTCATTGATTGTGGTTTTTCAGTTAAAATTCTCCTCGAAATAAAATATTGGAATACTTATGGAATCGTTTCGTACAGTCATTAAGGGTTGGCTCGGCAAAGTCCTTCTAATTTTGTTTTTGACCCCTTTAGCACTTGTAGGTATTGAAGGATATTTTAATAGGGGAAACAAGGCTGATGTTGCTAAGACGGTAAATGGCCAAGAAATATCTAAAAAAGACCTTGAAACTTTAACTCAGTCTTACAAAGAACAATATTTAGCTGCTGTTAAAGGGGATGAGAGTTTACTCAATTTGCCTGTCATTCAGGCTAAGGCACTCGATATTTTAGTGTCACGTAATTTATTGATACAGCAAGCTGAAAAATTAGGTATCTCTCTGAGTGATGCTCAAATTGAGCAAATGTTAGCTCAACAGCCTAGTTTGCAAGAGAATGGTCAATTTTCACAAAAACTTTATGAAAACTACTTACGTTCGATTGGCATGACGAGTCAGGGGTTGATATCAAGCCTACGTCAAGATCATGCTTTGAAAATGTTAACATCAACATTTACTGACTACTCATTAGTAAGCAAAGTTGATCTCATGCAAATTGCGAATTTGCAAACTGAACAACGTACATTACATTTAGCTAGCATTAAATTAGATGCTTACAAAACAGGTTTAACTGCTTCTAATCAAGAAGCTACAGATTATTATAACAAGCATCAAGGTGAGTTTAAGCAACAGGCTTCGGTTGATGTTGATTATGTTGTATTGTCTCCTTCAATGATAGCGAAACCAGCCCCTGCAACTGAGGCTGAACTTCAGCAAGCATATGCTAAGTTTGTTGAAACTCAGAAAAAAGATGCTAAGCGAACTGTGAAGCATATTTTAATTACTACTGATGCTCGTGATGATGCAGCGGCTCAAAAACTGGCAAAAGAAGTTTATGCGAAAATTCAGGGAGGTCTTTCATTTGCACAAGCTGCGGCACAGTTCTCTGAAGACCCTAGCTCAAAAGCAAAAGGTGGCTTGGTTGAAGCGTATGCACCAGGTGTTTTCTCGGATGCATTTGATAAAACTGTTTTAAGCTTGAAAAATGGGCAAGTTTCGCAGCCAGTGAAAACACAATATGGTTATCACATTATTGAGGCTGAAACTCAAGCGAACCAAATTCCTTCGTTTGAAGCTGAGAAGGCTCGTTTAACTGCTGAGGTTGAGAAGAATAAAGTTGCGACCGTTTATTCAGATACCGTAAATAGTTTGAATGAAACGATTGTTGGCAATGATTCTTTAGAAGCTGTTGTTCAAGAAGTAAAAGGTACAAAAGTTGAATCATTAAATGGTGTAACTTTAGCTACTCAAAATCCATATTTAAGCGATCCAAGCGTCAAAATTAAATTATTTAATGATGATGTGAAGAATGGTGACCGTAATACTTCCTCTAATATTCAGTTAGCGAATGGTGATACGGTATGGGTTAAAGTACGTGATTACCACGCAGCTGGTGTAAAACCATTAGCGCAAGCGATGAATGAAGCAAAAGCAAAAGTTATCGATGAAAAAGCGCGTAAGGCTGCTCAAGCAAAAATTGCTACTATGTTGACTGAGTTTAAAACTCAACCTGCAGACCAAGTGGTTGCTAAAAACAAAGTCGCATTTGAGTCAGCTGGTGTGTTTACTCGCTCACAAGGTTTAAAACGTGAAATTGAACGTGCTGCATTTAGCTTAGCTACACCTAAACCAGGTATGTGGTCTGTTACAACAGCAAACTTACCAAATGAGCTTGTAGTAGTTGCAGTTTCAAATGTAAATTCATCAGCTGTAAATGCCATTCCTGCCGATCAGTTACAACAGTTAAAACAACTTTATCGCCAATCACGTGGTCAACAAATATTGGAAGATTACAGCCAATATTTAAAATCACATGCAAAAATTAAATAATAATTTGATCAAATAAAAAAAGCGCTTCGGCGCTTTTTTTATTTTCTATTAATCGAGATGATGTTCGATATATTGCTGTCGATATTGTTTAGGTGATAAATCAAAAATTCTTTTAAAGGCCTGACTAAAAGCAGTCTCGGATGAATAGCCGACTTTGTTTGATATTTGCTGAATTGAAAAATTACTTGTGCGTAGATATTGGCTAGCTAAGCGGAAACGGTAATGTTGCAAATAAGTGAGAGGTGGTTCCCCAATAATACTATTAAATAGATTTGCAAATTTGGAACGTGACATACAGCATTGTTCTGCTAAAGACTCAACTGTCCAAGCAACTTCTGGTTGGCTGTGAATAGCAGATAGGGCATTACTCAATTCAGGGTGGGTTAATGCACTTAGCCAGTTTTGTTGATCTGTCATTTGTTGAACATGATCACGAATGCATTCAATGAGAAGAATACTGACTAAATGATCAATAATTTTGTCATGTCCCGGCCTGATTTTTTGAGTTTCAATTGCTAAAAAATAAAGCCCAATTTGTAGCCATTCGGGTGGGTTGGTTTGATTTTCATGTTGAATATGCATGATAGAAGGCAATGCATTAATCAAAGGACCTGCCATATGAGTATCGATCTGACAGCGTAAACATAGTAATAATGTTTTATGTGAGGAAGAAGTACCAAACTCGATCGCGTCTTGTCTATGGCCGTTAAAAAGCGAAGTAATATCTAGAGAATCTACCAATTTACTGGCTGTTGATTTTGAATCAGTGGCACTATGTGCTTTTCCCGAGGGAATTAAAATAATATCACCAGCTGTGGCAATTATTTTTTCTGAAGCATTAAGTTGAATATATACTGAACCAGTTAAAACAATATAAGCAAGTAAAGCTGATTGATCTTGTGTTTTAAAAGCCCATTCTCCTTGTGCTTTTAAATAGATGTATTCAGACTTATTAAGGTGAATATCATCAAAAAATTTACTTAGTGCATCCATCTTTAAATGATCAATCATTATTTTAATAAAATTATAGTGAGCTATAAGAATAGATCAACATGTGTTTTTAGGACAAAAAAGTGGAAGAAAATGCCAAAGACTTTAACGTAGGTTTTTTGGACGGTTACTACTGTTAAGTAAACACTATTTCTTTAACTATATAGATATATAGAAAAAGGAAATATGACTATGAATGCACCAGTGAATGTTCAGCAAGAACTTATGCCAGTGCCAGCGTCTATGCGTGAGATAGATCGTAAGCGCTATTTATGGATGATTAGTCCAGCTCTACCTGTAATTGGTTTAGGTATTTTAGCTGGTTACCATTTTGGACCACGCCCCTTAAAAAAAGTTTTCGCTTTAGGTGGTCCACTTTTATTACATGTTGTGATCCCTGCAATTGATACTGTTATTGGGAAGGATGCACGTAATCCGACTGATGAAGAAATTAAGCTTTTAGAAAAAGATCCATATTATTCACGTCTTGTGAAAAGTTTTATTCCTTTGCAGTATGCTGCAAATATTTATGCATGTTATTTAACAAGCCGTAAGACCACGTCATTCATTGATAAAATTTTACTTGGTGTTTCGATGGGTGCGATTAATGGTATTGCGATTAATACAGCCCATGAATTAAGCCACAAGCATGATCGTATTGATCATATTTTATCTCACCTTGCTTTGGTTCCTACAGGTTATAACCATTTCCGTATCGAACATCCTTATGGTCATCATAAACGTGCAGCAACTCCTGAAGATCCTGCTTCTTCACGTATGGGCGAAACATTTTATGAGTTCTGGCCACGTACAGTTGTAGGGTCTTTTAAATCTGCAATTGAAATCGAGAAAAATCGTTTAAAACGTAAAGGAAAAGAGTTCTGGTCAGCAGATAATGAATTATTACAGGGCTGGGGAATGAGCGCTGCTTTCCATGCTTCTATGGTGGGAATTTTTGGTAAAAGCACAATTCCATATTTAGCGACACAAGCATTTTATGGCATTAGTCTTTTTGAAATTATTAACTACATTGAACATTATGGTTTACTACGTCAGAAAAAAGAAAATGGTCAATATGAACGTACAATGCCAGAGCATAGCTGGAATAATAACAACGTTGTAACAAACTTATTCTTGTACCAATTGCAACGTCACTCAGATCATCATGCTTATCCGACTCGTCCATTCCAAGCATTGCGTCATTTTGATGAGGCGCCAGAATTACCAAGTGGTTATGCAAGTATGTTACTGCCTGCGTTAATTCCTTCGTTGTGGTTCAAAATGATGGATAAACGAGTTTTTGATCACTATAAAGGTGATTTGAACAAAGCGAATATTTCATCAAAACGACGTGCAAAAATTTTTAAGAAATTTGGTGTGGTTGATAAATCATTAGAATCAACATCTACTGAATAAATAGAAAGTTTATTTCTTAAAAGTAAAAGCCCTTTAGTATTTTGACTAGAGGGCTTTTTAAATTTTGACTTATATAGAAAATAAAGGGAGCTTTGAAACTCCCTTTAGCTATTATTTTAACTCACTCGATGATTTGCCAAGCTCACGACGTGCAATAATCAATTGTTGAATCTGCTGAGTACCTTCAAAAATATCAAGGATTTTTGAGTCACGTGCCCATTTTTCAAGTAACTCATCTTCGTTATAGCCAACACTTGCTGCTAACTCGACACATTTTAAAGTGATCTCGTTACCAACACGACCTGCTTTTGCTTTTGCAATAGAAGCTTCTTTAGAGTTTGGCTTTTTGTTATCAGCCATCCATGTTGCTTTTAACATGAGTAGGCGAGCAGCTTCCCATTCAGCTTCCATGCGATAGATTTGTGCTGCAAGGTTAGAAGCATGCAGATAGGGGGTAGAATAGTCAGGGTCAAGCTGATCTTTAAAGATCTCTTTAATACGTTCTAGTGAAGCTTTAGCGCAACCGATTGCCATTGCTGCGACCAAAGGACGAGTATTGTCAAAAGTTTCCATTACTCCAGCAAAACCTTTAGCAACATCTACTTCAGCATTGCCCAAAAGGTTCTCTGCAGGTACACGGCAGTCAATAAAACTAATCACAGCCGTATCTGATGCTTTAATTCCTAATTTATGTTCGAGGCGCTCAACCTTCATTCCAGGCGTACCTTTGGGTACGACAAATGATTTAATAGCTGCTCGCCCAAGTTTACGATCAAGCGTGGCCCAAACAACAACAGAATCAGCACGTTCACCAGAGGTCACAAAAATCTTTTCACCATTTAGAATGTAGTCATTACCATCTTTGGTTGCAGTGGTGCGGATCGCGGCAGAGTCAGAGCCGCATCCTGGTTCAGTAATTGCCATTGCTGCCCATGTTCCGTTGAACCGCTCTAATTGCTCATCATTTGCAACAGCAGCAATAGCTGAGTTTCCAAGACCCTGACGAGGCATACTCAGTAATAAGCCTGTATCGCCATAACACATCTCAATAATTCCAAGAGCGGTCGACATGTTGGTTCCGTTACGAATACCTTCATTGTCGGTATCACCGCGCTTTCCAGCTCCTGCAGCTCCAGCATTAATACCTTCGCCACCTTCATTCATGCCATCAATGAGAGAGGCAAGCATATCAAGTTCTTTTGGATATGCATGCTCAGCTTTATCATATTTACGAGAAATAGGGCGTAAAACATTGATCGCAACATCATGTGCTTGATCAATCATCATTTTGAATTTTTTAGGATTTTGTAAATTCATTAAAGTATCCTCTGATTGATCATTTAAGCATGTAAGCCAGATTGTAAAATTGCAGTAGCCCGTAAATCGCGGTACCAACGTTCAACTGGATGCTCTTTTGTGAAGCCATGTCCACCAAGAATTTGTACACCATCTGTACCAATTTTCATGGATTTTTCAGCACAAAGTATCTGTGCTAAGTAAGCTTCACGGTGAAATGGTTTGCCTGACTCAGCAAGGCTTGCGGCATTTAAAACCAACATACGCATTGCATCAATTTCAATAGCCATATCTGCAATCATGAACGCGACACTTTGTCGATGAGAAATGGGTTCACCGAACGCGGTTCGTTCATTGGCATATTTAATACAGTAAGCTTTTACAGCTTCACATGTACCTACAGCCATTGCACACCACATTAAGTTGCCTAAATCTACAAAGGCTGTGTAATCAAAATCTGTTGCACCTAAACGTAGAGCAGGAGTGTGATTAAAGTGAAGAGTTGCTGTTTCTGTGGCTTTAAGACCCATAGCTGGAGTGTTTTTAATAAAAATAGTTTCGTTGCTCTGCACGACAAATACGTCTGGCTTACCGTTAAAGTGTGCACTTACTAAAAATACGTCAGCTAAATCGCCTAAAATCACTAATGTTTTTTCACCATCAATAAAAAACTGATCATTTTCAAGTGTCGCTTTTGTTTTTAAAACATAAGGATTAAATGCTGGAGTTGCTTCTTGAACTGCAAAAGTTGCGGTAATGTCTGAGTCTTCTGCAAAACATGGTAGGTACATCGACTGAACTTCAGCAGAACCCCAACGTGTGATTGCATTAATAACGCTAAACGTACTGAGTAATCCTGCTGTAAGGCTAAAATCACCTTCAGCTAATTTTTCAGCAATTAATAAGTTACTAACAATACTTTGTTCAGTTGCTACACCACCTAATGCTTCTGGAAGTGCATAGTAGTTAAGTCCTAAATCTTCAACATATTGCCAAAGACTTTCAGGAAACTGAGCTTCCTGATCGGCATCATGAGCTAACCCCAATAAAACCCCTTGAGCAAATTGAGACATTGCTTCAGAAGTCATTTGTTGTTCTTCGGTTAGACTTAAATCAAATAATTTTTTTTGTTGGCGAGGTAAACGTTGTTGAGAGATTTGCTTGGGCTTAAATGCTTTTTGAGTCTGCGTTAATGCTCTAAAGCCAGCTTTTGAACCTTGATAAAGAGATTTTTCAACAAATTTACGCAACTTGAGTTGATCAAGTACATCGCTTCCAGCCAATCTGGTGATCAGCGATAAACCCAAACCCTGAGCTTTATTGATCATACTTGTCATGATTATGGTGTCCTAACACATTGTTATTGTTTTATGCTGACACGCCTTATATTAAAAAACTATGTCGTTACTGACATTAGAAAAATGAGTAGATAAATGGCAAATAGAAAATAATAAAATTATAAGTTTTTGATTTTATTTGTTTAAAATAATTTTAATATTGGGTGAGTCGACAAGGATTGACTAGAATGACATGGAATCATTCTAGTCTGCATTAAATCAAGCAAAGTTACGAATCATACGTCGCACATTGGTTTTTGCATCAATAACCGTCATAAATGTGTAGGCTCCAATGAATTTACGGCTAATAAACATAAACTCTTTTGGTGGGACCGAAAAATAACGTGATGCCATTGATTTACTAGCTTGTTGCATAACACGGCTATGAAGCTGACTTTTCTTCCAGTCATAACGTTCATGTTCATCCATAAGACCAGCGGGCATATCTGGGTTATTTGCAGGAGTGCTGAATGCTTCTGTTGCAAGTAAAAAGACATCAGCCATACCCGGTTTAATACTTTCAGGCATTGCATCAAAAAACTCGTAACCAGTCATGGCTTTCACCATTGCATCTTTATTATGTTGATAACCAGCCTGAATGAGTTGACGTGCAACTGTTAGTAAGTGTTCATCAAACTGGCGAATAGCACCAAAATCTAATAATACAATTTTGTCCTGAATGTCTTGACCATTCCCCAAACGGACAAGGTAATTACCAAAGTTAGGGTCAGTCTGCATTTCGCCCCATTCAAAAATTTCACGAACCGCAATCTCCAATGATGCTTCACCGAGTTGATTGCGACGTTCTTGAGGTAATGACAACATAACAGGGCTGTTAATTGGCACACCACGTTCGAAAGTCATGCAGAGCACTTGATTTGTGCAATACTCATCTACAATTGTAGGAACAATATAGCGCTCGTCGTCTTTTAAGCGTTCACCGAAACGACGGGTAGTAGCAGCTTCTACATCATAGTCAACTTCGCGATGCATCATTTCACGTACTTCATCAAACCACTGATCAAATTCACGGGTTTGTGGCACCATACGCGTTAGTTTAAGCATGTTTTTAAAAAGACTCATATCTGAGTCAATTGCATTTGCAACGCCAGGATATTGAATTTTTAAAACTAGCTCTAAGCCATCTGATTTACGTGTTGCACGATGTACTTGTGCGAGAGAGGCAGTACCAATTGGTTCGTGATCAATTGTTAAATCATTTAACTTAGCGCCAAGTTGCTCCTGTAGATGTGGCTTAATTGCAGGCCAATCTAAGGCAACAGTTTGGTTATTTAGAGTATTTAATGCTTGTGTAATCTCTTCTGGTAAAAAGTGTTCACCATAAAGAGCCATCATTTGACCAATCTTAACAATAGAACCCTTAAGTTTACCTATTTCAGAAACCAGATAATTAGCTTGCTCGCTCATCGCTTTTTTGCGTTTCTTTTCTTTTTCTTCCTCATTAGAAAATAAAGAAGAGGCACTTGCAGTTGCCCAACGTGTTCCTGCAAGTAAAGAAGCTTTCGCGATTGATAAGCGTCGATCCATGGAAGAAGTTTTTAAACTCTTAAGCTTATCTTTCTGATTTGACATGAAAATAGAATCCTATGCGCATCATGCAGCCAAACGCTGGTGATCTAAAATTGTAACGAATATTACATGTTTTGAGCGTATTAAAATAGTTCTCTCGGACTGAATGATCAGTCTAATTGGCTATCTTTATTTCATTAACTTTAAAATAGCCTAAGCAATTTAAAATCTAAGAAATTTACAGCGTTCAGGTGAGTAGAAGTAGGGTAAAACCGATCTTGCACAAAAACTTAGATTACATTTTAAATTGGATCTTCAATTCAGATTTTTGCATCAAATGAAGGCGATTGGTCTGAATATGTTGTAATAACATTTGCTTGACTGAATCATGCATAAAACCAAGTGCATGAGCTTTTACAATAATGATGCTAGGCAAGGTATAGAAAAAATACTTAACATCATCAAGAGTTGCGTTATTAAAAATACCTTGTTCAATTAATGTCTGCTGTAAAAATTGCTTTTCGTTTAATACAGAATCTGAAGATTCATCCCAAAAACGGTGACGCATCGCCATCAGATTGTTGTGTTTATAACTCATAAAATTGTCAGCTCAGACTTCAAATCTAAATAAAATATATGGAGTCGAGCCATGAATATCAAGTTGAGATTATCTTTTCTTCAGTTGCTGTTTGAATTTTTATGTAACTCTTGTAAATAGCCTAAGCAAATTTTAAAAATTTTCTAAAAAAACTATAATCGAAACAATTTCATCTATAACACGACCTATTATGACTCCTGCATGTAGACTGTTAAAAAGTAATAAAATTGAATTTTCTATTCATGAATATGAACATGATTCAAATGCCAAAAGTTTTGGATTAGAAGCAGCTGAAAAACTAAATTTAGATGTAAGGGAAGTATTCAAAACCTTAATGGTAAGTGACGATAAAAATTATTTCGTTGCTGTCTTGCCAGTTAATCATCAATTAAATTTAAAAAAAGTTGCTACGGCGTTTGGGTGTAAAAAATTACAGATGGCTAATCCTAAAGATGCCGAACGTTTAACAGGGTATTTGGTCGGAGGAATTAGTCCGTTAGGTCAAAAGAAACGCTTAAAAACCGTTATTGATGCATCTGCACAAGAGTTCAGCAAAATTTATGTGAGTGGAGGGAAACGGGGATTAGATATTGGCTTAAATCCTAAAGATTTAGCACAACTCTTAAATGCTCAATTTGTTGATGTGCTTGATTAGTAAAATAAATCTCTTTCTTATCTCATTAAAATAACTAATTTTAAGATAGGTAGTATTAAATCAAGATTTTTAATAAAAACGATTCTCATTATTATTTATATTTAGTATTATTCCGAGCCTTATAACTATCTAATAACTTTTGGGTTTGGAGAAAGGGAAAATGCATCAATACAAAAAGGTTGGGGCTAACTCAAATCATCTGATGTGTGCTGAGTCACGGTATTTTAAATTAAAACCTTGTTGTATTGCTCTAGCAGCAATATTTGCGCATCAGGTTTATGCAAATACAAATATTGAAAAGGCAGCTCTTAATAATCAAGCGACACAAAAGCCTGTAGCTCAATTGCAAAAAATTATAGTGACGGCGACAAGGACGCCCAAAAATATTGCTGAAATTGCCGGCACAGTTCAAACGATTGAAAAGCGGCAAATTGAACAACAGGCAACTGCTGGACGAAAAATTGCCGATATTCTAGCTCAGTTGGTTCCATCACTTGGGGTGAGTAGTGGAACGACTACCAACTATGGGCAAACAATGCGTGGTCGTGATGTCATGATTATGATTGACGGCGTATCACAAAATGGCTCACGCGATGTTGCTCGGCAGCTAAATAGTATTAGTCCAGGCATGATTGAACGTATTGAAGTTCTTTCAGGAGCTACAAGTATTTATGGATCAGGTTCTACCGGCGGCATTATTAATATTATTACGAAACGTGCTGATTCGACTAAACCTGTAAGTTTTGAAACTAAATTTGGTATTACGTCTTCCGATACATTTCGGAGTGATAGTCTAGCTTATGAAATTGGCCAATCTATTTCATTTAATAAAGATAATGTAAATGGTTTCTTAGGGGCTAATTTCACTAGTCGCGGATCTCAGTTCGATAGCCATGGTGATCGTATTGCTATAGCACCTATGCAAGGTAGCCGTCCTGATACTGATACAATTGATATTAATAGTCGTATAAATATAGATTTAACTGATAACCAATCACTAAGTTTGGGTGCACAGTATTATAAGGATGAACAAGATACGAATTATGGTCCTGATTATGGGAAAAATTATATTTATGGAGGAGCGCCTAACTCATATATTGGGAAGAAGGGTTTAGAAATACCTAATCAGCCTTTTACAGAGCGCTATGCATTCAACACTCAATACCAAAATAAAGATCTTTTAGGTCAGGTCTTAAATTTAGAAGGATATTACCGTAAAGAAGATGCTCGTTTTTTTCCAGTCTTTTTAGGAGGAGAAGGTACAGAAGCAAAACAATCTCAATCTGAAATCGAAGTTGCTGGTTTGCGCTCAACGGTACAAAGTGATTTAAATATTATGAATCGTGATCTTAATCTAACTTATGGCTTAGATTATGAACATGAAAAAGATCATCAACACTACGAGCATTTCACAGCATTTAATACAGGTTTGACCTATAAACCTTCAGGTAAAACTTCCGATGCCGGTCCAAATACAACAATTCAAAGCGCTGGCGCTTTTCTACAAGGTGATTACGCTTTAACAGACCGTATGAATGTCCAAGCTGGTACTCGTTACCAACATATCAAAGCTGAAACAGAACAGTACTCGACTAAAAATGGGATACAACCAAGCGGATCTGTAAATGACGATGCTGTTTTATTCAATTTGGGAGCGATATATAAATTAACAGATGAGCAGCAAATATTTGCTAATTTCTCTCAAGGTTTTAGTTTTCCAGATGTACAACGGATGATGCGTGATGCATTTAATATATCAACCGCTAATATCCAACCTATTAGTGTAAACAGCTATGAATTAGGCTGGCGTTTACAAGGAGAGCAGAGTCTAAATCTAAGTATAACAGGTTTCTATAATACCTCAGACAAAGTTGTTCAATTCTACAAGAACAGTAATAAAGAAACTGTTGCTGAAGTTATGGACAAAGACCAACGTGTTTATGGTGCTGAACTAACGGCGACCTATCCATTTATGGAAGAGTTTAAAGTTGGAGGAAC
>NZ_JBWZNA010000007.1:0-153959 GCF_056725885.1 Acinetobacter sp. GRABPA_MV_2
ATCGTACTGGGTCGTAGTGACAGTTTAGATCGTGCAGTGTTCAGAGCACCGGTACGTGGTGTTGTAAAAGAAATTGCAGTCACTACCCGTGGTGGTGTTGTTCCACAAAACGGTAAACTAATGACCATTGTACCGATTGACGAACAACTGCTGATTGAAGCACGTATTTTACCGCGTGACATTGCCTTTATTCGTCCGGGACAAGAAGCACTGGTTAAGATCACTGCCTATGACTACTCAATTTATGGTGGTTTAAAAGGTAAGGTTACGGTTATTTCACCAGATACCATTCGTGATGAAGTGAAACAGGACCAATTCTATTATCGTGTTTATATCCGCACTGATTCCGACAAGCTTTATAATAAACAAGGTCAGGCATACGGTATTACACCGGGTATGGTGGCAACAGTAGATATTCGTACTGGTCAAAAAACAGTACTCGATTACTTACTTAAACCATTTAATAAAGCCAAAGAAGCGTTACGAGAAAGATAATAAAAAAAGCCCCGAGATTCGGGGCTTTTTTTATAGGTTTGATTCTATTAAATTCACGTTATAATTTGATTTTTATTGTGCTTTATCTTATTTATGGCTTTTACGATTGCATCACAGATTACATTTGAAGAAGAAATTAAAAAAAGTAGATTTCAGGCGATTGCTACGCCAGTAGAAAATGAACAGCAGGTTAAAGAATTTTTAGAATATAACAAGGATATCTCGACCACTCATCAATGTTGGGCTTGGAAAATTGGGCATAACGTACGCTTTAATGATGATGGTGAACCGTCAGGAACAGCAGGCCGTCCAATATTAGCGACTATTGAAGGGAATGACCTGACGAATATTATTGTGATGGTTAACCGTTGGTATGGTGGAATAAAACTGGGAACGGGCGGCCTTGTGAGAGCATACGGTGGCTGTGCTGGACAATGTTTATTATTGGCTGAACGTATTGAACTCATTGCAAAGAAGACAATTCACTTTTCGTGTTATTTTAATGAATGGGCCATATTTCAATATGAGCTGACTCAACAACAGATTGAATATCAGGAAACCTACACGGCAACAGGTGTAGATATTGAAGCGAGACTACAGATACATCAAATTGAACCGCTTGCCTTAAAACTCAGAGACGTAACACGTGGTCGTGAAGAATTAAAAATTGAAGAGGAATTAACAGATGACTGATTCCTTACTTAAATATCGTGAGCAACATAAGCACCGCTTAAACTATATGCCATGGTTATATTGGACGTTGAAACCTAAAAACCGTGCTTGGGCTGAAGCGTGGCAAAAGGAATATCAAGCTTATTTAATGGATATGGAAACCGTTGAGATTGGTGAAAATTGTTTTATTTCGCCGCTAGCACATATTTTTGCTGAACCAGGCCGCAAAATTATTATTGGGGATAATAGTTTTATTGCGGCTGATTGCACATTGCATGGACCGCTGGAAATCGGCAATGAAGTCGCGATTAACCATCATAGTATTTTAGATGGGGGACGAACGGGCATAAAGTTGCATGACCAAGTCCGTATTGCCGCGTATTGCCATTTATATGCATTTGACCATGGGATGCAACTAGACCGTCCACTTTACCAGCAGCCAGTTACTTCTAAAGGAATTGAAATTGAGCAAGACGTTTGGTTGGGTGCGCATGTGGGAATCAAAGACGGTATAAAAATCGGTAAACATGCTGTGGTCGGGATGAATAGTATGGTGACTAAAGATGTTGAGCCGTACCATATTGTCGGTGGGAACCCCGCAAAATTTATTCGTTTAAGAGAATAATGCAGTCTCAAGAATGTAATAAAATGTTTGATCTTTAAACAAAAAAGTTGATTTTTATACATAAACCTTAACATACCAATTTTTATCTATGTTAAGTTAAAGCTAAGTTTTAATAATAATCTCCAAGGCAATAGACCTGAAGAAGAGAGGCTAACATGAACCGTGTTATTGCGTGTATTGACTCATCACCGTGTATTAATGCTATTGCTGATGCAGCAGCATGGGTTGCTAAAGCGACCGGACGGGAACTTGTATTATTACAAATTCTGGACTATTACCCAGCCAGTTACCATCTTGGTGAAATTAGTGGGGTAATCGGCTTTGAAAGCAATGCAATGCTGCTAAAAGAGTTAGCTGAGCTAGAGCAAAAACAAAGTGAACTCGCGTTAGATTATAGTAATAATTTACTCCGCCATATTTCTGATCTTATTCAAGAAAAACACGGAATTACTAGCTCAAAAATTCAAGAAAAAGGTGATTTTTTAGAACAAAGTTTTAATCTCTTACATGAAAATGACATCGTTATTTTAGGTCGAGTCGGGGAAAGAGCAGCCGAGAAACACAAACCAATCGGTAGCAATGTTGAAAACTTCATCCGCGGTGCGAACTGTACTGTTTTGACCATTGGTGAAAACTTTAAAGTGCCAACACGATTTATCTTTGCTTATGAATATTCGCCAACTTGTCAAAAAATGATGCGCCGTATTGCCCAAAGTGACTTATTGCGAACACTGCAATGTCATTTGGTATATGTAGGTGATCATCCAGAAATATTAAATGAACCAGAACATTATCTTAAACAAGCGGGTCTAGATGTAGTCACCGTTTACCGTTATGGTGATGTTGCACAAAATATTTTAGAGTACCAACAAGAACACGGTATTCAAATCATTGTGTTAGGGGCATTTAGTCATAGCAAAATTCATCAATTCTTCTTGGGAAGTATTGCGACAACCATATTCCGAAACGCGACTGTACCATTACTTGTGGCTAAATGATGAGATTTGCATATAGTTATCCGCAAATCTTGTGGATAACTATATGGAAAAGCAACAGTAATAAAAGTAATTAATTGATTATAAATAATAAAATAAAAAAGATGATTTTTTAACCATTATTTCACAATTGCAATTGCGAAGCCATCATGACCTTTTGAGCCAACTGTTTGTAAGGCTGTACAAGACAATATTTGCGGATGATTTTCTAAGGCTTTAAACATTTCACGGATGCCTTCAACACTCGGTTTTTTATTGTCAGGATTTAAAATATCACCTGCTCGAATTACATTGTCGAGTACGATAATCGTACCTGATCTTGAGAATTTCAGACTCAATTCTAAATATTCAGGATAACCCTGTTTATCTGCATCAATGAAAATAAAATCAAAAGGCTCGATAGATTGAGGATCGATCGCAGAAAGGATATCTGCAGCACGGCCAGCTCGAAGATCAACTTTTACGGGAAGATTGGCATGATCGATATTTTTTTGTGCCATTTCGGCATGCGTAGCACGGCCTTCTATTGTGAGTAAATAACCATCTTCAGGTAAGGCACGACCTAACCAGATGGTACTGTATGCAGCAAAGGTTCCGATTTCTAAAACTCGTTTGCATTTATTCATTTGAATAAGCATCTGCAAGAACATTCCTTGGTTAGGAGCCACTGCAAGATGATTTGAAAAGCCGTGTTCGTCGGTATTCTTTAATGCATATTCGAGTCGCGGGTCTTCGGGAATTAAATGTGAATCGATATATTGGTCAATGTCTGTCCACATCTGCTGCATAATCAAATTTACCTATATGTTGATCGGGCTATTTTAAACGTTTATGCATAGAGTGCAAAAATCTTCGTTTCAAGAAATTTTGGTTGATTGGGAAATGAACAATAAAAAAACTCCTTTCAGTTGAAAGGAGTTTTTTTATTAAAAATTACACATCGAACTGTTTCGGGTGAGGTCAGGGCCCCAAGTACGATAGCCTTGAGTATCAATATGAATTTGCCCGGAACTATATAGACCAATACCCATATTTAAGCTTTGACCATGCTGAGCCCAGAACTGACAAAGTTTAAACTTGGTATTTTCGATAAATGCATAATCTTGAGCTTGTGGGAACTCAGGACCAATACGGAAATCGATTGCCGAGTTAAATAAATGTTTAGATGAGCTTGCGCCACCTGCACATTCATTTAAAGGTAAATCTCGGTAAACCGAAGTCACTTCAAAGTCGGTAAGAACTTTTGCTGCAACTAAATATTTAAATACGCGTAGGGTAGATAAAGAATTTCCCCATAATTCGCGATTAGGTACAGCATATTCAGAGCGGCCACATTTTTGCCAATCACGTGCTGAACGTAATAACTCAAAGCTTGGCACAATGCCTGCAACATTATTTCGGGTTAAGAATTTTTCGTATTCACGAACACGTTGGTAATTTTCACCAGAACTTAACCAACTTCGATAAGATGCAGGCTCAACTTTAGGGGGAATTGGGCGCTCGATAATAACGCGCTCTTGTGGAATAAAGATTCGTTTACCACTTGGAGAGGTTTTGCCTGTTGTTGTGTGTTGGGGAGAGCTGACACAACCTACCATAACCGCTGGGATTATGCATAAGGGCACCAGACTCTGCAAAAACTTCCGCATAAGAAAAATTAAGCACTTATAAATATTGCGGGTATTTTAATGCAAAACAGTGCACAAATTACGAGGAATTTGCAATGAAATGTTTGAATAGGGTATAAAAAAAGATCAGCGATTGCTGATCTTTTTGAAATTACTTTTCAAGATATTGTAATTTATCAGGTTTGCCGTTCCATTCTTCACGGTCAGCTGGTTGATCGCCAATTTGAGTAATGTTAGGCCATTTTTGAGAAAGTTCAGCATTTAATTCAATAAATACTTCTTGACCTTCAGGTAACTCATCTTCAGAGAAAATTGCATTTGCCGGGCACTCTGGTTCACATAATGCACAGTCAATACATTCATCCGGATTAATCACTAGGAAATTCGGACCTTCGTAAAAACAGTCTACAGGACAAACTTCTACGCAATCTTGGTATTTACATTTAATACAATTTTCAGTGACAACAAAGGTCATGGCGACAGCTACCTAAAAAATATGGTTTCATTTCGAATAGCTTATTTTAGGCAAAAAAGGGGTAAACAAACAATTGCTTTTATTGATATTCTTTATTCATGCATATGAAGATAAGTTAATACGTTGATAATCAAACAGATCTTCTATGGTGAATAGAGCGTAATCTATAAAATCAAAATAATAATATATTTTATAAAACAATAACTTAAAAAATATTTTATTTAATTATTTAGATGTCATTTAAGTCAAGGCGTCTATTTTATTAAACGCCTTAACTTTTTATTTTTTCTTTTACAAATTTTGATTTACGGTTTTTTTCCTAAAAAACTTAAATTTTAGAGCTAAAGCTTACATAGTAAATGGATATCTTCAGGTTCGAGCTGCCAAAGTTGTTGATCTGGAGCACTTAACGGTTGCGAGCCATGCTTCATATAGAAGTCCACAGTGCGTCGACTTGGGGTTGCTGAAATATACAGTTGGTCTGCACCGAGTTGCTTGGCTGACTCTTTTGCGGCTTGCATAAGCTTAGCACCAATGCCTTGACCTTGCTGGTCTGTATCGACATAGAAATAGTGGAGTAATTTCGCTTGGGGGTAATCCGCTATAAGTTGATTTGAGACTACGCTTACACCAACGAGCTTTTCAGAAGCATTAAATGCACCGACAAATATTGAACCTTGTGCAAAGAGTTGTTTGAGTTTAGGTGGGTCATTTTCTAGATGGTATGAATCCCAATTTTGTACATCAAAAAAACAATCAACCAATTCTAGCTTTTGCTGTTTTTGTATGTAGTTTTGAGTGATTAATTCACGGCGGCTAATGTGCTGCCAAATAAGATCGATTTCTGAATTTTGCAAAGATCTTAAGATCATATAAATATTATTCTCCGATATGAATAAGCAGACCTAAGCCTGCTTATTCGGAAGTGCTTTATTAAGATTTGAGTGCAGCTTTCAGCTCGTAGAGTTGTTCAAGCGCCTGACGAGGCGATAAGTTATCGACTTCAATTTGCTTAAGTAAATCTAGAGCAGGGGATGAAACTTCAATTTCGACAACTTTCTCTATGATTTGTGAACCAGAGTTTGCATCTGGTGGAGCAAACAAATCATTTTGAAAACTGGTTTGTAGATGTTGCTGCTGCTGTTTTTCTAAAATGCGTAAACGCTTCTGCGCTTCTTTAATAACATTGGCAGGAATACCCGCTAATTTTGCAACTTGTAAACCATGACTTTGACTTGCAGGGCCTTGTTGAACTTTATGCAATAAAATCAGATTGCCATTCAGTTCTTGCGCCGTGACATGATAGTTATCGATTCCTGCTTCACTACCAAGTTCGGTCAACTCAAAATAATGAGTCGCGAATAAACATAAACATTTTACGCGCTTGGTTAAATCGACCACACATGCCCATGCTAAAGATAAACCGTCATAGGTACTGGTTCCGCGGCCAACCTCATCCATTAATACCAACGACTGGTTGGTGGCATGATGCAGAATTTGCGAAGTTTCAGTCATCTCGACCATAAAGGTTGATTTGCCTGTAGATAAATCGTCGGCTGAACCAATACGTGTAAAAATTCGGTCAATTGGACCAAGTTTGACGGCTTTAGCCGGAACATAGCTACCGCAATAAGCAAGTAAACTGATTAATGCCGTTTGGCGCATGAAGGTTGATTTACCGCCCATGTTTGGACCGGTAATAATTGCCATGCGGTGCTGAGCATCAAGGAAAGTGTCATTTGGGGTAAATGGTGCTTTATTTAATGCTTCAACGACAGGATGACGACCTGCCTGAATTTTAATGCCCGTTTCCGGAGTAAATTCAGGGCGCGCCCAATTGTTTAAACGTGCTTGATGAGCAAAGTTTGCAATGACATCAATTTGAGCAATTGCTGAACTCATCATTTGTAGATGAGCGATATTTTCGCGAAGGTTTTCAAGCAAAGCTTCGAATAATGCTTTTTCACGTGACAGCGCACGTGACTCGCTCGACAGGACCTTATCTTCAAAACTCTTAAGCTCAGGGGTAATGTAGCGTTCAGCATTCTTTAAAGTCTGACGACGAATATAGTCGGCTGGCGCTTGTTCTGCTTGAGCACGAGTGAGTTCAATGTAGTAACCGCTTACACGGTTATAGCCGATTTTAAGGGTATTAATCCCTGTACGTTCACGCTCTTTAATTTCTAGATCAATTAAGAATTGACCTGCATGATCACGAATTTGGCGTAATTCATCAAGCTCAGCATCATATCCCTCTGCAATTACATTGCCATCACGTAGTAATACCGGTGGGTTTTCAACAATAGCTGCCATTAAATGTTGATGAAGTGCTTTGAAATCTCCAAGTTCTTCATCTAGTTGAAGTAATAACTTAGATTTCTTCGCTTGAATGACTGGAGTTAACGCTGTTCTTAAAGCTGGAATTTGTGCACATGCATGGCGAAGTTGTACCAAATCACGTGGTCGCGCACTGCCTAGCGCAACGCGGCTAAGCACACGTTCAATATCACCAATTTCTTTAAGCACTAAACGAACTGGGTTTTCGTGATATCCCTGAATGAGTTGCTCAATCGCATCTAAACGAGCATCAAGCAATGCAGTATCACGCACAGGTTGCATGAGTGTGCGGCTTAATAGACGGCCACCCATTGCAGTTTGGCAATCATTTACCAGTTGAAATAATGATGTTCCGTGCTCAAATAATGGTTCAATAATTTCTAAGTTGCGACGTGTAATTGGGTCGAGCGCAATAAAGTCGGTACTTTGTTCAAGTTGGATTGAACGAATATGCGGTAATGCAGTTTTTTGGGTTTCTTTTGCATAGTGAATAAGTGCAGCGGCAGCAGCTTTGGCTAAAGGTAATGGGTCTAAACCAAAACCTGAAAGGGTTGATACCGTAAACTGGTCACATAAGGTTTTTTGTGCATTATTTAGATTGAAGTCTACATTTGGACGTTTAGTAACAGGGCAATCTAAATGCTTTTTAATTTGTTCGATAATATTGGTGTCGACCAAATCTTCATCAATCAAGATCTCACTTGGCATTAAACGCGCAAGTTCAATAGGTAATTGTTCTGGCTTGTAATCTTGTTGTTGAACTTTAAAAATGCCTGCACTTAAGTCGAGTAAAGCAAAACCGATCTGGTTTTGATGAATGCACAATGAAACGAGATTAGATGATTGATAACTGCTGAGTAATGCATCATCAGTTAATGTACCCGGGGTCAAAATACGAACAACTTTACGTTCAACAGGGCCTTTGCCTGTTACTTCTCCAACTTGTTCGCAAATGGCTACCGTGCGCCCAGCTTTAACAAGACGCGCCAAATAACCTTCGGCTGAATGATAGGGAACACCCGCCATTGGAATAGGTCGGCCACTGGCTTTACCACGATGGGTTAAGGTAATGCCTAAAAGTTTGGCTGCTAAATGAGCATCTTCAAAGAAGAGTTCATAAAAGTCACCCATACGGTAGAACAGCAACGCATGTTGATAGTCCGTTTTAACTTTGAGATATTGCTGCATCATAGGTGTGTGAGAAGATAAGTCAGCCATGATTTCAGCGCTATTCATGCGTATTAAACCCTTAAATAATCAGTAATATTTTACGTTTGGTCATCTAACCAATTTCAAGTCTTTTAAAAATGAATGTCATTCAAGAAAAGAACACAACTGGATGAACTTTGAAAATTGGCATCCATAGTATAAAGCGAATTGGAGTCACTCCAGATGTGTAATGGTAACAAATTTGAGTTATTGAAAAAAAGAGTAGTGGAGCTCTGAAGTATAAGACCAATAAGTTGACTTCAAATTGTGGCTTAAGTGGTCTGAGGTCAAGTTTTTTTCAACATACTTAAGCAATATGGTTTGCGTAACTTCAATCAAATACTGAAATATGTTGAATCAGAGTATGAATTGCCTACGTCAGTCATTGTCTCGCGCAAAAGTATGCTGAATATAAATAGAGGAGTCATTCATGGGTACGCGTTCAACCATTATGGATACCAATAGCTTTCGTCCAGAACATGCTGCTGAGCTGGATCATGCTACCCGAAAACTGACAGATAAAAGAAATAAAATTTTAGGTGAATCCTATCGCTTGTTTTATCGTAATCCCGTGCATCTGGTGAAAGGTCAGGGTCAATATTTATGGGATGCAGCAGGTCATCAATATCTGGATGTTTACAACAATGTTGCCAGTATTGGACATTGTCATCCTGCGGTCATTGAAGCAGTAAATGAGCAAATGAAAATGCTCAATACCCATACCCGTTATTTACATGAAAATATTTTGGATTATACCGAAGAACTCTTACAAACCACTCCCGATGAAATTGACCGTGCCATGTATATGTGTACAGGTTCGGAAGCGAATGATTTAGCGATTCGTATTGCCCGCGAATATAGCGGTGGCACAGGAATTATTGTGTCTCAAGAAGCCTATCATGGGACCAGTAGCTTAACCTCAGGATGCTCTCCAGCACTTGGAACTGAACAACCTTTAGATGATACAACCCGCTTAGTTCCAGCACCTGATTATTATCGGATTCAAACTGATGATTTAGGTGAATGGTTCGCACAGCAGATTCAACAGCAAATTGACGATATGAACGCAAAAGGCATCAAGTTTGCAGGTTTTTTAGCGGACTCCATATTTTCTTCTGACGGTGTGATGCCTAATCCTGTTGGGTTCTTACAAAAAGCGGTTGATGTTGTCCATGCAAATGGCGGTATTTTTATTGCCGATGAAGTACAGCCAGGTTTCGCGCGCACTGGCGATTCTTTCTGGGGCTTTGGCCGTCACAACGTTGTTCCTGATGTAATTACCACAGGTAAACCAATGGGTAACGGTGTCCCTGTGTCAGGGCTTTTAGCTAAGAGTGAAGTCCTTGCTGCTTTTAGCGATAAAATTCCATATTTTAATACCTTTGGTGGTAATCCTGTTTCTATGGCAGCGGCACAGGCTGTACTTAAAGTCATTCAGGAAGAAGAATTGCAAACCCATAGTAAATATGTGGGAGGGCTACTTCTAAAAGAACTCACTAAACTTATGGATAAACATGAGGTGGTTGGCGATGTCCGTGGCGCTGGTCTATTTATAGGATTTGAACTGGTTAAAGATAGAGCCACAAAAGAACCGAATAAAGCATTAGCTTTGAACCTTATTGAAGAACTCAGAAATACTCATCGAGTTTTAACCTCAGTTGCAGGTCCTTATGGCAATGTATTAAAACTGCGCCCACCTTTGGCTTTCCAAACAAAAGATATTGATTGGTTAGTTGGCGCTTTGGATCAAGCCTTAACAAAATTAAAGTAAGTCACTCTAAATATAAAAAATACCCTTCAAGTTGGATGCTAAATTTAATTTGAAGGGTATTTTGTTGTTCAATTATTTTGTGGCTGTAAAAGTTATTTCGAATAACTTAAATAATAAAAAGGCCTTTATTCAAGGCCTGTATTTGTGATGTTTTAGTGTCTTAATTGACGGGGTGTAACACCAAACCAGCGTTTAAATGCACGAGACAATGCGCTTACTTCTGAATAACCTAATAAGAATGCCATTTCTGAAATTGGAATATTTTTCTGTTTAATATAATGCTCGGCCAACTCACAACGAACCTGATCGACTAAATGGGTGAAGGTCAGTCCTTCATTTTTTAAACGGCGGGTAAGGGTGCAACTCGTTAAACCAATATCATGAGCGATTTTTTCAAGGTTTGGTTCACCTTCACTGAGTTCAAGTTGTATGTGAGAGCGAACTTGATCTGCAAGACATTGACTTGGTGAAGCGCGATTGAGTAGGTGCAATGTATCTAGAATCACTGTTAACAAAATAGAATCACGTCCCGGCATAGTATGCTGGACGTCTTTTTTTGAAATGATGATGGAGTTAAAAGGTTGATCAAAATAAACAGGCGCGTTAAATAATTTGCTATGTTCTTGCCAGAATTCAGGTCGAGTATGCTCAAAGTGAATTGCGCGTGGTGAATAATGAGGGCCCATCACTTCACGGATCACATTCATAAACATGCCCATAGTCAGTTCTGCATCTTGGCGACGAGTTAAAATCGCGCCGTGTTGAACCTGATAATCTATGCGCCAGCTATCTCCTAAATCGACCATTCGATTGAGGGTATCTTTCTGATGTAAATAAAAGTTATTGGTCATGTTCATGAGTGCAGACTCTAATGTGTTTGAACAAAGACCAATGTAACCAATAAGCCCTAATGATTTCGGTTGAAACTGTTGACCATAATGCAGACCAAAATTATCACAACCTGAAACCAAGGCTGCCTGTTCTAACACCTTGCAATAATTGGGTAGTTGTAAGCTCAAAGTTGGGCTGATTAGAAGTTCAGGATTAATACCACTAATTCCTAAAACACGATCAACATCTGCACCTTTTTGATGAATAAACTCGCTTAATCCAGAGGCGGCTGCAGACAATACACCTTGATTACACATATTTGAATCGACAAGATGAGCTGGATTGAGATGTAACATGTCAAGTCTCATGATATTTATTCCTAACTATTATTATATTAAGCAAAAGCCATACCAGTTTTTGCTTACGTCCATGATTTTGTGTGGTTAAAAGTATTTGTAAAACAATTGTTTATGTGTTGGTGTTTTAAGTTTCAGGTTTGATTCTTTAAGAAGATATCTTTAGGTTGGGTAGCGAACTAAAAGAAGGCAGAAAATGCATTAGAGATAGGCAAAAAGAGCAGAACTAAAACAAAAAATTAAGCGGCTTCTCATGCATACAACATGTATTGTAGGCATGAGAAAATAAGTGAAATACTAATTTTTTGTAGTTTTTGCCGTTTGCGCACCATAACTTAAACTGGCCATTGAAGGTCTAAATTGACCTGTATTGGCATCGCGACCTTGTAGTAAGAACTTAGGATTGGCTTGACCATAGCCTTGCACAGCCTGCTGAGAAAACTTGCCAATATCAGAGTTTGGGCTGCGCAATCGGTTGATAATCAGAACCTTCTGAGTCATTGCAAAATCTTGCATCATATTTTGATCGCCTTCACTGTCACCTGCGATAAAAATTGGCCCGTAACCATATTTAGAGACTAAAAAACGCTGGATGGTTGCAGTTTTACCTTTACCTTGAGTTTGTGCATAGCCATGACGAAACTCGGGTAAAATTCGATTTTGTGTATCTCGTTCTAACTCCATGGCGTAGGCATTTTTTTCATTAATGTTATAGCCAATCTCTGGATTAGAAATAATTTCCATAATCACATCAATAAAAGATGCCGAACAGACATAGACATCAATGCCATTATCCTGAAAGGCCTTAAATAGATTTTGCATTTCACGGTATGGTCTTAAACCATTTTCCCAAGTGGTTTTCACAACGCCTGCTTGACCCGAAAGCGCAGCGGGAGAGGTCCATGTCACGGGTCCAATCGGTTGCTGCATTTGCCAAGCCACCGTTGCTTTCACCAAATTACGGACTTGTTGTTCGGTAAGCCCAGTAAATTAATAAGTGACCCACGGATATGCAACTTCATGATCAAACGTGTCTCCAATTGCCGCATATAGATATCTCATTTTAGTAATGAAATCGAGATAATGCGGATCTTGTTTAATTTGATCGAGACTCTGTTTACCTTTTAGACCGCTATAGTGGTGATAAAGCCATGTATAGCTGGCAATAATATCTGGGGCAATTTTATCAATATTGACAGCTTGGCCTTGCTGGTTGTTGTAGGCCGCTTCAAAATTTTGTGAGCTAATTCCTTTACGAATAATCTGATTAAGCTGCTCTGGCGTGACATTAAACGCTAAGTGTTCAAGCTGATAAATTAACGTTGCTTCTTCGATGTCTAAAAATACCGAAGTATTGTCAAAGTCAGTGACAATATATGGGCGTTTTTCAGGGTTATAGTTAGGGCTATCTTTTCCATAAGTAGCAATTAATTGATTAAGTTGGTCAAAGTTAAAAGCGTCCCATTGACCTTTTTGTATATATTCCTTTTTGGGAATAGCGAATGCGGGAGATGTACTTTGTATAGGGTTGTAATTACATGCGCTTAGAGCAAGCATACTTGCCAGACTACTGGGAAGTAATAGTGCTTTGGCAACTTTGCTCAGTTGATGGGTAGCTTGCATAAACCCTTCCTTTAAATTCTATAAAATTTAAAAACTAAAAATTGAAAATGAAGAAAAGCGATCTAAATCACTTTTCAAATTCCTACAGGCATTTGACCGTTTAGATATTTTTTACAAAGACGCACAGTTTCATTGGACCATTGGTCTCCAAGACTTTGAGCCATTTCTGTTTGTGCGTGAGAACCATTCCAAGCCATCATTTGAATGCGGCGTTGCATGATAAAAGTTGGGATCATTTCATATTCTTCAGACTGAATATGACCTACGCGCTCGTAGCCTTTTAACCAGTAATCAACCCAATGAGGTGCATTTGCATAATGTTCATTGAAACTAATCGCGGCGGCGAGATCATGCATAAACCAGCTCATTCCGCAGTCATCAAAATCGATCACACCAATACGTTCTTGTTGTAGTAATAGATTGGTTAAACGCAAATCGGCATGAATTAGGCCATAGCGTTCTTGGGTTTTACCAAAGAAATTTAAATCTTTCGAAATTTGTGCAATGGCTTCTTCAATTACGCCGTGATCTTGTGGTCTTAAATGAGGTGCATTTTTCCAGTTTCCCCAGTGTCCATCCGCACCGATCATGGTTTCATGATTCCATACAATACGTTGAAAGTTTTCAGGCGCTTGCCATGTCTTACTATGTACGTGCAACTTTGCGGTAATTTGCCCTAATTGCTCAAATGCAGTGGGGTCAACTTCAACAGTCGGCATATCGCCCTCAACCCAGTTGAAAAGGACTGCATAACGATAAATATCATTCGATAGTTTTAAAGTAATGACACGCTCACCTGATTGATCTGCAATCGCAACAGGAACTTGAATACCACTCGCATTTAAAGCATCTAACCATTCAAGCTCGCTTTGTATATCGAGTTTGCTGTGGTAGTTGGGACGGTGAATTCGAAGCGCATATCGGGTAGAACCAGTTGAAATCTGAAAGGTTGCATTTTCAGACTGACACAGCAGTTTGACCTGTCCTTGATATTCCGAGGGATATTGCTTAATTGCTTGTTCTGCCAGTATTTGTAATTGAACTTGGCTTAAAAATTCATTTTGTTCTACAGACATAACCCAACTCCTCAATTTAATTTTTAAACACGTTCTGTGTTGAGATGCCGTCGATCTTATAAAAGAAAAAATGAATCAACTTGACTTCAAGTGGTCGGGGAGATGTTTTGCTGTCAAGTTTTATGAATATCTTTTGCGCAACTATTGGTGGTGTAAATTTAGTCGATAAGGCAATACGACAATGAAAGAGTCAGAATTAAGCGTAGATGTGGGTGCTCTACAACAGGACGCAGAGTATTTTGCAAAACGTCAGTTAAAAAAGGGGGCAGTAGGTTGGTTACTTTTAGTGGGGCTAGGTGTTTCTTATGTCATTTCGGGTGACTTTGCGGGTTGGAATTTTGGGCTGGCACAAGGCGGCTGGGGTGGGCTCTTTATTGCAACAGTCATCGTCGCGTTTATGTATCTCTGCATGAGCTTTGTAATGTCTGAGATGTCAACGATGTTGCCTACTGCTGGCGGTGGCTATAGTTTTGCCCGCGTTGCATTTGGTCCTTTTGGAGGTTACCTCACAGGGACTGCGATTTTAATTGAATATGCAATTGCACCTGCTGCCATTGCCGTATTTATAGGTTCATATTGCGAATCACTCTTTGGAATTGGCGGCTGGGCTGTTTATCTAATTTGTTATTTAGTTTTTATGGGTATTCATCTGAAAGGTGCAGGTGAAGCACTTAAAATCATGTTTGGAATTACCGCCGTTGCTTGTATTGCACTGGTCGTATTCATTGTTGCGATGCTTCCACATTTTGACAGTGCGCGTTTATTTGATATTCCAGTCAGTTCTCATGCAGGTGCAAGTAGCTTTTTACCGTTTGGCTATATGGGAATATGGGCCGCAGTACCGTATGCCATCTGGTTTTTTCTTGCAGTTGAAGGGGTGCCACTAGCAGCCGAAGAAGCAAAAGATCCAGTACGTTCATTGCCACGAGGCTTGATTGGTTCAATGTTGATATTGGCATCGTTTGCACTTTTAATCTTATTTTTAGGAGCAGGTGCAGCGGGTTCAAATGCTTTAAAAAATTCAGGGGCACCTTTGGTTGACGCACTTATTGCGGTATATGGTCAGCACACATGGTTAGCGAGCTTTGTTAACTTTGTAGGTCTTGCTGGACTGGTCGCAAGTTTCTTCTCAATTATTTATGCATATTCACGCCAGATTTTTGCATTGTCACGTGCGGGATATTTGCCAAAAAACTTATCACTTACCAATGAAAATAAAGCGCCGTATTGGGCCATTATCATTCCGGGCATTATCGGCTTCTTACTTTCTTTAACAGGTGAGGGTGACTTACTCATTTTAATGGCTGTATTCGGCGCAACAATTTCTTATGTGTTGATGATGCTCTCACATATTAAATTACGTTTATCTCGCCCTGAATTACCACGCCCGTATAAAACGCCTGGTGGAATGTGGACGTCTTGTATTGCCTTGGTTCTCGCTACTGTTGCTGTAGTTGCAGGTTTAATGGTAAATCCAAAAGTTTGGTTATTGGCCGCGCTTATTTATGTCGGATTTATACTCTATTACTTGTTATATAGCCGTCATCATTTGGTGAAAGGCACGCCTGAACAAGAGTTCGCGATGATTGATGAATGAGTTTGATTGCGATAAAAATAAAGAGGCTTCGGCCTCTTTTTTAAGCTTTATATTTCTGTACAAAAGAATATAAAAACAGCAAGTAGTACTTACTCAAATATCATTTTAATCTGATTGATATTTATACAATATAGTTGCCAGATCACACGGATATGAACTCATGAAATTTCTAAAATTTCTAACTTTTAGCACCATTCTTACCTTATCAGCACATAGTTATGCGACAGTGGGCGGTGGACAAAAAATTGAAGTATTGGGCTATCAGCAAAAAGAGAAGAAACTTTATGTATTAAGACACTACGAAGATGGTCGAGGGCGTCTACCACAACTATATTATTATCTATTAAATAGTAAATCGCCTGATAAACTGATTGAAGTTAAATCTCTCTATATCAATCCAAAAACACATAAGGTTGATTATGATCAAGATAGTAGAGCATTTGATAAAGCTCTAAATAAAATTAAAAAGAATTTAACCCCATTAGTCGTAAGTAATAGTAAGACCTTAAAAATTCAAACATTAAAAACTCATCAGAATCAAGTATCGGCTTGGTTTGATCCTTCAGGAAAGATCACGCAATATAAAACAGAATATGTTGTAAAATCGCCGTCCTTACAAAGTAAGAACCATGTTGCGGTTCATTACACCAAAGCAATAAAAATTTCCCAAAATTATAAGGTACCTAAACAAGATAAGAGGTTGGTTGTCGTTAAATATCTGGGGATTCCAGAAGAAACTGGGTACGATATTGAAGACCCTGTTTTACTACTTCCTGTGAAAAAATAAGTTTAAGAGCAAATTATTTTCTTGGTTCAAAGCCGCAGCAGTAGGGCATCATTATCTAGATGTTCACAACAATATTGCTGGCATTGGTCATTGTCATTTTGCGGTCATTGGGGCGGTAAATGAGCACAAGGAAATGTTCATTTGTTAGTTAGATCGATTCATTCAAGATCGAGTTGGTTGTCATCTTTGGTGACTTTAATTTTTAACTTCTTATATTTCCGTTTATTGGGATCAATTGCAGAATTTATAACTTCATCTGAAAAAGCTGAACATAACATCAATTTTGCATATGCTCGGTAACCTATCAAAATTCTACGTAGTGGGTAGTCTGTTCTTGTAGAGTAATAGTCGATTCTGGAGTTCAGTTCTTGTAGCAGAGTCTGCTGTGACATTAGAATAATTTCTGTAAGAGGTGTATGCAGCATATAGTGATTTATCTACTGTAAGAAGAATTATTTTGAAAATGTTATAAATTTTAGATAAATCAATATTTATATTACATATCAAAGCATTTTAGATATGCAAAATATATATTTATTCTCTTTAATTTTAAGGAGATATGCTGCAAACATAAATTTTTGATGATGCTGTAAAGATAATAGTAACAACTCTTTTTAAAGCCACCGTGCACTATGTGTTATAGTCAATTTCGATTAATTATTGGCATTAAAATGGATATCTGTATTGGCGGTATACTTGATGGGAAAAAAAGAAAAGACGATCAAAATCATTTCAGAGTAGATAGTCATTATTCTGATCATGGATCCGAATATAATAAAGAGCATTTTCATCTACATGGGCAGCTTCATACATTTTGGATAAGTGAAGAGATTGATTTTTGTGATGCACAAAGAAGAGTTGAATTAATATTAAATAAAAGATTAGAACTTGTTTGAATTAAAAATAAATATATGTATTAGCGTTTTTTAGATTCAATGTGGAAAATTAATAAAACATTTTAATTAATATGATGTTAAACAAAAGCTCTATTTAATATAGAGCTTTTGAGCTATCAATTATTTTATTCCTTTTTTTTCTTCATTATTATTTTCTTTAGGATTATTTTCTTCTTCAGGCGATTGTGTAGGTTTTTCAGTTTTATCCTCATTAGGTTGAGCATTAGAATCATTTTGGTTTTGTGTGGTTTTTTTTGAAAATTCTTTGAAATCAGAAATTTTAAACTTCTTAATAATAGTAAGGAAGTTTTATGGTAGGCCTTTAATTCGCTTACATTGCGGTGATTATGAGAACTCTATGTAGAGATATGTGCCTAAAAGTGCTTAATTCTCGACATAATGTTTCTTTGAATCAAATACACTGTTGATATATAAGTGGAAGAAAATTTTAATCAAATACAAGAGTTAACATATAGCTTGAGAGCTATTGTTTTTAATGGTTTTTTGATAATTATAATTTATTTAAATATATTGTTTTAAGTTCTTAAGTGGAGGAGATATTTTTAATTAAAGTGGGGGATTCGATCTGTAAATATATTTATACAACATAAAGATACAGTTTTACATGCATACTCAATCAAATTAATTAAAAAATGAGGGAAATATGGATGATGAAATGAAAAAATATTTTGATGTGGCTGAAAGTGTTTACAATAATATTCACTTTAAAAATCAGTCCTCTAAGGATTTAATTGACTGTCTGAATAGACTGTTAATTGAAATTAAAAAAGAAGCAGCTATAAACAATTTACAATTAAAATATCCTGTTATTGATTTTGAAAGTTGTTTAAATAGGCCAATGAAAGAGCGTATTGTTAAAATTGATTTAAGTCTTCTCCCTAATTTTGATAATGAACATGAATTTATTCTTTGGTTGGCGGGTTTTGTGAAAAGTATTTCTGTATCTAGGAGTTATTATTTTTAAATAACGGTACGAAAATAAATATTTTTTAAATGTGTTGTATAAATATTTATTTGGCGTATACTCAATTTAACTAGAAAAAAAGACTTATTAGTAAATCCTCTTTTAGTATCGTAGTTTTATTCATAATCCTTCGTTTTTTTAAGATCTTAAACTCAATTCGTTATTATTTTTTCAAAGTTTAATGAGTCATGAAATGTGGCTTTATATTATTAAAAATCAAAGGATATATTATGTCTAATACAGCAATCGGTACAGTGAAATGGTTTAATGAAACTAAAGGTTTTGGTTTTATTCAACAAGATACAGGCCCAGACGTTTTTGCACATTTTAAAGAAATCAGTAGTTCAGGGTTTAAAACCTTATATGAAGGTCAACGTGTTAGTTTTAATATAGCTCAAGGACAAAAAGGTCTTACAGCTACTAATATTATTGCCCAATAATATTTTAAAAATAAAAAAAGCATCTTAGGTGCTTTTTTTTGTTTGATATATCAATAGGATATAATTTGGTACATTTTTCTGATATTTAAAGTAAAAAAAGAGATCATAATAATTATATTAATAATAAAAAGGACAAATGAGATGGAACTTAGAGCCGTAAAATTACATAAAATGTTTAGAGATTTTCATGAAGAAAAGGAACATGGCTATGTAGGGGAATATGATGAAAAACATAACCTTGTAGCAATATATAATACGTTTAAAGAAAAAATGCAGAAAATAGAAGGAACTTATCAATGGGTTTTACCTTCATCGGGTGAGGTATTTTTTGTTGAGGAAGATCCGCTATATAGTCGTTAATGGATTTTGCCTCCTACTTTAAGCAGATAAAAGCCTCATTATAAATCGCAATTTAACAATAAATTTTAATTATATTTTCTACTCTAAAATTTGGCGGTGTTATCTGTCTATGTCTAATGCTTTGCCTCGACAGCTTAAAAATAACTGATTTTGATGCCAAGCCAATTGCCCTGACACAATAGTTGTATCGACGTCATAGCGGAAGGTTTTATTTTGAAATGGCGTCCAGTTACATCGCATATAGTTTTTTTGATCTTTAACTGCAATAGCCTCTTTATTTTCTTTAAGTAGAACCAAATCTGCCCAATAACCTTCACGGATATATCCACGATTTTTGAGTTTAAATAAATCAGCGACTTGGTGTGATGTTTTCTTAACCATTGTTTCTATACTTATTTTTTTATCTGCCACAAGTTCCATGAGTGCTGGAACAGCATGTTGAACTAAAGGCAGGCCAGCGGGTGCTTTTAAATAAGATTGTTGTTTTTCGTCCCATGTATGCGGTGCGTGATCTGTACCAATAATATCTAAGCGATTGGACTGAGCAATCGCAGTGATGAGTGCATCTTTGTCTTGTTGAGTTTTAATTGCTGGATTACATTTTATTAAATGGCTAAGCGCAGCATAGTCTGATTCATCAAAACTAAGATGGTGAATACATACTTCAGCAGAAATATGCTTTAGATTTAAAGGTAAATCTTTAAACAAACACAATTCTTTGGCTGTACTTATATGTAAAACATGCAGTTGGGTCCCATATTTTTCCGCTAAAGACACCGCTAAACGTGAACTCTCAAAGCATGCTTGTTTATCCCGAATTTTAGGGTGCATATGTGCTGGAATATATTCACCATATTTCCCGAAATATAAATTTTCTCTTTCTTTAATGCGAGGTGTATATTCGCAATGCGTTAAAAGAATGGTAGGGACATTGGCAAACAATCGTTCAAGAATTTGCGGGTCATCAACTAACATATTGCCAGTAGAGGCTCCCATAAAAACTTTTACACCGCTGACGAGCTTGGGGTTAAGCTGCTCAATAATATCTAGATTTTGGGAGCTTACTCCAAAATGAAAGGCATAATTTGCCATGCTATATTGGGCGGCAATTTGTCTTTTTTGCATAAAGGCATCTAAAGATATTGTTGGGGGATTGGTGTTTGGCATATCCATATAACTGGTAATTCCGCCAATGACTGCTGCCATAGATTCCGAAGCAATACTGCCTTTATGTGGTGAACCTGGATCTCTAAAATGGACTTGATCATCGATCATTCCTGGAATCAGCCAATTCCCGTTCGCATGAATGGTTTTAGCATTAACAACATGAGAAATTGATGGAGCAATTTTTTCGATTCGACCATCTTGAATAAGTACATCTACAAATTCCTGTTTTCCCTCATTCACTAAATTGGCATCTCGGATAATGATTTTAGAATAGGGTTTAAAACTCATTGTGTAATGCCTTATAGCCTTTGACCAATTCAATATTTGTTGAGACAACACTCTCGGAAAACTCACTAATAGAGATATCAACCGGAGGGTATTGGTTTAAGTCGGTTTTAGAGTTGATGTAGCTCATTGCAGGGACATAAAAATGGTTCGGTAAATCACGACCATCGACGACTGCGTTATGACGAATAGCACTGTGATGACCGACCTTAGAGTTAAATATGACGCTGTTGAAACCGACAAAAACATGATGACCAATTTCACAAGGCCCATGAATAATTGAACGATGAGCAATTGATGTATTTTCACCAATTACAACTGATGCACCAGCTTTGGAGTGAATCACAACACCATCTTGAATGTTGGAATTTGCACCAATAATGATAGGTTCCATCTCTCCATTTTCGTCGGTTTCATCTGCACGAATCACCGCATAAGGGCCAATAAACACATTGGCATGAACAATGACTTTGCCGCAAATAATAGCGGTCTGATCGACATAGGCTGATTGATCAATAACAGGGAGATGGCCAGATGGATTTTTACGTAGCATTGGATTACCGTTTAAATCTGTTTATTTAAGTTGGGATATTGAGGGTAGTAAGTTGAAACTATTTAATTTGTGACAAACAACAGTCATTTTTGTAAAAATCTTGATCAGTTTCAGATATATATAAAATGTCCTACCATTGCCATGACCCTTTTGCCACAGCATCATGCGCATGTAGGCTTTCTGCATGAGTCACTTTAAATTTGAAACCATGAATATTTTTGTGATGTATAAACGAACCATAAAGGCGTCTTAATGCATCTTCGCAGAACATTAGATTTTGACCGTTGGCAACCGCAAATGCCTGTTCATCAATACGCTTCACGGCAGTTTGCACAGGAGTCATTAATGCCAGTTCAGCTTGGTTTATAAATTCGATGAGTGGAATGTTTTGAAGATTTTGATCTAATTTAAATTGAAGGAGGGCAAAACTTCTTTGGCTATGGGGCGTTGCTGCAATTGCATCTGTGGTATTTAACCAGTTCATAATGTCTTGTTGGTTAAGTCGAATTTCTTGATTTTGTAAGGCCGACTCAAACCGTTGTTGAATAATATTTCTTGAAAGTGCCGCAGAGCATGGGCAGGTTGAAGAATAGGGGATCTCGACTTTTAATTCTGCCTCAAATTGATCATTAGAAAGTTGGCCTGACAAAACAAAAGGATAGCTTTTCCACCCTGAAAGCTTGCTGACTAAGGCTGATCGCTCGATATAAAGTTTACTGTGAATTTCAATTTTGGCATGCTGCGATAAATCTTGATGGCTGTCTAAAAAGTCCTCTAAAACTAATTTTAAATCAGGCATATTTATATTTTCGAGTGATGTTAACTCTAAAAGTCGTGTGTAAAGACGCGACATATGAATGCCTTTTGCTAAAGGGTCATCCAGACTGACATAAGCATTTACGTGGCTTGGGCATAAGGTATTTTCAATTCGAACGGGTAATGCAATGTTTTCCATGCCAACCCAATCAAGGCGGTGGCTATAGGCATTTGGTAAAGTTGGCTCGGCAGATATATCTGGGAGAACAAGGTTCATTTATTAGCGGCTTATATTGTGATGTTAATGTTATGTTATAACATAACATTAATGGGTGGCAAGTTTGCTATAGGCCTTAATGGAGTTAAATAACATTGAATAAGTAAACATAGATATATAAGCTCCTTGTCTCTTTCCGTAATGGTAGGACGGGAGAGGGACACCTATGGTGTGCTAGTTGAGTGACTAGTCTGTCAACCCTTTTCCGTTTTGTCACCATAACTTTGATGTTTTGGCAAAACTTCTAATAAAAAGAGAAGCTAACGGTCATTTATTAAAGCCTAAGCTCAAATATTTACTTTAATTTTCAATCCCAATTTAACAATAACTTATTCATTATTTAGCCTTACTTTTTTAATGATCTATTTTAAAACAAATGGCATTTTGTGTGCTTGACTGCAATAAATGTGAAGCTTATCCTTTGCCTGCTGGCCTACATTGCCAGTCGGTTTTGACGGACCGTATCATAGAAGCATTAAAGGTTTTATATCTTTAGTGTCTAGCCCCTCGTGCCCCCTCTACGGTGGAACGGGAGGGGGACACCTTCGGGTGTGCTGGCTCTATGACCAGTCCGTCAACCCTCTTTCGTTCTGCCACCATAAATTTAATGTCTGGCAGAACTCCCAATAAAAAGGAGTTGGCTTTGCACATCCATTATTTCTTGGCGGCCCTTGCCATAAGCTATTACGACACAGCTTAAACGTTTAAAGCAGTTTGATCGCCCTAAGGTTTTCAAGCTTTAAATCGTCACGACCAAAAAACTTACTCAACAATAAAACTTGAGATGTGCCAAGCACAGTCTTTATAGGCTTTGCTGTGCTTTTTTTCTCCCAGAAAGGGCACAGGTTTTTTATCTCATTTATATACAACAAGAATTTTTATAATGGTAAAACTATGCCAAAGTTAGTTCTCTCAACACGCGCTATTCAAGTTATTAATACGTCGATTGATTTATTTCAGCATCACGGCTTTCATACGGTTGGGGTCGACAGAATTGTGAAAGAGTCAAAAATTACCAAAGCGACCTTTTATAACTTTTTTCATTCAAAAGAGCGGTTTATTGAAATCTGCCTGATCGTACAAAAAGAACGTCTAAAAGAAAAAGTGGTTTCAATTGTTGAATACGACCAAGGCTCAAGCGTGAAGGAAAAACTTCAGAAACTTTATTTCTTACATACCGATTTAGAGGGACTGTACTATTTATTGTTTAAAGCCATGTTTGAAATAAAACTGACCCATCCAAAAGCCTATATAACTGCAGTGAGATATAGAACATGGCTCATTAATGAAATCTATAGCCAGCTGAGAGCACTCAAAAGGGATGCGACTTTTCACGACGCCAAGCTATTTTTATATATGATTGAAGGCATAATTATTCAGCTTTTAAGTTCAGAACAGAAAGATGAGAGAGAAAGGGTGTTAGATTGTTTTCTCATCTCTATGATCAATCATCACTAGTTAACGAGCTCGCTTTTAAAAAGATCACCTCTTCGGACTCTTTCGGTCAAAGTCGGCGCTTCTAGATTCTTCGTTCTCATGCTTTATTTATCTCCACTCAAATGTTAATAAGATTAATACTAACCCCGAGGTGCGTACCTTATATGATAGGGAAATAAATATTATATTAAGGCTTATCTCTATTGGATCCAGAACTTTCGGGATTTTATTTACTGAGCTAATTTTGAACGTGATTCCATCAATGTAAGTAAGTCTCTTTTGACATGATCAAACTCTTTTTTAGGGATGCAGCCATACAATTTACACAGGATGAAGAATGAATAATTTGAATTTTAAAACTCTAAAGAAGTATTGGCTGCGATTCGTGGGTATTGCTGTAATTGCGGGCTCCTTAGTATTGGCATTTGCTTGGGTCGCCGGTCTATTTGGACATCGCACCACAAGCAAAACTTTTTTGGGAGACTCATTAAATAACTTTGATCCCGGATATCGACGTGCACACGGTAAGGGTATTTGTTTTGATGGCACTTACCACAGTAATGGTGCGGCGGCGGCACTCTCTAAAGCCACTGTATTTGCCAAGTCTGATATACCAGCAATTGGCCGATTTTCTATTGGGAGTGGTAACCCGCATGCGGCAGATAATTCGACAGCAACAGTAAGTATGGCTTTATTACTTTCCGCAGCTGATCATTCACAATGGCGCATGAAATTAAACAACTTTCCCTATTTCCCTACACGAAATGCTGAAGGTTTTTTGGCGCAGCAAAAAGCATTTAAACCAGTTCCAGCTACTGGCAAACCCGATCCAGCCCTTGTTGAGGCTTTCTTAAAAGAATATCCAGAAGCACGTAAGTCTATTGAGCAGAAGGCAAAGATGCCATTAACCGGTAGTTTCAGCGGTGCAGAATTTTATGTCGTAAATGCTTTTATATTGCGAGCCGCCAATGGACAAGAACAGCCAGTTCGTTGGTCTATGCGTCCTCATTCAAAATTTATTAGCCTTACGAAAGAACAACGTGATCAAGCTGGCCATGATTTCTTATTTAAAGACATCAAAAAACGTTTAGCTGAAGGGCCGCTATATTGGGATTTAGTTTTGCAACTTGCTGAGCCAGGAGACCCAGTGAATGACCCGTCTCAACCTTGGCCAAAAGAACGTAAAGAATTGATAGCAGGAACATTGGAAGTCAAAAATGTAACTGAACAGGTAAATGGCGTTTGCCGTGATATTAACTTTGATCCAACACTAGTTCCACCCGGAATTGAGTTATCAGATGATCCGGTACTCGCGGCACGAGCAAGCATCTATTCACAATCTTACAATGCTCGGTTACGTGAAATTGGATTTGGCAAAGCAACGGATGCCGTGGGCAAATAGGAGAGATCAGCCATGCAAAACAAATCTAACAATAATGCTCCACGTCATTTTAATTTGACTGCTCGAATACTACATTGGCTTATGGCGGTAGCGATTTTGGCCATGCTATTTATTGGTGTGGGAATGACAACCTCAATCACTTGGCGTCCGTGGTTAATCGATATCCATCGTCCTTTAGGAATCGCAATCTTATTATTGGTCATCATAAGATTAATAAATCGACTCTATTTTCCAATTCCACCTTTGCCACCGACTGTACCGCGCTGGCAGGCATTTATGGCCCATGCATCACATTGGCTGCTCTATCTTTTGATGTTTAGTTTGCCATTGCTCGGATGGGCTACGCTATCGGCAGGTAATTGGCCTGTAACTCTATTTCCGGGTTGGGATCTGCCACCAATCGCTCCAACCAACTCGACGCTCTATGCATGGTTCCGTACTCTACACGGAGTTTTGGCTTGGCTACTATTTGCTGTGGTTATTGGTCATCTGTCTGCTGCGTTATTACATGCATGGATTTATCGCGATGGCGTATTCTCAAGTATGGCTTTGGGTTCTTCTGAACCATCAAGTAATGGATCTTCTGCTGAAAAGAAGAATGCTGATTGAGGGGAATTATTAAGCTCAGATCAGGCGAACGAGAGGGAAAAGATTTTCGATTGTTTTTTTAAAACATCTATTTGAATCTAAAAATAATTTAAATAATAGGATGTATGGTTTGCTTGTTTTTTTGTTAGATGAGCAGACCATAGCTCCTGTGCAATAAGTTGAGATCATTACTCAGACAGAATCAAATCATCTGATCTAACTTTTTGTTTATATTATAAAAAAATAATATTTTGACTTTGTTAGCATATTATTGCTATTTTATTTTACGTTAATCGTAAATTGATTACGTATTGCATAATTAAAATGAATTAATTTAAAGCATGTCATGGAGAAGGGAATACCATGAAAGAAGTTGCATTAAGTGATCTGATCAATCAGCAGAAAGTTGGACGCTATCAAAAATTTATTCTGATCACCTGTTTATTACTGATGATTATGGATGGCTATGACATCCAGTCTATGGCTTACGCAGCCCCAATGATTATAGAAGAATGGGGCGTTCAAAAATCCATGCTAGGAATTGTGTTTAGCGCCAGCTTATTTGGTTTGTTTGTTGGATCATTTTTATTAAGTTCACTCTCTGATCGTTTTGGCCGCCGTCCCATCTTACTGATCTCGACTTTTATGTTCTCGGTGTTGATGCTGGTGACGCCACATGTGGGCAATATTGAGCAATTGACTGCAATCCGCTTTGTTACAGGAATTTTTTTAGGAGGGATCATGCCAAATGTTATGGCTTATAGCTCCGAAATTGTTCCATTCAAATCTCGTATTTTTACCATGATGGTCATTTCTTGTGGCTATACGGTAGGGGCAATGTTAGGGGGCGGTATATCCGCCTTATTAGTTCCTTGGGGAGGCTGGCAGGCGATTTTCTATTTTGGTGGTATTGTTCCTTTAATTATTTTCTTTATCACATACTTTAAGTTACCAGAATCTTTATATTTTTTGAGTGAAGATAATAAAAATACTCCTAAAATTTTATTTTGGTTAAAGAAGTTCTATCCGGCCTTAACATTTAATTCAGAAATAAAAATCATCAATAACACTGAAGTTGAGGTTAAAAAGTCGCCGCTTGAGTTGTTTAAAAATCAGCGCGCGTTTTTTACCTATTCCATCTGGATCATTAGTATCTTAAATATGATCAGTCTATATTTTCTGGCGAACTGGCTCCCGACTTTGGCCAAAGAGTCAGGACTTTCATTAAATCAGGCATTGATGATCGGTTCCACTCTACAATTAGGCGGTACGATTGGTAGTGTGGTGATGGGCCTTAAAATCGATAAGACAGGATTTTATAAAGTATTAATTCCTGTTTTTTCGGTTGCAGTGATGAGTGTTGCTTTAATTGGCTATGTGGTTAGCCATATTGTTTTATTATTTATTATCATTTTTATTGCTGGCTTTGCCATTGTTGGTGGGCAACCTGCCATTAATGCACTGTCTGCCAGTTATTACCCAGTTTCACTTCGTACTACAGGCGTGGGCTGGAGTATCGGAATTGCCCGTTTGGGTTCGGTCATTGGGCCGCTATTTGGTGGTTATCTCTCTCAATTTCTGGTCATTACCCATTTATTCGTGATTGCTGCAATACCTTCGCTACTCGTCATTATTATGCTGATGATTCAAGCTAAGTACCGATCATAAAAACTATTACATCCATCATGCACATATTGACTGTAATTATGATCGGTAAGTAGTTACAAAGAGTTGGTTACTGCTACTTCATGACCTATTTAACTCGATACCACGTTTGATTTCGGCCAATCACAGAGATACCAATGTATCCACGTGCAGTAAGTTTTTCACCATCTGGTGATACTGTTAGGCTAAAGCGATAGGTCTTATCTGACTGTGGGTCGAGGATAGAACCTTTGTCATATTTATTTTGACCCACACTTTTTAAATTTTTGACGATGGTTAAACCAATCAAAGATTTATTTTTATAAGTACCTTCGCACATCGTACATTTGTTGGCTTCACTTGGAACAAGTATTTTTTCGATGTTTGCAGAGAGGTTGCCATTTTTATCTTGGCTAAATCTTACCAGCGCTCGAGGTTGATTGGTTGCGTCATCAATGGTTTTCCAAACACTGCCATGTAGTTTGTCCGAAGCAAATGAATGAACCGAATAAAAGCTGAATAAAATTAATAATAAATATTTTTTCATATCAATGGTTTCTCGAATTAAAAATAAATGGTTTTAAAGGCCAGAATTATTCATTTTAAATTTAACTTCACAATTTTCTTAGTATTGAATCTATAAGCTAAACAATATGTAAAGTTATAATCTATTTGTTTGGATATTATTTTGATCGGTTTTTTTATGCAATTGCGAGAATGGACAGAATGATTAAGCAAGGTTTAAAAGTAGATTATAAATTATTGATAATTTTTAGAAGTAGTGGGGTGATTAAACTGCATACAGTTTGATAAATAATGACAAATTTTATGCTTAGGAGAAATAAAAAACATCCACTACTTTTTAAATTAGTTAGATTGCGTGTAACTCATCACAAATAATAAAAATAATATGCAAATCATGTGATTAGTATAGATTGACACTGTGCAATATTAAGTCTTATAACTAAACAATCCTGAAAGCTGTTTCTTTAATAGGAACAGAAAAAACACAATATAAAGATGAATAGACATTAGAACAAAAAGTTAAGGAGAGAAGAAATGAAAGTCATTAGACATGCTTTATTTTCTCTGATGGGAATGTTGACAATAAATAGTGCAGATGCTGGAAATGCATCTACATCATTAAGGGTCAGTTTAACCATTCTAGAAACTTGTGAAGTTTCCACACAAGGAAACTTAGATTTTGGTTCGGTTGAACGTGCTCAGCCAGTTCCTACTGCAAGAACGGATGTAACTGTGCAATGCAGCAAAAATACACCGTATCAATTGGCTGTAACCTCAGACAATAACTTTGAACTTAAATCTACTGCCAGCCCAGCATCTGTTGCATATGTACTGTATCAAGATGCGGGCCACACTCAAATTTGGGGAGGGATGGCGGATAAAATACGTTCACGAATTGCGTCAGGGATGAAAGAAAATATTCCTATTCATGGAGCGATCATATCAAGTACGAATGTTCAGGCAACCAAGTATGAAGATTGGGTTCGTGTGAATGTTATATATTAATTGTGAAAACAAAAATAATCATAAATATCAAAAACTAATTTATAAAAAACCTGTTTTTATGGGTGAATAGAGTATTTTAAAAAGCTACACCAAACTATGGTGTAGCCAGTTGTTTTGATAGAACTAAGCATCACGCATTAGTGCTGCTACTGCTTTTTCTAGAAATTGTAGGGTCACTGGTTTGAGCCAAGTACCGTCAGCAAGGCTTGGTTCACTTTGCATTGCTGTACGGATTTTCTCTTGAGTACTTGGATTTTTGCCAGCATAGCCTTGTAGCATAGAGAGCCATTGTTGTGCCAAACGCTTTGCTCCATCACTATCTGGTGTGACCTCGGCATCAATCAATTTTTCAATATCGACCAATAATTGAGGCCATTTTTTCATCTCACGAATGTAATTTCCTTTTAGAAAAGTAAACTCATCGTCAGATAAATAACGGGCAAAAATACTCAGCTTACTCTCAGAAAAAGCTTTAAGTAAAAACTCAACAACTTCTGGCGTTACGCCTAATTTTTCCTGAAATTCAGGTGCGGCTGAGTTTATGGCATTTAGTTTAACTAACCATTCTGGGTTAGCTCGCGTATTGTGCTCAAGAGTTTTCATCCACTTTCGAGCTAGGTCTTGAGCTGCTTCACTGTTAGATGGTTCACCAGCATTAAATAGTGCATTTGCTGCTTGAGTTAACTCTTGCCATTCTTGGTGGCTTTTAGTGCCTGCTTGTAAGAAAGTCAGTTTTTCAAGCTCTTCTTTTGTAAAGTATTTTTCAAACATCGCTATAAGCTCCAGTGTTTTTAGCCAATCCTCCAAACCAAGCTCTTCACCATTTATGATCTGAGATTTAAGTTTGCTGAGCTGATTTCGCAATTTCTTTTGCTCTGTCAGCCTTTGATCAATTGCTTGAATCTGCTGATCAATAATCGGTAAAAGCGCAAGATTGGGGTCTTCAAGAACCGTATAGATTTCGGCTAACGACATTCCCAGTCCTCGTAATGCTTGAATCTGATGCAAACGAGTAATGTCTTTACGGGTGTATAGTCGATAACCAGCATCGGAACGGACCGAAGGCTGAAGTAAACCGATATCGTCATAGTGATGAAGAGCACGGACAGTAAGTCCTGTTTGCTTAGCCAATTCACCAACTTTTAACAGCATCTTTTTAGCTCCTTCTTCCTTAGGCGTGTTTTATGCTAGGGGCTTACGTTACGTGAGGGTCAACTACTTTAAATCATAATTTTCATTATTTTTGATTTGCTAGATATCCGAATTTATTTGATCCGTTTTCGGAATATCTTAAGAGATTACTTAAGCCCGTTTTTCTTGGATAAAAATGATTTCAAGCCATTCCAGTCATGGAGTGGCAATATATTTAACAAATCAAAAGCAATCGATACTCGCCATTTTTTTCAACAGGTGCTCGATGAACACAAGGTAAAACCTTTTGAGTTGGATGATCTACTGCTAAACGCCAAATATGTCCCGTACCTAAATTTACAGGTTGAGCATCGGGTTTAGGTTGATAATGCAAATCAAAAAAATACTCTGCCAAAAAAGCTTCAAATTCAGCATCAGAGCCGTCATGTAATTCTTTGAGCTTTTCTCTAATTTCTGGAATTAAAACTTTTTGTTCAACTTGATCATTGGGCACAATATCGCTAGCAGCGCCGTGATAGGTACATAAGAATGTATCGGTTTCAATGGGGGAGCGATCAACATGGAATGAATATACATCGGTTGAAATGAAATCTAGTTCTTCATCGCGTTCATAATATTTAAGCAAATTAAGTACAGGTGATGCACCAAAATCAGTTAACAGCTCGATATCTTCTAAAATAGTTGTCCTTGCAAGATTACCTTTTTCTGAAAGTTGTAGGTCTAACAAGTCTTCAATGGAAACTTCTGTAATATTTTCTTTTAACTGAAGATTATTCACAATTTCTTTAAAGTCGCCCACCAAATTTCTGTGCCAGCAAATCGCATTTGTCTCTCCTTGGAACTTTGTATTTACAAGTTCAGAGAAACTAGAAACTTTTCTAATTTGGTTGCTTTCAGAAAATGCGTTCTTCATAGGAGAGTTAAATAAACCAGAAGCCGAGTCGCATAATATACACTGAGCTATCTATAGTGGCTAAATGATATTTCTCATTAAATAAGTTAACTGCTATTAATATTCAAACCTTGTGTAGCCCAGTAGAGGCATGTATCGTTAGGGAACAATATTTTAAAATAATAGAGTGTTTGAAAAGCAAGTTTGTTCAATTCAAGCACTAGACTGCGCCACCACAATTAAAACAATATCGATCTCAAGATGAGTCCTAGAAAAGTAAATAAAACATGACGTTTTATTGGTGAAAATTGACAGGGTATATCACTGATCAAGCTTGGGGTTTATGAAGAAATATTTTACGGTTGATGTATTTATGATAGCTTCGTCTTACTTTAAAAAACGCAAAAAAAATTACCGTACCGTAAAAGATCAGCAGCTTACAATCGCAGCAAAAGCAAACATCTTTATTTGTATTATTTTTTGTTTGTTTTGGACTATATATTTCGCATTTTCACAAATGTGGTTAATTGTTTATATGGACATCTTTTTTACACTGATCTCCATATTTAGCCTTTTTCTCATTTATATAAACCGCATTTCAGCGGGTATTCTCCTCTCACAATCCGTTCTTCTCGTTTTTCCAGTCGTTTTTTGCCTATTTTTTGATATAGCTACCGTTGATCGTCCACAGGTAGCTCATTTGTTTTTACCCGCTGGGGCGATATTGGGATATTTAAATTACCGTAGAAATCCAAGCCTTTTACAAGCGGCTTTAATTCTTTTGTCGATTGGATGCTTTATATTTTTTAGTGGCAGCTCGTTTAATCTTGATAGCGCTATCCCTTTGCCGGAAGATATTCGTGATCATGGCGGATGGATTGCAACTTGTGTCGCTACGCTCATGATCTGTATTTCAATTTACACCATGCAATTAGAGATACAAACAGAAAATACCATGGTGCAAGACCTACGCTTAGCGCTTGCTAAACAACAGTTTGAGCTTTTTTATCAACCACAAGTCAATGCCTCTGAAACACTGATAGGCGCGGAAGCCTTATTAAGATGGCATCATCCTGTTTCAGGATATATTCCTACAAAAGATTTTATTCCATCGGCACAAAGTTTTGGCTTAATGCCAGAGATTGGGGAATGGGTATTGGCTCAAGCGTGCAAAGTTTTACAAGACTGGAGCAAAAAAGCCGAGACTAAAGATCTTACGCTTTCAATCAATATTAGTCCTGATCACTTCATGCAACCAAACTTTGAGCAAACTGTGATTGGGTTGATTCAGCAATATGACATCAATCCATCTCGTCTCATACTAGAAATTACTGAAAATATTGCTTTAACGAATTGTGTGAGCATGATCGAAAAAATGCAGTTCTTATCTAAACAAGGAGTTCAGGTTTCTCTTGATGATTTTGGTACAGGTTATTCATCTTTAAGCTATCTACAAAAAATGCCCATCAGCCAAATCAAAATTGATCGTAGCTTTGTACAGGCAGCATTGGATGATAAACGTAGTAATAAACTCGTCACTGGTATTATTAAAATTGGACTGGATTTAAACCTTCGTGTGTTAGTAGAAGGCATTGAAACTCATGAACAATTTAGTACTTTTAAAAGTAATGGATGCACTGAGTTTCAAGGCTATTTGTGGGGATGCCCCATGCCTTTAAATGACTTTTTAAAAATGTTATCTCATTTCAAAAAATAGGCAAAACAGGTATTTCAGCAGTTAAGTATAGAAAGTAAAAAGAGAGTTAATATTGTTTAGAAAAATTTAAATTAATTTTAAATATGTAATACCAGCTAAACATTCATGGTGAAAGATACGGATATTTATTAAACGGATCACATCATGTCAAGCTTTAAAATAAATACACTTCTACTTTCTCTTATCTCTTGTTCAGTCTTTTTTACGGGGTGTAATGATAGCAATAGCTCAGATGATAATTCCGCAGCAAACCAAGAAATACCAGCGGTGCCAAAGGGTATTGGCTTTGAAGATACTGCTCCAGTTCCATCAAATATCACCACCATTGTAGATTCGTGGACGACCAATCAACGTGGTGATGCACGATATGCCACGGTTGAAACAAATGCTGGCGTACGTGTGCTGAGCGGGTTTTTAGATGTATGGACACCTTCAAGTTTATTTGTAGATGCAGGCCAATCTGCTGAGGCAAGAGATGGTTTTCCGGCTGTAGTCGAATCAAACTGGACAGGTTTACCGGGCGACAGTACGGACGGTATAAAAAAGAATGCAGATGTATTGAATTACAACATTAACTATTCAATTCAAACTACGCATAAACGTACAGATGAAGAAGCTATTCGGGCCTATTTAGATGATAGACGTGGAAAAAGTTATAGCGTAACGACAGGAATGGGAGCATTAACCGATCCTTGGAGAAAACTCACAGGGCAGACCACCACAATCAATTCAGTGCCAGCCGACGCTGCACAAGTAAAATATGATGACAAAGGAAATAATAGTGGGCTGACTACGGCCGATGGAAATGCCAATTTTGGTAAAGTCGTTGAATTTGTGCAAGCGATGGGAAATAACTCATCGACAGAGCCAGCAAAACGTTTTTATAAATATGCTCGTCCGTGGCGCTGGAGTTCAGAAGTCATTGTTGTACCTAGTTTAGAATCGGCAAAAAGTAGTTCACCTACAACTGACGGTGGTTTCCCAAGCGGACATACTGCCGAAGCTGGCCGAAATGCAATTGCGATGGCCTATTTAGTGCCTCAACGCTATCAGGAACTCGTTGCGCGTGGTCTAGACTTGGGTGATTCACGTATTATCGCGGGAATGCATTCAGCGATGGACGTGATTGGCGGACGACTTCAGTCGATTGCTGCAGATGTTGCAAACTTAAATGCGATGACTGTTGAGCAACGAAAAGAAGCTTATCTACAAGCTCAAACACAGCTCATGAAAGAAACCAACAGCTCAACATTTGAATCGTTTTATAGTTTGGCTAAAACACCTTATGACGCGAAAGACCGTTTCGCCGATCTTGAAAAATTAAAACAGCAGGTTAGCCACTGGATGACTTATGGTTTTAATCAAATTGGCGATAAAACAAAAATAGCGACGGTGCCTAAGGGAGCTGAAGTTTTATTGGAAACTCGACTTCCTTATTTAACTGCCGATCAGCGCCGTGTAGTTTTGAAATCGACTGCGCTTGCGTCAGGTTATCCAGTCATGGATGACGTCGAAGGTTATGGTCGCTTAAACCTGTTTAGAGCGGGTGCAGGGTATGGCAGTTTTGATGGTGATGTAAATCTGGCCATGGATGCCAATTTAGGTGGCTTTAATCAATATGACCAATGGAGTAATGATATTACGGGTGCGGGTAAACTGACCAAATCAGGTACAGGAACTTTAGCACTGACAGGAAATAACTCGTTTACTGGTGGTATTGATTTAAAACAGGGTGGTTTAGAAATATTGTCTGAGCATGGTGGTGGTCAAGGCGATATTTACATGCATGAAAACAGCTTATTAAAAACCAACTCAGCTAAAACAGTTATCATTGCGGGTAATTTAACTCAGCTTGCAGGGACCACATTTAACATCACTTTTAAATCGAATGTACTTCCAGCAGTTCAGGTGGCAAATACCCTTACCTTAAATGGAACATTGCAGCTCGTCACAAAAGATAATTTAGCAGCAGGAACTTATACGGTGTTATCAGCTAAAAAAGTCCAAGGCACCTACAAAAAAGTGACACTCAACGGCAAGGATATTACGCCAATCTATCAAAATAATAGTGTTAAGTTTACGGTGTCATAAGTTGAGTATTGAAGCTTATTCTTTGCATATTGACCTATAGGGTTAGTCTGCTAAGACTCTTTGGTTTTGCCACTATAACTTTAATGTAGTGGCAGAACTCTAAATATAAGAGATTTACGTTTTTACCCCAAAATCCAACTCCAAGTGTTTTAATTCTTGGTGTAAGCACTTTATAAATATTAATATTTCTACTCTTTAAATAAATTTGACTTAATCATGAGTGGTAAACCAAGACTACTTAATAGACTAGTCCGAGAATTTGGTACATTCTTACTTTCTAAATTAACAAGCTCAATAAATTCTTTATTAAATTGTTTTCTAGGATATTTTTCTAAAATTTCATTTCTAAAAGAGACGGGGAGTCTATATAGACCGTCACTAATTACATCGCATGATGCGCCTTGTTGTAATAGCGCAATTTCTACAGGGTCAGAATGATCTATATAGCCGTTCATATGTAAGCAGATAGCATCTTTAATGACTTCACTTTTCTTCTCATCAAAGCTTTGTTCTTTAGCCTTTAGCTCAAATTGTTTAGCACTCTCATAGGTAAAACAGTTACAACCTTTACTATGAATATGTTGCTCAGTTAAGCCAATATCATGAAAAAGTGAGGCTATTAAAAGTGATTCATCATCAAATTGCTGTTTTTGTATATGGCCTAGGGCAGCTCCCCAGAAATAGGTTCGCCATGAATGATTGTAGATAGATATACTTGCTTTAGTTTCGAGCTCATCAAGCGCGACTTTAACCATTTGAGTATCTGGTATTACGATCTGATCAATATCAAAATCATGAGAAGTTTTGAATCGAAAGTAATTTATTTTTATAGAAGCCATAACACTTGGCAGCATAATTTTTTGAATTAACTTAATTTTCTCTTTGAAGCTGAGCTGACCATTGGTAGCTTGCATCCAGTGATACGAACCAATTCTTTTAGTTTTCATTATTAGATCTCACTTTAGAGTAATTACTCTAAAATATTATCATAGATGATTTTTTGCAAGTTGTATCTTTTAAGACCTCGATGGAGCTTTGATTGATAGACGTTTTATAAACCCCAATTTAACAATAAATTTTAATTATTTATCCTTACTTTTTAATGATCTATTTTAAAGCAAATGTCATTTTGTGTGCTTGACTGAAAGAGGGCGGGCTACTATCCTTTGCCTGCTGGCCTACATTGCCAGTCGGTTTTAGCAGACCGTATCAAACGTACATTAGAAGTTTCGTGCTTCTAGTGTTGAGCCCTCGTGCCCCCTCTATGGCGGAACGGAGGGGGACACCTTCGGGTGTGCTGGCCACGTTTGACCAGTCTGCTAACCCCTTTCGTTCTGCCACCATAATTTTAATGTCTGGCAGAACTCCCAATAAAAAGGAGTTGGCTTTGCACATCCATTATTTCTTGGCAGCCTTTGCCAAAAGCTATAACGACACAGCTTAAACTTTTAAAGCAGTTTGATCGCCGTAAGGTTTTCAGGCTTTAAATTACTTCGTTTTAAAACTTAATCAACAATAAAACTTGAGATGTGCCAAGCACAGTCTTACGGGCTTGGCTGTGCCTTTTTTCTCCCAAAAAAGTATCTCATTTAGAAACAACAATAATTTTATAACGGTAAGACTATGCCAAATTTAGTTCTCTCAACACGCGCTATTCAAGTCATCAATAAGTCGATTGATTTATTTCACCATCGTGGCTTTCATACCGTTGGGGTAGATAGAATCGTTAAAGAGTCAAAAATTCCGAAAGCCACTTTTTATAATTATTTTCACTCTAAAGAGCGATTTGTTGAAATCTGTTTGATCGTACAAAAAGAACGTTTAAAAGAAAAAGTAGTTTCAATTGCTCAGTACGACCAAGGCACAAACGTGAAGGATAAACTCAAGAAACTTTATTACCTACACACCGATTTAGAGGGGATGTATTACCTATTATTTAAAGCAATTTTTGAAACTAAACTGGCCTATCCAAAAGCCTATATAACGGCAGTGAGATATAGAACATGGCTGCTTAATGAAATTTATAGCCAGCTTATAAAACTCAAAATCGATGCTACCTTTCAAGACGCTAAGCTATTTTTATATATGATTGAAGGTGCAATTATTCAGCTTTTAAGCTCGGATGTGGCAATCGAGCGGGAGAGAGTGCTTGAGTGTTTTTTGTTGGGGTTTAGATGAGAGAGTCGGACTCTACGTTTGCTGATCAAAGTTAGATGAAGATATATCAGTCGTGAAGCGAGTTTAAATATGCTGAAATTTGCTTATAAAACTAAGTCTGAACGAGGCTGCTTTTCTAATAACCGAGATATATTATTTTCAAGCCAATCAGTTAAATCAAAAAGGCGTTCGGAAGCTTCTCGACCAAAGTCCGTTAATTGATAATCTACTCGAGGGGGTACTTCGGCATAATCCTGACGATAAATAAAACCATCTTGCTCAAGTGACTTTAAGGTTTGTGCCAGCATTTTTTCACTAATGCCATCAATTATTTTTTTTAATTCATTAAAGCGTAAACGTTGATCACGTAGTGCAACTAAAATTAAAACACTCCAACGGCTTGTTAGTGTCAACAAAATTTTTCTAGATGGACAATCTGCTGCAAAAACCTGACCTTTCATTGCTCATTACCTGCATTACAAAAGTTTACATTTAATGCTGAACTTACTTTTAGGTAAGTACTTACTTTTAGTAAGTGAAGATACTACGATGATTGAAATATTTCAACTACATCAGATGGAGATCACCATGCGTATTGCAGTTACTGGTGCAACAGGTCAACTTGGTCAATTCGTTATTTCTCAATTACTTGAACGGACCGAAGCAAAAAATATTGTGGCATTAGTCCGTAATCCAGAAAAAGCTATGGATTTAAGCTCAAAAGGGGTAGAAGTTCGTCCTTTTGATTATGTTCATGACGTAGAAAAACTTTCAGAGCAACTACAAGGTATTGATAAGCTTTTATTAATTTCATCAAATGAAATTGGTCAACGTACGTTACAACACCAAAATATTATTAATGCAGCAAAACTCGCACATGTAAAATTTATTGCTTACACAAGTTTATTAAAAGCAGATGTAACACCACTTTTACTTGCACAAGAACATGTTGAAACTGAAGAATATTTAAAAGCATCAAATATTCCCTACACGTTATTACGTAATAACTGGTACAACGAAAATTATGCAATGGGTCTTAAACAAGCGGTAGAGCATGGCAAAATTTTTGGGGCAACTCATCACGGTAAAGTTTCTTCTGCTTCACGTCTAGATTATGCAACTGCGGCCGCTGTGGTATTAACGCAAGACGGGCATGAAAATAAGATTTATGAATTGGCAGGTGATACAAGTTATACGCTTGATGATGTTGCAAAATGGACAAGCGAAATCACTAAAAAAGATATAACTTATCAAGATTTACCTGAAGCAGAATATAAAGCACTTTTAGTGCAGGTTGGTGTACCAGAAGGGTTTGCTCATATATTGGCAGATTCGGATGAAGGCGTATCTAAAGACGGTTTATATAGTGATAGCAAAGATCTGCATCAGCTCATTGGCCGTGCAACGACAAGTATGCAAGAAACCGTGAAAGAGTTTTTAAAATAAGTAGAAGCTTTTTAGAAAGATCTTTTAAGTTAACAATATATTTAACACTTGTCTGAAACCAAAGAGGCTTGAATTGATCTGATCCAAGCCTTTATTTATTTGAATTAAAAGATATAACTATAATCATTGTGGTTTAAGTTTTTGATATTTAAAAATTAATAAGCAACCTATTCTATTATCTAATAGTCTAAGTATTAAAAAATAGTATGTCATTTTTAGACAAAATTGATGTCATTCGCACACAAGTCAAACCAATATAAATATGTTGAAATCAGATTTATCAAATGGGACTGAAATAAATCAGTAAGCCAAAAATTATCGATATTTATTAAATATAATTTATTAATTTGTGGTGGAGGATATTCAAAAGATATCAGAATTAATAAATATTAAATTGAGCTAGAAATAATCATTATGCCAAGTTTTTAATTATAAAAATATAAAACTAGGAAAATGATTAATTATATTTAAAGGAAAGGATTCTATGTATATATCTAAACAAGGATGTATAGGTACACTCATGCTTTTATATAGTATGAGTGCAAATGCAGAAGTGAGCCTAAAAGACAATTTCAAGTTCACAGCTAATGTTATTGATTTAGCGATGTATAGCCAAGAAAGTGCTGTAGATGACAATTTTACTAATTCAGCAGGTTTGTTTTTAAATACTGAAATTAAATTGGCGAATGAAAGTCATGACTTTGGGGTTTTAAAAGCACAATATGTGTTTAATGGTTTAAATGATGATGCACAGCTAAATACTTCAAACAATTGGTTTGGAGGAGTAGGAAGTTATGTCGGTGGAGCAATTGCTGCCAATGATTTGGCTTCATCCCAACTCAGTTTGCTGACTTGGGATAAGTATTGGAATGATAAAAAACTCTATACGTCCGTTGGGCGTACCAATCTAAGACGATATTTCCTCTATAACAATTGTCAAAATATCCTGTTGTGTACTGACCCAATTAAAGGCGCAATGGGTTCATTGCCGACTAACTATGCGTATTGGGGCGGTTATGCCAAATATAATTTATCAGACCATATCTATATGCATGCAGGGGTTTTTGAGGTCAACACAGATGATTATGTCTATAAGAAAAAAGGATTAGATTTTTCCTTTCACCATCAACTAGGTTCTACCCAAGTATATGGTGTCGGATATAAAGATAAAAACACTAAAGCAGAGTTATTATATTTTTATAATGATTCTGAATATCGTAATGCCTATACTCAAGAAAAATATAATGGTACAGATGGTTTGAATTTTAGATTTAACCATGATTTTAATAATCAGAATATTCCAACTGTATTTGGTGCTTACTCATATATTGATGAGAAAAATCAGCCTTATAAAAATTATTGGGAATTAGGATTAAGCTATAAAATTAATCAAGGAAAGAATCATTTAGGCGTGAAGTTCGGTCAGTCTCAACTTAATGATGATTATGTTTTAATGACAGAGAAAATTAATGGTAATAATAATAAAACAACCTCTTTTCTTTCTTTAGATACCGATATTAATTACAAACGCCTAACTCTAAGCCCATTCGTACAATACATCTGGAATCCAGATAACTACTACCGCTCTACAGGAAAAGCCTTCAATAGCAATGTGATTGTCGGTTTAGTCACTCAAATTAAGCTCTACTAAGGGAAAAAAGAGATGAAGATTACAAAAATTAGCTTACTGTTCACTGGTCTATTCGTCAGTAGTGTCGCTTGTGCTGAATATAGCTGTCAGCAGTTGGAACTAAAGGACTGTCCAACGATCGTGGATAAGAAATTACCTGACCCACATGATATGTTGACATGGACACAACAACAAAGGGTGGTGGGCTTTCGAAATACATTCCGTAGTTATGATGGCAGCGTTTTTCACCCTGATAAGAAAAACGTGCTTGCACTCCCAAAACTAAAGAACAGTATTAAAAATAAAGATATCCATTACTCGGTAGATGGTAAAAGTTATAATTTAAATGACTACATAAAAAATCAAAGTGTTGCAGGTCTGATTGTATTAAAAGATGGCAAAATTGCCTATGAATATTACGGACAAGGTAACAATGAAACGACTTTATGGACTTCTCGTTCAGTGGCAAAGTCTATTGTGGCAACGCTCATAGGTGTCGCTATTCAACAAGGTAAAATCAAATCGGTAGATGATCCAATCATTCAATACTTACCAGATTTGAAAGGAACTGCTTGGGAAAAAGTATCCTTAAAACAGCTTTTGCAACACACTTCAGGTGTTGAGTGGAATGAAAATTATAAAGATCCAAATTCAGATTTTGCAAAAATGACCTATTGTGAGGCAGCTAACAATCCAGATGCTTGTGTCTATAAAAATGTGAAAAAACTGAAAGCGAAATATGAACCAGGAACAGTATGGTCATACAGCACAGGCGGGGCATATCTGGTGGGTAAAGTCTTAGAAGCAGCAACGCATCAGAATATTGCTAAATACCTAGAAGATAATGTCTGGAAGCGGGTAGGCATGGAGCGAGAAGGTGTTTGGCAGTCGTATACCCGCAATCAAGTTGATATGGGTGGCCATGGGTTTAATGCAACGTTACGTGATTATGCGCGTTTCGGACAATTTATATTGAATGAAGGACGTGTTTCTAATGGCGACAAGATGTTACCTGATGGCTGGACAGCACAAGCGACCAAATGGAATCAAGCGAAAGGCTCTGTCTCAGAAAACTATCCAAACGGGATATATGGTTTTCAATGGTGGAACTCACATGCAAAAAAAGGTTCACCATTAAGTACACAAAATTCTGATGAAACTTTCTGGGGACTGGGTATTTTTGGACAGATGTTAGCCATTAACCCTAAAGACAAGATTGTCATGATGCAATGGAGTACATGGAAAACCGCGATGCCTTCTGCTGAGCTTGATAATGAAAAAAGTTTATTTTTTAATGCGGTAACTCAGCATCTTACCGAGCAAAAATAAGCAGTTTTCTATGGCTTAGATTGTCATGAAATTTTAACTTGATATTTAACAATGGTAATTTTAGAATCCGCCCAACTAATTTTTAGGAGCTTCAATGTGAGTACTTGCTCGAGTGACAGTAGTCGATCGGTAATAGTCTAAGTATCCACTGAAGTCCTGACAGACCTCTTTTTGTGGATGCAAGAAGAGGTTTTTTTATTTTCATCTTTTCATTTCTATTATTAACCCATGATCTAATCATGTTGGGTTCTAGTACTTGCATATGCTTCATGACTTATGGGAGTGATGCCAGTGTTATTTACTTTAAAGAAACGCTCACTTATTTCTGGTTTCTGTTTATTCGCATTATCTAATGCAAGCTATAGTGGACGACCTATGGTTGTTGACGATGCCGCTCTTGTTTCTCCAAAAACTTGTCAGCTAGAAACATGGGCGCAGCATAACTCTGACAGTAAAGAATATTGGGCAACACCAGCTTGTAATTTTGGTGGTAATTTTGAATTTGCTGTAGGGATGGGGAGAGTAAATGATGATACCGAGCACGTCAGTTATGCAACTCTACAAGGTAAGACTTTATTAAAACCTTTAGAAACGAATGATTGGGGAATCGGTTTTTCATTTGGTACTCAAATCAATACTAAAGATTCTTCAAAGAAAGATTGGACGGTTAATGTTCCTTTAAGTCTTTCTACTTTGGATGATAAATTTTTAATCCATGCCAATATGGGATGGTTACGTGAAAATACCACACATAAAAATCAAACCACGTGGGGAATTGGAACCGAAACACAACTTACTCATCCATTAACGCTCACTGCCGAAGTATATGGTAATGACCGAAAAGATGCCTTTTATCAAACAGGTTTTCGATACATGGTCTATAAAGATTTTGTTCAGTTAAACGCAAGTTATGGCAACCAAATGTCTCATCATGATAATGCTTTTTTCTCTGTCGGATTTGTGTTTCTAACAAAGCCATTTTTACCTTGATGGTTTAGAAATATTTTAACTATCAACAAATGTGACAGAATCTAACTTTTTATAAGCTGTAAATATGACTATCCTACTCGGACTTGAGCACATCCTTTTGAAGTGTTCGTCTTTTCGTTAGATTTTTAGGTATTTAAAAAATGAATAAAATGCACGTAACTTTGGCGGTCATTATTGGTTTAATTGTTGGTGGTGTAATCGGTGCTCTAGGCTACTCTAAAACTGCTGCGCGTTATGACGCGATGACGACAGCATGTGTCATGGTAAACCAAGCAGTTGAACATGGCATCTTGAAACCAGAACAAGTGAAAGAGCTTGGTGAGCTAACAGGACAAAGCCTTAAAAAAGATTATGAGTCAGTTGCCTCTAAATTTAAATTTTCTGAAAAGCAATTAGGTAATGCATCTGAAGGTTCTAATTGTAGTCAGTTTATTGTTGGGGTAAATGCCGCACAATAACCATTTAGAAGCCCACAGTAAGTGGGCTTTTTTTATAATGTTTAGTTAGGGCAGCTACAATATTAACTGAACATATCATGTATAGACTGCTATAATAATGATCAATTCAAAATCTGAAATATAAGCTTGCCTAAAGGCAGGCTTTTTGTATATGTAAACAAGTCTGCCAGGAAATATGAAACGCTATTTAAAACAAACTGAATCGGCTACGACTAATTGGACAACAGAGCAAGACTGCTTTTTGATCGAAAATAATTCTCTCTCAATTTGCGAGCTTATCGAGCATTTACCTTTTTCTGAAGAAGAAATACGAGTGCGTCGAGCTGTTCTGGGTTTAGTGAGACGAGATAAGCAAATGAAAGCATATTAATTTTACCAAATGGTAAAAATAATATGAAAATAAATGTTTCAAACTTTCTCTATTCAACCATGCATTTTTGCGGATGAGTTATCAAAACCATAATTTTTTTCGGTATTTTATTGGCGCGCTTTACATAAAATGCTAACTACTTACAAACAAGTCTAATAAGGTTACCTTTAATTACACGTGTTTAAGCATAATCAAATACATAAGATATTCATAGATCAGAACTTTATAACAATAGGACGGAGAGAGGTTAATGCCAAAGTATCTAGCTGTAGCCGAAAAGGTTTATAAAAATATAAAAAAAGATGGCTTATTCACTGATGACATTACTCAGAACCTTAACTGTTTAATTAGTCAGACCCGAAAAGCCATCAAGGGGACTGAGTTTAAGCTCAAGTTCAACTATATAGACTTTGAAGAAAACTTAACTAAACCGTTAAGTGAATGTAAAGTTAAAATTGATTTGAGTGTCATGCCAAAGTTTACAAACGAAGGTGAATATCTTCTATGGTTGGCTGGTTTTATTGAGCGAATCACAGAAGGGGGAAAGCCTAAATTGCCACCAATTTCGCATTTTTTACCACCAGGTTTTAAGATGTCGAAAGATTCGTTTCCTGTAACTGTTGCTCCTCCAAAAGAAGAGCATGCAGACATGATTATCAATTATTTTAAATCTGAGGATTTTATGAAAACCAATAAAACTCCTTCATAAAAGAATATAGAAGCGAACGTCCACCTTGCTTCTATATACTGCTGGTTTAAACTCAGCGACCGCCTTCTGGGGCGGTTTTTTTTTGACTAAATATAATTGATAACTCAATTTTTTCTTATGTTTAAACTCAGATCATAGACAAGATTAATTGTATGTAAATATGCATGATTTTTATGTTTTATAATAAATAACAATAATTTAAGTTTATATCGCAATAAAGGAAAAGATACATTTTTCACATAACCAGTGTGCCAAGTAACGCAATTAAACATTTAGCTGTTCATAATCTTTAAAAAAAGAGAATGTGAATGATATGAATGAAAATGCAGAGCTTATAAAATACATTGACGTTGCTGAAAACGTCTATGAACGTGTCTATGAAAATAATCAAGTTTCCAATAATTTGATTGTTAACCTTAACCGCATCATGGCGGAAATCAAAAAACAGGCCCAAGAAAAAGATCTGAAGTTAAAATATAAGTCGATTGACTTTGAATATTGCTTGAGTTTGCCTTTGGCAGATAGAGATATAAAAATTGACCTTAGTTTGATGCCTCACTTTGAACATCGTGATGAATGTATTTTATGGTTAACTAATTTTATTGGAAAAATTAGTGTGCCTAAAAAGATGACGAGACAAAAACTAAATTTTCATTAAAGTTTTTAGATTTAAAGCGATATATGAGTCATTACTAAAAAACTAACCGCATCTGTGCTTAAACAGTTATGCTTTATTCCAGATCGATATTTTATAATTAGAAAATGACAGAGCGCTTTAAAATGAAAACGTTTGTATTAACCTTTGCTGTTTTAGCTTCGTTATCTACCTATGGTCTAGCCAACGACTCTACGGGTTACGTGGGTACGGGGGGGATTCAATATCTCAAAAACTCGCAGATTGCCATGCAAAGCGAAGATCTATTCATCAGTAAAAAACTGATTAAGGTCGACTATCTTTATAAAAACTTAAGTAATAAAGACGTAACGGAAACCATCTTATTTCCGTTACCGCGCATTGATAATTTTTTTGAGTCTGATTTTGCTCACACCGAACAGCTTTTAAAAAGTTTTAAAATTGTGGTGGATGGTAAAAATATAAAGCCGGAAATGCATGTCAGAACCTTTATTCAAAAAGGTGAAAAATCTCCCCTGATTGATGCTACGGATGAGTTTAAACAGTGCGGTTTTAGTGAAAAAGAGATGCTAAATCCGTGGACTCGCACTAACTATGATTATGAATATTATGTAGACAAGCTAAAACAATGTAATAAGCCACAAATACAGAAAATTTTAGCCAATTTTAAAAAAGATGATGTGATTCCGTGGTCATCTCAAGTGATCTATAGTTGGAAGCAGACCTTCAAAGCCAATAGTCTGACTAAAATTCAGCATGAATATAAACCTTTGGTGGGTGGTTCTGTTGCTCTCTATCCAGACGAATATAACCAGCAATTTTGTATGGATAAACAATTTAAGCAGGGCTTAAAAAAAGCCAGTGCAGAAAATTCGCCGTTTAGTGCTTTGGGTTATATTTTGACGACGGGCGCAAATTGGGCAAAACCAATTGAAAACTTTAAGTTAACCATTGAGCGCGATAAAGACGAACTGGTTTCATTTTGTTGGGATGGGCCAGTTAAAAAAATTAGTCCAACTCAATTTCAAATGACCAAGACTAAGTTTGTACCCAAAAAAGACCTAGATATTATTTTTGTGAGAGTTCGATAACTTCATACAGGCTTCTGGTTTGACCAAATTGCCTCAATATTGATTGTGTGTCATGAACCAGACATGGCACACAATAAGAAAAAGATGCTCTATGTTGCTGTAAGTAGGATTCTGAGCGTAATGATTAATTAGAGCAGCTTCTTTTTAATCCAATAATCTAAACTGAAATAACGGCCACCTCCAAGAACAAGCAGTGCGAGAAGCATGACTAAATACGTAACGGCAAACTCAATTCCATTATTTAAAATTACAAACGAACCACTAGACGTGAGCCAGTCATAATTGCCGTAGGTTTGTAATATTTCACGAGCTTTCTCTAACTTTTCAGCCGAGGCCAAGACCTGCATGTTTGCAAAGGGTGCATTTGGATCAGCAATCGCTTGCCATCCATTCGGTAGATGGACCGTAAATATAGCAACTAACATCGTAATAATGAGGGGAATACTAATTAAACGCGTTAGCAAACCAAATGTTAATAATATTGCACCTGCTAATTCAGTCGTTGTTGCAAGCAGGGCCATTACATACGGAAAGGGAAGTCCTAAACCTCCATCTGAGTTGCCAAACCATTCTACAATATCATTGAAGTGCATTAATTTATTTGTGCCAGCCATCCAAAATATAGGAACTAAATATAATCGAAGAGCCAGAGCTGCGATGCCGTCCGCATGTTGTAGAGTTTTACCCAGTTTTTGATAATATTGAGATAAGCCATAAATAAAATTCTTCATGATAATTTCACATCCGATGCGATTTAATATTAATTAGTCGGATAAAGACTGTATTTCTTACATAAAAAAATTTTTATTTACGGTGTAATAAAAAAGGATTTGGTCCGTCTAACTATACGTACAAATGTACAAACCGAGAATTTATCTTTAAAGGAATACTAAAATGAACAAACTCAACTCAATGACTTCAGTGGCGGCATTATTAGCACTTTCAGTTGCTGGCGCTACACAAGTGGCGGTAGCAGCAACCCATACAACAACCGAAGCACATGCAACTAAAGCAGCAGATGGAAAATGCGGTGAAGCAAAATGCGGTGCTAGCAAAATGAAAAACCACGAAAAGTCTGCCGAAGCAAAATGTGGTGCAGATAAAAAAGCAGTTGATGGTAAATGTGGAGCAACCAAAAAAGCAGCGGACGGCAAGTGCGGTGCAGATAAAAAAGTCGCTGACGGTAAGTGCGGCGCTAAGTAAACAATCTGATCATGGATGATGTCGACCTTCTGGTAAGTGTCGGCATCGTTTCCAAAAGGAGAAATTACCATGATGGATTTGTCAGGCGTAGGGCTGGGTTTAAGGCGTGATTTTATAGATTCGTTTTTAGATGCAAAAACATATCCCGATTTTATCGAAGTTGCTCCTGAAAACTGGCTAGGTTTTGGTGGTCGACATGCGAAATTACTCGCAAAGTGTGTTGAAAAAGCCCCATTAATTTGTCACGGTTTGTCATTGTCTATTGGCGGTCCTCATCCACTCAATCTTGAATTTATCGAAAGAATAAAAAGCTTTTTAGAACAATATGATGTCTCGATTTATTCTGAACATTTAAGTTATACAAATGATGGCGGCTATTTATATGACTTGTTGCCAATCCCCATGACTGAAGCGGCTGTTCAATATGTCGCTGAACGTATTTTACGTGTTCAAGATATTTTAGGAAGACGATTAGTCATAGAGAATGTTTCTACTTATTTAATGCCAAATGCTGAAATGAGTGAAGCGGAGTTTATCCGTGAAGTTCTTCAATATGCAGACTGTGATTTGCTTCTGGATGTAAATAATGTCTATGTCAACAGTATTAACCATGGCAGTGATGCATTTGGATTTATTCGGGACATGCCAAAAGAAAGAATACGTTATTTACATATTGCTGGACATGAACAAGTTCAGAAAAATTTATTAATTGATACGCATGGCTCAGAAGTTTGTGATCGCGTATGGGAACTATTGAGATATACCTATCAAGTGTGTGGTGTGAAAGCAACTTTACTTGAACGCGACTTTAATATTCCATCATGGCAAGAGCTAGAAGAGGAGCTAGCCAAAATTAAAATAATTCAACAACAGGAGAGTGGCTATGAAGGAAAATCAAATATCCTTTCAGACCATGCAACAACAGTTTTGTGACTGGATTAGAGATCCTGATTTGGAATTACCTCAAGCTCTTCCTGCCGAACGAATGAATATTTATCGAGACTTACTTTTTAATAATGTCTGTTCATTTATTGATTTAGTTTATCCCGTGGCTCGTGCGATGTTGCCAGAGTTAAAGTGGCAACAATTACTCTCGGAGTTTTTTCAAAAAGCCCAGTGCCGCTCGCCTTTGTATAATGATATTTCTCTTGAGTTTAGAGAGTATTTGACAGATCAGCAGCACCCGATATTGCAAGAATATCCTTGGTTGGCTGAGTTGTTGCAGTTTGAATGGCTTGAGTTGTATTTAGACACTGTTGAAATTGAAAAAATAGCTTTGCAGGAAAACTGTAATTGGCAGTTAACCACAAAGGTATGGGTATTGGTTTATCAATATCGCGTTTATACGTGGACAACTTTAATGACTCCAGAACAGGTCGAGCCTATGCCTGGAGCAATTATGGTTTGGCGAGATGAACAAGACAAAGTATGTATTGAACAGCTTTCGCCTTTGTTTGCTATGGTGATTGAACAGTTGACTCAAAATGTAAAGTTAACTGACCAAGATATTCATACACTGATTCAATCTGTACTCACTGATTTATCTGAACATGATATTTATCTGCAGATTCAAGAACTAAAAGCACTTTTAACTCGAATGCGATTGATTCAAACTCCCCATGATTTTAAAGAGGTATAAGGATGACTTCAGCCGTGGCATCAGATCATGAAGAAATAGGGGATCAGCTGCATAATCCAGGCTTTTTACAAGACTTAAGACAGCAAATGATAAAATTTGCTTTTTTACAGCTTTCTTCTCTTCCTCAAGCTGAAGATGTGGTGCAAGAGGCATTAACGAGTGCTTTCCAGCATTTAGATTCATTTAAAGGACGTGCTGCGTTTAAAACATGGGTGTTCGCGATTTTAAAAAATAAAATTATTGATGTGATTCGGCAAAAATCGCGTTTGGTCTCAATGACAGAATTATTTAAAGATGAGGAAAGTGAACTGAGTATTGATGCACTGTTTGATGCTTCTGGACATTGGCATAAATATGAAGCGCCTCAAGCATGGCAAAGCCCTGAAGAAATGATGGAGCAGGCAGATTTTTGGATGATTTTTGAAGCTTGTTTAAATCATTTACCTGCCAAATATGCTCAAGTTTTTATGATGAGAGAGGTGATAGAGCTGAGTTCTAATGAGATTTGTAGCAAGTTGGAATTGTCTATCTCAAACTTTAATGTGTTGATGTATCGGAGTCGTACCCGACTACGTGAATGCTTAGAAAATAAATGGTTATTGAAGGAGGATTGTTCATGCTGACATGTCGACAAGCCACTCAACTGTTGTCTGAAAAGCAAGATAGACCATTGTTATTACGTGAGCAAAGTGGTTTACAACTGCATTTATTGGCATGCCGCTCATGCCGCCGTTATTCAAAACAGATCAAAACAATTAGTCAGCTTTCTAAAGCATTTAAAAATTTTGATGGCTAATTTTATTTAAAAATTTATTTATTGCTAGCCTAATCACGCTAACAACTCCCATACTATAAAAGTAAAGGAGTTTTTTAAGACAGGATGAAACGTGAATTTAAAGAATCTTGAAGCATTTTATTGGGTTGTGACTTTAAAGAGCTTCAATAAGGCCGCGACTAAATTACAAACCACACAGCCTGCGGTCTCTCAAAAAATCACATCTCTTGAAAATGAATTAGGCTTTAAAGTTTTAGATCGAAGTTATCGGCAGCTTAAACCAACACACAAAGGTTTAACTTTATTTAAGTACGCCGAAAAATTTATGCGACTAGAGACCGATCTGGTGGCTGAACTGACTGAAAATCAGCACCTGACTGGCACCATTCGTTTGGGAGTTTCCGAAACTATTGTTTATACATGGTTAGTTGAATATATCGAAAAGGTTCAGCAAGAGTTCCCAAAAATTTCAGTAGAAATTGTGGTAGACCTTACGCCTAACTTACAAGAAGGTGTTCGGACAGGTGACTTAGACATGGCTTTTTTACTTGGGCCAACTTTAGCTTTTGAGTGTATTGAACAAGCCTTGTGTGACTTTGAACTAAGTTTCTTGGCTTCACCGTCGTTTAAAGGTGGTGTTGCTCAAATGTCTTTTAAAACTTTAATGTCACATACCATTTTAACTTATCCAAAAATTACCTATCCCTATAAAGAATTGAAAGCACGAATGAAAGAGCAAGGGATTGATGAACCACTTTCAATTACCAGTTATTCATTGGCAACGCTGTTGCGTTTAGCCGAGCAGGGCTTAGGTATTGCTGTGGTGCCGACCTTAACAGCACTAAAAGAAATTACTGATGGACGACTAGAAATATTAAATACGCCTATTCAGTTAAAGACGTTTCATTTCACCTCGATCTACATTCAAGGAAACGATGTTGCCTTAAAAGAGAAATTAACCGAAGTTGCGGTTAAGGTCTCTGAATGCGCTATGAAAAGACTCAATGAGCAAATTAAAAAATAAGCTGTTTTTGTGTGTCTTTTATCCCTATTTTTTCTTATTTAAAAAAGCTGTTTTGTATGTAAAACCATAAAAGCAGCTTATTAACTTCAATAAGTAAAGCTTATCCTGATTTTTTAATAATTAATAAATCATTAAAAATCAAATATTTGAATTTTTGATTTTATGTAAAAAGTCTTATTGTCCGTAGGGATTAGCTATGTTTTTATTTTAGACACAAGATTTGATCACCGATTGTGTTAATTGGGGAACAGGGAATCTTTGTCATTTTTAAAGGATTAAAGAATATCGTTTGGGACAAAAATGGTGTTCTTGGTTCAACTTGAAAATAGCGTTGTTAAGCTCAAATGGATGAGGAACGCATTAATATGTCTTTACTGAAATCTTCTTTTTTATCAGATCGCCAATGGGCCATTGTGGCCTCGATCTTTATGATGGCGACCTCTGCAATGGGGCCCGGATTTTTAACCCAAACTGCTGTATTTACAGTCAAGTTAGGCGCGGCATTTGGCTTTGCCATTTTAGTTTCCATTTTGATTGATTATGTGGTTCAACAAAATATTTGGCGAGTGGTGACACTTACTCAAATGCGTGCATCAGACATTGCCAATAAAGCATTGCCGGGTAGTGGTTATTTACTGGCGTTTCTGGTGATTTTGGGCGGGTTTTTTTTTAGTGTCGGTAACATTGCCGGTGCAGCTTTAGGTTTAAATGCGCTTTTTGGCCTCGACACAAAGTGGGGCGGTATTTTAAGTGGTGCTTTAGCCATTTTGATTTTTGCATCAAGAAAAGCAACGCTTGCCATGGATAAAAGCATGATCGTGTTGGGATTACTTAAAATCCTCCTGATTATTATCGTTGCTGTCATTGTGATGCCTCCAGTTGGGCAAGCTGTACATCAAACCTTTGCTCCAGATCAGATCGACTTTGCCATTATTACCACCATTGTGGGCGGTACAGTTGGTGGCTATATCTGCTATGCGGGTGCACACCGTTTACTCGATAAAGGCGCTGTTGGCCCTGAAAATATTGATGAAGTTGCTAAAGCTGCGACCAAGGGTATTGTTGTGGTCGGCATCATGCGCTATGTGTTGTTCTTGGCTTTTTTAGGTGTGGTGGTGAGCGGTGCAACCATTGACTTAGCCAGCCATGACGCCAATCCGGCAGCTCAAGCATTCCAATATGCAGCGGGTACATTTGGTTTTAAATTATTTGGTTTAATTTTCTGGGCAGCAGGGATTAGTAGCACCATTGGCGCAGCATATACTTCGGTGTCATTCTTTACTGCGTTTAAAAAGAACTTAACACCAAAGCAAACCAACTATACGACCATTACCTTTATCGCATTGGCTTTATTGCTCTATGTGTTATTGGGCGCAACTCCGGCAGGTCTACTCATTTTTGTAGGTGGTTTTAACGGTTTAGTGTTGCCAATTGGTCTTACAATTTTTGTGTATGTTGCTGCATGCCGTAAAGATTTAATGGGTAATTATAACTATCCAAAATGGTTGCTTATTTTAGGTGGATTAACATGTCTATTGACGTGGTGGATGGGCTATATGTCGTTTACGACTGTGTTTAACTATTTGACCAAGCTTTAAGCCAGACTGAGTGAAGTGATAAAGGAATAATGCCATGTTTGTAGATTTAAATAGTGATTTGGGTGAAAGCTTTGGCTCATGGAAAATGGGTAATGATGACCAGATTTTACCTGTCGTGACCAGTGCCAATATTGCTTGTGGCTTTCATGCGGGCGACCCACTCGGCATTTTAAAAACGGTTCGTAAAGCCGTTGAGCTTGGTGTGACTATTGGGGCCCACGTGTCTTACCCAGACCTTGTAGGCTTTGGCCGCCGTAATATGGATTTGTCCCGTGACGAGCTGATTGCCGATGTACTTTACCAAATTTCTGCACTCGATGGCTTGGCTAAAGTGGCAGGTTCAAAAGTGCAATACGTTAAACCGCATGGCGCGCTTTATAACACCATTGCACATGACCAAGCTCAAGCAGCCGCAGTGATTGATGCGATTAAAATGTATAACCCTGAACTGGTTTTAGTAGCTTTGGCTGGATCGAACTTAGTCGAGCAGGCACGTGCGGCTGGCTTAAAAGTGGTATCTGAGGCATTTGCAGACCGTGCTTATAACAGCGATGGTTCACTGGTGTCTCGTCGTCTAGAAGGTGCGGTTTTACATGACTCAGCATTTGTTGCGAGCCGTGTGGTGTCTATGCTTAAAAATGGTGGAGTTGAGTCAATTGACGGTGTATTTACTCCAATTCAGGCCGACACCATTTGCTTGCATGGCGACACAGACGGTGCGCTAGAGATGTCGGCAGCCATTAAAGCCGAGCTTGTAAAAAACAATATTGAAATCCGCCCGTTTGTAAACAAAGCATAAGGATGAGCACCATGTATAAGGATATTAAAGTCGACCCAGCTCAGCTTGAAGCCGCTTTAGATGCGCGTTTAAAAATTCGTGCAGGTTTTGATAAACCGACAGCAGGCATGGCTGCGGGCATGACGCAGGTCAACATGATTTCGGTGCCAAAAGAGTGGGCATATGACTTTTTGCTCTATGCACACCGTAATCCGCAAAGCTGCCCAGTGCTTGATGTGCTCGAAGAAGGCATCTATGCAACTAAGCTTGCAGCAAACTCAGACATCCGCACTGACTTCCCACGTTATCGCATTTGGAAAGATGGCCAAATGGTCGATGAAGTGACCGATGCAAGAGAGATTTATAACGCTCATCCTGATTTGGTGACATTCTTAATTGGCTGTAGTTTTTCATTTGAAACAGCTTTGCAAGAAGCGGGCATAGAAGTTCGCCACATTCATGATGACACCAATGTGCCGATGTATTTGAGCAATATCAAGTGCGAACCAGCAGGGCGTATTTCAGGAAACATGGTGGTTTCCATGCGACCAATTCCATCGCATCAAATTAGTGAAGCGGTAAAAATTACAGCACGTATGCCAAGCGTGCATGGTGCACCTGTACATATTGGTCACCCTGAAAGCTTAGGAATTTTGGATGTAAATAAGCCAGACTTTGGCGATGCTTCTCGTATTGAAGCGGGTGAAATTCCAGTGTTTTGGGCCTGTGGCGTAACACCGCAAGCTGCCGTCATGAACTCGAAAATTCCTTTTGCGATTAGTCATGCACCGGGTCACATGTTTATTACTGACATTCCTGACCGTGCTTGGATTGGCTAATTGGACTAAAGAAGAATTAAAAGGATAAACAAATGCGTTTTTTATCGGTAAACGCCGATTGTTTTCTGATTGAGCTTGCGAGCTTAGAGGAAACTTTGGCGTTGTACAATAAATTGCAAAATACGCAATTGAATGGAATTAAAGACTTAGTCCCCGCTGCAAAAACAATTTTGGTTTTCTTTAATGAGATCGAAACCAACTTTAAAACGCTGGTTGCTTCAATTCAGAGTCTCAAAATTGATTCTGGATTTGAGCGTAGCGGCCAAGAAGTGATTGTGCCGATTTGCTATAACGGCGAAGACCTCGCTCAAGTTGCAGAGCTACAAGGGCTGACTGTTGCAGATGTGATTAGAAAACATCACCAAAGCGTGTGGAATGTGGCTTTTATTGGTTTTGCGCCGGGCTTTGCGTATATGAGCAGTCCCGATAAGCCTTTTACCGGTATTCCGCGCTTAACGGTTCCGCGTAAAAAAATACCGTCAGGTTCTTTGGGATTGGCTGGAAAATACTCTGGTATTTACCCAAAAGACAGCCCGGGTGGTTGGCAGCTGATTGGTACTACATCAGAAAAAATGTGGGATTTAGAGCGTAAAAACCCTGCGTTACTGTTACCGGGCATGACTGTATATTTTGAAGATGTGACGCATAATCCAACCATTGTGAATGTACCGCAGAAAATTACACGTAAGGTTGAGCTGAAACAATCGGTGCCACTATTTACGATCACTGCGCCAAGTTTACAAATGCTCATTCAAGATGAAGGGCGCTTAAACCAGACCAATATTGGGGTTGGCGTAGCGGGTGCAATGGATTTATCTGCCATGCACAGTGCTAACCGTATTGTCGGTAATCCACCCGATACACCCGTTATCGAAGTTTTAAATGGCGGTCTAAAAGCCAAAATGCAGCATGCGGGCGTTATTGCGGTGGCTGGGGCCATCTCAAACATTCGTGTGAAATTTGCGGATGGTCAAACCGTAGACTTTGCAAGCTATCAACCGATTGATTTGGATGAAGGCGATGAATTTCAAATTCAACCACCAACAGCAGGCTTAAGAAACTATCTGGCTGTTCGCGGTGGAATATATGTTGAGCCAGTACTGAATAGTGCTTCGTTTGATAGCTTGGCAGTGTTAGGTCCAGAGCCTTTAAAACTTGGAGATACCATTTATCAAGGGCAAGTAAAGGCAACCAATATTAGCGTAAATGAAGTTGGTAAAACCGATTTGCCACAAGCTGGCGAAGTCGTTGAGCTAAATATTGTGATGGGCCCACGTACCGATTGGTTTGAACAAGACAGTATTGAACTACTGTGTCAACAAGAGTGGCTGGTGACCAATGAAAGCAACCGAGTTGGGCTAAGACTTTCAGGTGAGCAGCCTTTAACTCGCAAAATTACCCATGAACTGGAAAGTGAAGGCACATGTATTGGTGCTTTGCAGATTCCACCGAGTGGTCAGCCCGTTTTGTTTATGAATGATCACCCTTTAACGGGCGGATATCCGGTCATTGGCTCTGTTGCTAAACACCATTGGGACTTGGTGGCACAGATTCCAGCAGGTTGCCGCATCAAATTTAAAAAAATTGCCGAATTTACAGATTTTGAGAATGAAAGATGAATACAGAAAAATTATTGATTGCTAACCGTGGTGAAATTGCCGTTCGTATTATTCATGCTTGCCGTGATATGGGAATTTCATCAGTCGCGTTATATGCAGATGACGATATTGGCAGCATGCATGTCGAACTTGCAGATGAAGCATGGGGTTTGGCTGGTGCGACTGCTAGCAAGACTTACCTAAATATTCCAGCCATTATCGAAGTTGCAAAGAAATCGAAAGCGACCATGGTGCATCCGGGTTATGGCTTTTTATCTGAACGTGCTGAATTTGCCCAAGCCGTGATTGATGCGGGCTTAAAATGGGTAGGGCCATCACCAAGTGCCATTGAAAAACTAGGCGATAAAATCGAAGCACGTAAAATTGCAGCTTCCGTTGGTGCGCCTTTGGTTCAGGGTACGCAAGATCCACTCAATAATGCAGATGAAGCTTTAGAGTTTGCCAAACAATATGGTTTACCAATTGCCATTAAAGCCGCATTTGGTGGCGGTGGCCGTGGCTTAAAAGTCGCGTGGAAACTCGAAGAAGTCAAAGAGCTTTATGAGTCGGCAGTACGTGAAGCAAAAGCTGCCTTTGGCCGTGGTGAGTGTTTTGTCGAGCAATATCTCGATAAACCGCGCCATGTAGAAGCGCAGGTGATAGCAGACCAACATGGCAATATTGTGGTACTTGGTACACGTGACTGTTCATTGCAACGTCGTAACCAAAAGTTAGTCGAAGAAGCGCCCGCGCCATTTATTAGCGATGAGATTTACCAGCAAATTTTAACCTCGGCAAAAAACATTTGTCAGGTAGCAAACTATGTGGGTGCGGGAACAGTTGAATATTTACTGAGCCGTGACGGCAAGCTTTCCTTTTTAGAAGTAAACACGCGTTTGCAAGTTGAGCACCCAGTGACTGAAGAAACCTCAAAAGTTGATTTGGTGGTTGAACAAATTCGCGTGGCACAGGGTCATAAGCTTTCTATTAAAGAAACACCGAAAGCGCAAGGCCATGCCATTGAGTTTCGTATCAATGCCGAAGACCCAGCACGCGGTTTTATTCCAGCCTTTGGTGTGTTGAGTTTATTTGAAGCGCCGTTTGGTAACGGTGTACGAGTCGACACAGGTGTTCGAACTGGGTCATTAGTGTCTAGCCATTTTGACTCACTTATGGCAAAGCTGATTGTCACTGGTCCAACCCGAGAAGTTGCAATTGCTCGCGCTAAACGTGCTTTAAAGCAATTTAAAATTGAAGGTGTGGCTTCGGTTTTAGACTTTCACCGTGCGGTACTTAATGAACCTGACTTTACAGATGAATTTAATGTACATACGCGTTGGATTGAAAATGACTTTAAACAAGAATTAAAGCCAACCAAACGTGGCATTCCAAACCATCAACCGCCAATGCTGCTTAGCTACATTGAAATTGATGGCAAGTTATACCGTTTAGGTTTACCTGCGGGTATGTTTGCACAAGGCCCAGCAACGGCAGCCCAAGCACAAACAGCCGAGCCTGAAGTGAGCGCTGAGCATTTACTTGCCCCAATTAATGGTGTGATTAGCACTTGGAAAGTCGAAAATGGGGAGCAAGTGACAGAAGGCCAAGTGGTCGCCATTATGGAAGCCATGAAAATGGAAGTGCAGGTACTGGCACATCGCAGTGGTGTTATTCAGATTAGCGCAGAGAAGGGCGCGACCTGCCATGCAGAAACTGTGATTGCGAGTATTAATTAAGACTTCATTAAATGATTTGGCTCACTTAAGCATTAGTTTAATGGGGTCAAATCGAATGCTTATTTATTCACTCGGTTTGTTATTTTTCACAGTACTCGATAACCATTTTTAGCTTGAAAATCAGACCTAATTGTGAGATATTTATCACAGTTTAGTGATGTGAAAATTAATCACTGTATTGAAAGCTCGCTTATGCGGGCTTTAATTTTTAGCCCAGTTTAAGCATTTCTCACTTAATGAGCTGGCAGCATAAAAACAATTTGAGAATTTGGCACTCACTCAAAGGCGAATTGAAGAAAGCGAATGAAAATTCTACCTTCATCTGAATATGATCAAATTCTAAAATACAGTGTCTATTGGCTCGTCATCTCAATCGTGATTGGAGTCGTCGCGGGGTTGGCATCGACTTTAATTTTTGTGGCTTTTGATATTTCAAACAAAGTCAGAAGTCTGCATCACTGGCTCATCTACTTTTTGCCTTTTGTGGGTTTTGGTATTGGTTATCTCATTAAAAAATATGGATCACCGATTGAGCGGGGAACCCATTTACTGATTGATGAAATTCACCAGCCGAAGTCGTTTATTCCAAAACGAATGAGCCCCATCATTTTTATTACTTCAATTTTAACGCAACTGTTTGGTGGTTCGGCAGGGCGTGAGGCCCCAGCGGTTCAGCTTTCGGGTGCTTTAATTGACCACCTTAGCCATATATTAAAAGTCTCGGAAGATAACCGAAAAATCTGTTTAATCGCCAGTATTGGTGCAGGCTTTGCAGGGGTATTTGGTTTGCCTCTGGCGGGTGCAATCTATGGGTTAGAAATTACTGCTTTAGGTAATTTAAGATACTCAGCTATTTTTCCATGTTTTGTGTCGGCTCTGATTGCATCGGCTATCCCTGAGCTATTTGATATTGTTCATCCGCATATTTTTTATGTGATTAGTGAGTTTCCAGCCATTCATTTTGGCACGCTCATGAACTTAATTGTGGCAGGTCTGATCTTCGGTCTAGTCGCACGTTTCTTTATTGCAGCCATTCATTTTGCGAGTGACGTCTTTTATAAATATGTGCGTTATTTGCCATTAAGAACGATGGCGGGTGGTATTGTCATTATGCTACTTACGTTGTTCACTGCACATCAGCAATACAATGGTTTGGGTACAGATAAAATCATTTCATCTTTTTATGTGCCGATTGAGTTTTACGACTTTTTTAACAAGACCATTTTTACTGCCATCACTTTAGGTTCAGGTTTTAAAGGTGGTGAAATTACGCCACTCTTTTATGTAGGTGCGACATTAGGAAATGCTTTAGGGGCGGTTTTAGACTTACCAATTTCATTGCTTGCTGGCTTAGGTTTGGTAAGTCTGTTTTCTGGAGCAAGTAAGGCACCGTTAACATCTATTATTTTAGCTGTTGAGCTATTTGGAATGAATGTTGCCACGTATGCCATTATTACTTGTTTGTTGGCAGCGTTGTTTTCTGGGAATTGTGGGTTGTACCGCCGTAAAAAGTTGATGGATTGATTAAGCCTTTCTAAGGAGTTGAGTGGTTTTAGGTTGCTTAACTCCTATTAAATATTTTTTTTAATAATAAAAATTGGCCTAGTAAATGAAATACTTCTAAAAATATGAAAAGAATTGAATTTATATCTTTATAAAAGAAGATATAAATTAATTTTAATGAACAACTATTGTTTCCTAAATATTTAAACTATAGATATACATTAATAAAAATTAAAAAATATTTAAAAAAATTTCCAAAATGTTTCAATTATGAATTTTTTATGACATTTATTGTTGATTGTGAATGATTCATGTAGTTTTTGTTTGATTTTTTATCCATTTGGTAAATTAAAAATAACATTTTATGCAAAACAAAATTTTTTTTACTCACGCTTTTTTTCTTTTGTATGGGTTAGCTACACATGCTTATGCTATCGATGATATTTCTTTACCAGATCGTATACGTCAGGAACAACGTTTAAAAGAGCTTAATCAACAATTAGAAGAGCAAATCACTCAGCTTGTACCTAAACCTGTCACTACCCAATTGCAGGATTTTAAAACTATAGTCGTTTCGGAAGAGCCATGCGTTAAAGTCAAGAATATTGATTTTGATAGAAAGACGTTACAGGACCCTGAACACTATAAATTTCACTTTATGCTTCGGGCAATCTGGAATCATCCGCAGAAGATTATTGGCAAGTGTATTGGTACGCAAAGCTTACGTAACCTCGTTAATTTCGCCCAAAATGAATTGATTAAAAAGGGTTTTATTACCAGTCAGGTTACTGTTGACCCCCAAGATATTCAGCAAGGTTCTTTGCGACTTGGTGTGCAGATTGGGCGTTTACGTAAGATCATCGTAGAAGGTGAGCAACTCTCCTTATTACAACTTAAAGCATCTTTACCATTTAAAGAAGGCGATGTCCTTAATCTACAACAACTTGATCAGGGTCTCGAAAACTTAAAACGAGCTTATACGGTAGATATACAAATTGTGCCGTCAAATGAGTCTGTTCAGGAAGCTAAAGGGTATAGTGATCTGATTATTAAGTTACAGCCACAATCAAAAATCAATTTAAATTTTGGTCTGGATAATTCAGGGAGTAAAGATACAGGTCGTTATATAGGTAGTCTAGGACTCAATATTAATAATCCATTCTATTTAAGTGATTCTCTTTCTTTTAATTTTAGTCATTCATTAGATAACTTACATCGAGACTTAAATAAAAACTACTTTGTAAGTTATCAGCTTCCGTTAGGAAATTATGATTTCAGTACTAGCTATAGCCGTTATCAATACGAGCAAAATGTATTGGGTGCAAATGGTGTACTACGTTATCACGGCTTAAGTCAGCAGGGTAATTTGAATGTATCCCGTGTACTTAGCCGAAGTGGGCAACATAAAACCAGCCTCTATGGCAAGCTCTACCATAAGCAAAATTCAAACTTTATTGATGATATTGAAATCGAAGTACAACGTAGAAAAACTTCAGGCTGGAATGCGGGGATACAACATCGCCAATATCTGGGTGATGCTGTATTAGATGCTGGTTTGGATTATCGGCATGGCACAGGCGCATTTGATGCGTTGTTAGCACCAGAAGAACAAATTAAGGACATTGATAAAAATCCATTACCGTCAGAAGGGTATTCCCGTGCACCGATATGGAGTGCCGATTTACGTTTTCAAATGCCATTTTTGCTTTTAGATACGCCTGCTCAATACCGTTTGAACTGGCGTGGACAATATGCTCCACGAGTTTTAGTACCTAATGATCGTTTTTATATCGGTGGTCGTTATAGCGTTCGAGGTTTTGATGGTGAACTGATGCTATCAGGCGATAACGGGCAGTATTTACAACAGGAAATCAGCGTAAATACACAAATTCCTAATACTCAATTTTACATGGCTGTAGATCAGGGGTGGGTGAACGGTGAGAACAGTATTGCTGGGCAGCGTCATCTGATGGGAAGTGTCGTAGGACTACGAAGTTATCTCAACCATTTTTATATTGATGCCTTTACAGGGCGAGGCCTAATCGCACCTAAAAGTATAAAAAAAGACTGGATTTTGGGATTTAGCTTAAATGCTTTTTATTAAGTTTGCTTAAGAAACAAAATTAATTTTAATTAGAGAAAACTGACTTATGAATAAAAATCTTTATCGAATTGTTTTTAACAAAGCCCGTAACATGTTTATGGCAGTTGCCGAGAATGTCAGAAGCCAGAGCAAGGCGGCAGGACAATCTATCTCCTCAGAAATGGTGAGCTCTGGACAATCATCGGGACAAGAAAAATCATTTCATCAACTATGGCACGTCAAGGCATTGGTTGTAAGTATTAGCTTGTTGGTGCCATTTGCTCCAGTCTATGCTGCTATTGTTGCGGATAGCGCAGCGAATGCTGCAAATCGGGCTGTCATTGGTGCTGGTAAAAACTCAGCAGGCACAACAGTTCCAGTGGTTAATATTCAGACTCCCAAAAATGGTATTTCTCACAATATTTATAAACAGTTTGATGTGTTGGCCGAAGGTGCTGTGTTAAATAATAGCCGAACAGGAGCCACCACTAAAACTGTAGGGACAGTGGGGGCAAACCCATTTTTAGCCACAGGTGAAGCACGAGTTATTTTAAATGAGGTAAATTCAACAGCTGCTTCAAGATTTGAAGGTAACTTAGAAGTCGCAGGGCAAATGGCAGATGTGATTATTGCCAACCCGTCTGGTATTAACATTAAAGGCGGTGGCTTTATTAATGCCAATAAGGCAATTTTTACTACGGGTAAACCTCAATTAAATGCTGATGGCAGTATCAAACAGTTCACAGTTGATCAAGGAAGAATTACGGTTTCAGCAAATCCTAACTCTAAGTTTGGATTAGGGGGAAATAATAATGATGCAAACTATGTGGACCTCTATGCTCGTGCATTAGAACTTAGTGCTGAACTACGTGCCAAAAATGATATTCAGGTGATTGCCGGGGCAAATAATGTCAGTGCAGATTTACAGGATGTTACTGCTAAAACAGGCACAGGAACCGCACCGACATTGGCAGTAGATGTTAAAGCGCTGGGTGGAATGTATGCCAATAATATTTATTTGATGGGGACAGAAAAGGGCCTCGGCGTTACTAATGCGGGGACACTTCAGGCAGTCAACAATCTGGTGATTACTAGTGCAGGGAAAATTGAAAATAGCGGAGTCGTCAAAACTACAGGTAGCCAAAATTCTGTATTAAATTTATCTAGCCAAAATAATGGAGATTTTACTTCTTCCGGGACAATCCAATCCAATGGCAATATATTTATAAGTTCTGATAGAAACTTGGCATTGAGTGGAGGGAAAATAGATAAATTAGGAACAACGATAAGCTCTATTTTCTTATCGTCTAAAGGAGATGTTAGCTTACAAAATGGTGTAAATATTCAAAATGCTGGAGTCGGAGGGGGCATCTATAGTGACTCATTGAATTTCAACTTAGGAAAGGACAGCAACATCTCAAGTCAAGGTGATATTTCATTATTAGCAAACAATAATATTGATATACAAAATGGAAAAGGGATCACTAGTAATAATGATCTTAACATCCAATCAAAAAATAATTTGAATATTGCTAACTCTAGCATTGAGTCTAAAGCTGGAAATGTAAATTTAATAAGTTTGGGTAATACTGGCAGTTCTTTGTTAGGTGTTGATAATACTAAGCTTTATGCTGGAAAAGATTTTAATATTAAGGGTGCAAAAAATATAAAACTAAATAGCTCTATTATTCAGGAAAATTCTAATAACATAAATCTATACGCTGATAATGATATTGAGATCGGTAATGATGTCAGTCCTGTGAGCTTAAAAACACAAGGTACGATCAATATAGCTGCAAAAAATAATCTTATCCTTCGCACTGATACAAGCTTACTAACAAAGAAAGATATTGATGTGCAAACTGAAATTGGAAGTTTGTATGCAAAAAGTCTCAATGTAAGTTCATCTGAAGGTAAAGTTTCAATTTTAGGTAATGGGAATGTAAATCTTGAAACTCAAAATAATGGATGGAATACCTTAAAAAATAGAATAAATGCAAAAAATGGAATTGTTTTAGGATCAAAAGGCGAAAATGCTATTACAAAAATAAATACAGTGGATCTTAAGTCTACAGATGGAAATGTATTGCTTCTTTCTGGAGGGGACCTAACACTAGATGGCAATAATGGCTATACAACAGGTATGAAAGCTTCTGTTGCATCGGGTTTTATTAATGCAAAAGACGTAACTTTGTGGAGTAAAACTGGAGTTTTAGATATAAGCAGTGGTGAAATTAATGCATTGAATGGTGGAATATCAATTCGGGCAGGGAACATTGCTCAAGTACATGATATTGATTTAAACGCTACAAAGAACATTGAAATAAATTCAAATAAAGATCTCGTTTTAGAACGCACAAATACAAGAGCAAATCAACATATTGCTTTAAGCTCAAAAGGAAATATCACTGCTTATAAAAATTATATTTTGAATGCTAAAGGTGTTTTATCTGCAATTAGTAGTGGAAGCATTGATGGGCAAGGATATGGCGGAGCAGTTGTTGTTGAAGCAAACCAGCTATCGAATAATGGTATCGATTTTAGGGCAACTGGAAGTGAGTTGCTTCAATTAGATACTAAACTAAAAAATATAAACGGTAACTTGTCGATTCAGCTTGATAAAGACTTTGTCATTAAACCAACTCATGGGCATGATACAATCACATTAGTTGCAGAAAATGATATTGATGTTCGTTCTAAACAAGGAGCCATAAGGATTGAGGGTGAAAATTTTGCACCTAATCTAAATGAAGCAGGTTTTGTTGGCATCATCTCTAGGAAAGGTGGTCTTAGTTTAGAAGGTACAAGCGTCGATATTAAAGGAACAAAAATAAATGTTCAAAAAGATATCAATATCGTTTCAACAAAAGGAGACCTTGTGATTGATGGGATTGCTGATAAAGTCAATGGCGTATCCAAGAAGAAAGATTTAATCAACAGTCAGGATGATCAGGAAAAGAAGAATTTTATCGCGAATACGATCACTGGAGTGGAAAACTTCAATAGCGAGTTATCCTCTAATGCTGGAAATATTAATATTTCTTCAAAAAAGGGAGTTTCAATTACCGGAGCAAATATTGATGCAAAACAAGGGATAGTCAATATTCAAGCTCAGGGTGTTTTAAATGGGAAATATCGAGCCACTGCAAAAAAAGAAGGTACTGCTGCTAAAGAAATAAGTGCAAGTATCATTATTGATGGTAATTTAGATGTGTATGAAAAAGGTAAGGATACTGACCAGAATTATAGTTATAGAGAGTATGTAAACCCAACAAATATAAATGGAAATAAAGGGGTAAACATACGTGCTATAGGGAAAACTGTTAATGACAATTTAGTACTGCAAGGAGTAGGGATTAATTCTGCTCAAGGTGATGTAAATATTGAAGCAGATAAAAGTATATTGTTTGATACGGCACTTGAAACTTTATATGACCGTAGTACAAAAACAGAAACGAAAAGATCGTGGTATGGTAAGAAAAAAACTACCACCACAACAACGATTGGAGATGTTGTAACACCTGCTTCTGTTGATATTTATGGTAAAAATATTAACGTTATCAGCCAATTTAAAAACCCGTTACGAGCAGATGGTACAAGAGATCCTGCTCTGAATACATCTGTAGATATTTATTCTGCACGATTTAATGCTAATGGTGGAAAAATTTCAATTCGATCTGGCGGAGACCTGAATTTTTTAACTGTAGCTGCTGTGAATAACTCAAACGTAAATCAGGTTAAAAAATCTTCATGGTTAGGGATTAATCTTGGTACATCAAAAACCAATGCAACCAGAAATCAAACTACAGAAATACCTGCAAAATTAAAAGCTGATTATATTGGTACAAAATCAGGATATGACACAAGACTTGAAGGGACCGAGTTTACGTATCTCAAAAGTGCCACAATTGAGGCAGGGGGAACGATTACTTTAGTTCCTGCAAAGAATCTAGTTGAAGAAAGCCTAAATAGAAAAAAGAACTCTGTTGTCTGGCAGTCTATGCAGGACAAAGGATCAATTACTGAAACTGCGCAGCTCCCTAATTTTAATGGACCACAACCCCCAGTTTTTAATGCAGCAGGTGGTTTAAGTGTACAAGTTCCTATTAGTGAAAAAGATGTTAATAAAGTCGAATTACGTGATGCAATTTTAAAATTAGCAAATCAACCGGGAAGCACCTATCTTAAAGATTTAGTAAACCGCAAAGATGTAGATTGGCAAACAGTTTTATTAACCCAAAAGGATTGGGATTATAAATCACAAGGTCTCACAGCGGCTGGAGCTGCCATTATTGTTATCATTGTAACAATTGCTACGATGGGTTCAGGTACTGCTGCAGCGGCTGGAGCAGCGGGAGGAACCGCTGCAAGTGGTACAACTGTAGGACTGGGTGCAAGTATGCTTGGAACTGCTGGAGTGACGACCACAGCAGCAGGAGCAATTGTTCCATCAACATTAGGGGTAATGGCAAATGCAGCAGTCACGAGTCTAGCTGCTCAGGCAAGTATTGGTCTGATTAATAACGGTGGGGATATTGGTAAGACCCTAAAAGAGATGGGAAGTAAAGACTCTATTAAAAATCTGGCTGCATCTGTGGTAACAGCAGGTTTATTAAGTCAAGTTGGTACTGCTCTAAATTTAAAACCAGACAGTACTCTTCTGTCAGACAGATTGGCGAATAATTTTGCATCCTCAGTAGGATCAACTTTAGTACAAACTGCGATTAATGGTGGAGATCTGGGAGATAATTTACAGGTTGCCTTACTTGCAGGTCTAGCAGGGGCATTACAAGGAGAGTTGGCTAATCAGATTGGAACGAGTTTAGATAAAGTCGATCCTAATGTATTTGAATATACAATTCATAAAATTGCCCATGCTGTTGTAGGATGTGCTACGGCGGCAGCTACAAAACAGAGTTGTGAAGCGGGTGCAATTGGTGCTGGGGTTGGTGAAATAGTTGCAGAGCTTATGATTCCAGCAGGTAAAACTGCACTCGACCTAACAGATGCCGAAAGAACAAAAATTAAAGATACAAGTAAACTTGTTGCGGGTACGACAGCCGCTTTTGCTGGCTATGATGTTAACACCGCTGCAAATAGTGCGAATATAGCTGTTGAAAACAACACATTGGGTAAGCTTGCAACAACCGCAGGAAAAGCGGCATATAGAGTAGCTAAAAGAATTACTGATATGCCAGCCTCAGTAAGAGCAAATCTTAAACCCGACGATGTTATTAAGATTTTTAAGGAAGAAGGTGTTCAGGGAGTAATTGATATTGGGGATAATATCAAAACTTTGATTAGCCCTACATCCACACCTGGGGATAGAGCATTTGCAGCAATTGATTTGCTAATAGGTATTGATTTAAAGGCAGCTAAAAATGTTGATGCCTTAAAAAGCGATCAAAAAATTCTTGTGAAGAATTTGGGGACGTCAACAACAAAAAATGCAATTATTGCGGCGGCGAAAAAATCGGATATTAAAAGCTTCGAACTATCTGTAAATGGTAAAGTGTTTAAGCCGGATTCATCGGTCTCTTCAGGAGCTGCTGTTTACAAAGGTGCTTCAAATGAAGATATTTATACAGCCTTTAAAGAAATTGCAGGAATTAGAACATTACCTAATAGTACTAGTCCCATGTATCAACCTATTAAAGGGCGAACCTCATTAAATGGGCAACCAGGATATATTATCCGTGTTCCTCAAGAAGATGGTAGTACTATTTTATTAAGAAATTTTTCTTTTTCACAGGATGTTTCTAAAGCCCGTTTCACAATTGAGATTCAAAAGCCTGCTGGCATGAAGAAAAATGTTTTGGAGTTAAAGTTCCAATGAATCAAGTAGATGCAATTTTAAAAGTATTTCAAGAATGGCATGACAATATGGGATTGCGGTATTTATGGATTTCTTGTGATGGTGAGACTCAAGAGTTTTATCCAGAATTAGAAATGGAATATGATCCAGATACTGCTTTTTTTAAAGCCTTAGAAGTCTTATTGAAAAGTGGAGATAAATGTTTATTTTATAATTTAAATAGTGAAGATCCATCAAGAGATGGCGAACATTTAACAGGCACACCAGAAGAACAGCTTGCTTTGCTAAAAGAAGTTTGGGTAGGTAAGGCAGAAATGGACAAAATGGATGAGGAAAATGGTTATCTAGGATGGTATTTTTTAATGTTTTGCCCTTATTCCTTAGCCCACAAAATATATGACGAGCATGGAAATTTCTTAAAATGGTGGCATGCTGAATAAATTTTATTGAATCTCAAAGAATCTTTCAAAAGCGAGAGAGTTTGGTAGAACAAATGAATTTTAGAATTCAACGCCTGTGCAAAGAAAAGCTTCTCAACAAGAGTTTAATTCTTTTTGGAGAAAAATGTGAATGAAGCATTAAGAAAAATAGAGACTCTTTGGAGTAAAGAACCAAAGCATGCTGTTCATAGAGGAGAAAAAACTTTTTTTCAGTTTCGTTGTATTTTGAATAATGGTATTTCACCAGATAGATTTGGTGATATCGATTTGCAATTACCAACAGAGTTTAAGGAGTTTCTCTTAGTTAGTAATGGGGCTGATTTATTCAAGGATGAGGAATATGGGCAATGGGGAGCGAAAATATTTAGTATTGATGAGTTACAGTCATCTAATAAATATTATAGAGAGTTAAGACCTAAAGACTTCACTAAGGGGGATTTGATAATTGGTGAGTTTTATGGTGATTCAGATTTGTTACTGTTAAGGTGTGATCCTGAAAGTAAGGATTATGGCGCTGTACTTATCGCTTTACCTTTTGATAATCGCTCAGATTGGTATTGTTCAGTCAACTTTGAAAATTTTATAACTGACTATGTTAATTCTGAGGGCGATAAATTTTGGGAGATACAAACAAAAAAATAATTTTATAGAAGCTCAATGAATCGTTCAAAAGACTCTTTGAGCTTAATTTAAATCTTTAATAAAAGTGAAATATTTTTTATGCTTCATAATCAAACAAAATTATTACCCTTAGCACTTTTTTCTATTCTTTTAGCTGCATGTGGGGGAGGTGGAGGGGGTGGTTCAGCGACATCAGATACACCTGTACCGAAGCCTATTGTAGAAGCGTCTGTATTAAGCCCAGATTTGGCACATGGCTATTTTGAAATTGAAAATTCAGGAGTTACTAATAACTCAACTATTAAGTTCTCACCATTTCATACAAACAGTGTAATTGAGGCATCCGCTTCAAATAATAGTATGTGGGATTTAGAGATTCTTACTCCAAGTAATGATTTATCTGCGCATATTAACAATTTGGCTGGTCTTTATTTTTATCCTAAAGGTGATAAAGTTGGGGTTTTTAGCTATTCAGAGAATGATAAAGGCCATTTGGCTGTCCAATGCCGAAACTCATGTAGTGATACATTCTCTTATAAATTCGAAAAACAAAGTGATGGTAAAACTTACTTTATTATAAGCGCAAATGGTGCTGTATCAGGGCGTTTAAATAATATTGACTTTGCTTCGACTGCCAAAATTAAAGGCTCTATTAAATTCGAAGTAAATTCTGATTGGCCAGTATGGAACACGAAACGTTTTAATGAATATCCAGCTAAATCAGATTTAGTCGTTAATGGTAAGCTGGCGACAATACAAAGATTTATGAATTGGACAACTAGTTCTGTCTTAACTTTTAACACAGATAAAGAATATTATTTTAACTTTTCTAATCCTCTGGATCCTGAACATGATAGGTTCATATTAACTGAGGGAAATTATTTTAGTAATGAACAGCCAAAAGAAGTTTATATATACAAAGGATATTTTAATCGGGATTTTATATTAAATACAGATTATGAAAATGGTCTAACTACCTTTAAATTTATCAATAATTCATTTACTAACCCTATTGAATATGTTGCATCTCCAGAGTTAAAGGTCTCAGGCGGTTTCGAGAAAAAAATTCCTTATGGGCAAGTTACAGTAGGAAGTGAAGTTTTTAAAATTGATGAGACAGTTGCGGCAGCTGCATATGCAGAAAATGAAAGTAAATATTTTCGTTTTATGAGTAGAGATCATAAGTCTGATCTCGAGTTTACGGTGAAATACGATACTATTACTAAAAAAGCAAATGTAGCGTATCAAAGACCTAAAAAAGATCAATTGAATGTAAATATTCATTTGAAATGGAATTGTAAATTGACAAATGATCATTGTACTGGTGTAACTGTCAATGAGTCAGAAGGAACCATTGAATTTAAAAATGTGCAGTTAGATGATGGTCGTACCATAAATGGTAAATTTGCTCATCTAGGGGTAAATGATCTGGTAGCCTGATAAGTTTTTATTTGTGTGAAGATTGAAAAACTAGCTCTAATAAGGGCTAGTTTTTTTAAATATATCCCATTTTACTATTCTCGTTACGTTAAAAGACTTATGTTTAAAATAAGCCAAATACATAATTCATCTCTAAAGCTAATCTATAGTTTGGTATGTAGCTATGAAATCAATAAAGCATAAAAGGTATATTCTTATTTTATGAATATATAATCCCAATTTCGATAGTCAATTTCTGTATTTTATAAACTAATTTTTAACGGGAAAAGCTGAATTACTTCCCCTTACTTTTTAACGATCTATTTTAATACGATTGTCATTTCCCACGCTTGACGCCAACAATAGCGAATACTATCCTTTGCGTGCTGGCCTACATTGCCAGTTGGTTTTAGCAGACCATCAGCCAAAGTACACGAAAAAGTAGTAACTTTTTTGTGGAAATCCCTGCGTGCCCCCTCTGCGGCGGAACGGGAGGGGGACACCTTCGGGTGTGCTGGATTCTTTGGCTCCAGTCTGCTAACCCTCTTTCGTTTCGCCACCATTATTTAGCAGTAATGCGGTGAAACTTCTTTATAGCCAAAGGAGTCCGCTATGCGTACTAATTCTTCTCATTTATTGGCCTACGCCAAAATCTCTCTATTTATATCGTTTAAATACTCTATAACTCGGTTTAATCGACTCTAGGTTTTTACGCCTAAATATCGTTACGACTAAAACATAGCAACAATAAACCCGAGATAGAAGAGCACACCATTTTAGTGCCGCTTTTGCATGCCTGTTTTTAGCACTCAATTTAAGAGTGACGGCATTTCTATCTCTTTTACATACAACAAAAAATTATTTTAAGCGGTATATATGAAAAATTTAGAATCTTCATTTAGAGCACTACGAGTGCTGCACACGGCAAAAGATTTATTTATTCAAGATGGGTTTAACACGGTGGGAGTTGACCGAATTATTGCTGAAGCCAACATCCCCAAAGCTACTTTCTATAACATCTTTCATTCAAAAGCACGACTGATCGAGATGTGTCTAACTTTTCAAACGGATGCGCTCAAAGTAAAAGTCCTTTCAATTATCAATTCATACAGCGAACTTATGGTGTTCGATAAACTCAAGCAAATTTACTTTTTACATGCCAATTTAGAAGGATTTTACCGTTTGCCATTTAAAGCAATTTTTGAAATTGAAAAGTGTTATGCAACGGCTTATAGAGTGGTTGTTGATTATAGAAACTGGTTTATAAATGAGCTTTATAAGCTGCTTCTTACCGTCAAAACTACCGCTTCAATAAAAGACGCACACATGTTTCTATTTGCAATTGATGGGGCAATGGTTCAGCTGTTAAGTGCCAATAGCGTAGATGAACGGGATAAATTATTAGATTACTTTTTATTTATGCTATCTGAGCATTCAACTTAAACCTTAAAACAAAAAGCCCGTGATTGGGCTTTTTATTTACTTTTTAGTAATAGGATCTATAAGTTGATTGATAATAATCCCTTTATTCAGATCACAAGTCGTATCAGGTTTAACGATCCAGTTGTAGTCATTCAAATTAAGGGGATAAGCTTCTCCACTGCCATAAGCAATAGTGTCACCCTCTTTATATTGTTTTGAGTCAACAATTAAAAGATGCTTATTGCTATCCCAATGAGCATCTTTAGTTGCAAAAACGGGAAAGACTCGATCACTTGCATGCATTAAATAAATACAAGAGCCCTCGATTTTGATCTGTGCCTCACTATAGCTCGCATTATCAGCACCGCCAGTGTATGCATGTTTCGGTACAATAACCTTGTTTTGAGACTGAGGAGGATTGCTACATCCATTAAGCAAGATGACCAATCCAATTTGAAGAGTAATTAAAATATTTCGTTTATTCATATTTAATATACTAATGAAAAGCCTAAATTATAAAGTTCGTCAGTAGACATGTAATAGTATTCATTACATTGTCCAAATTCAGTGCCCGAAGCGGAAGTCCCTTTTACTCGAACCCAAACAGGACTACAGGTTTGACCATTACATGCATTATCATAGGTGGGGAAGTTTAAAAATATAAAAAATGATAAAATTTCTCTATTGCCAATAAACTGAATAAATATTTTTACAATCAATATCATATACAAGGATTTAATTTGTGAAGAGAATATTGCTTTCTATTTTTCCACTATGTATGCCATTTCTACACGGATGTTCTACCGAAGAAAAAAATGTCAACTCAATACCTATTACGCCTGATCAAGTTTCAGTTAATAAGATTAGTCATGAAGCAAATACGAACACATCTTATAAGCAGTTTTTTGTTCTTTCAAAAGATTTAAAGTTTGATAAAGATTTACATCAGTTAGAAGCGATATGGTCTGGTAAATTAATCTTATACAACAACTGTTTATCCATTCTAGTGAAAAGTGATGATAAAGAAATTATTCATACCTTAGTAGTGCCTAAGAACTATGAAATCATATTTGATGATCAAGATAATATTGTCGGACTTAAAGATAGTAAGTCAAAAGAACAATACAAATTGGGTGGATCATTGCTATTAGGTGGTTTGGCTATAGATCAAGAAAAACTGAAATCGAATAAAAATATACCGAGTTATTGTGAGCCAAGATTGGCACTTCCGGGAGACATTAAAAATGATAAAACTAAGTAGTTTGTAAAGAAAATTCTTATCAAGCATATTAATTAGTACATACTTTATCTCTTTACATTTACTTAAAAAATAAAAAAACCCATCACTGGGCTTTTTTTGTGGATATTGGTCTATTAAAACTTAAGTTTTTTAAGTCCACGACTCACACCATTTTGTAGAGCGGCTTTAATGATAGGGCCAATAAAAGGAACGCGGCCTTTAAAGCTAATGGTGTAATCCAAACGAGTTCGATTATTTCCCAAGTCAGTAAATTTCATGACACCACGGTGACCTTTAATTGGGCTAATCCCGCTCGTAATTGCATACTCGATCAGTTCATTTTCTTTATAGACTAAATTGGTTTCTACAAATGAAGGGGTCAATGGAATAGACATTTTGCGCGCAGAGCCAACACCATTACGAGCGTCTTTTCCGTTGCTAATGCGAGTCACTTTAGCAGGAGCGAAAAGTTTACTTAGGTTTTCATGCTCACTTAAAGTCGCGAAGACCTTGTCTACGGGTGCATCAAATTCTTGTACGATGTTGATTTTTTGAGTTTTTAACATCTTATTCCCTCTAGAAATTATTTTGACATTGGTAATTGTCAGAATTTGGATGTTAGCACGCTTTGGGCAATGGGGGAATTCTTCTTCGTCGGAGTTATCTTAAGTCCGAAAAAAGCATTGCGATCAATCTACAATACTTTTTGGCCTTTTCTTAATTTTTTAAAGAAGGGCTGAATCACAGACCAGTTGGTTGAAACCCAGCAAATAAAGGAACCAGCCGTCACCATTGCTGTTCCTTGCCAAAAGCTCATTGAAAGTTGAGTTTGTAAAACAAACATTGCCAAAATAGACGAAATAATCGGGGTGAAATAAGAGGCCACCACAAGCACGGTAATGTTTCCATGAATGATGCCAATGTTCCAAGCAGCATAACCAAAACCCATGGCAGCAGATGCCACTAAAAGGGTGAGGAGAGCTGGAATATCCATTGAAGGAATAGTAAAGTGCCCCGATACAAGCAGCTTGAACCATAGCGTGAGCGCGACACCAACAAAGAAAATGGAAATTGGATTTTGCCCATTACTTAATTTTTTGGTGAGTACACAGTAAAAAGCCCAAATGATGGCGCCTGCAAATGCCAAAATATAGCTCAGTGGGTTGCTATGAAAATTATCGACAATACTATTTAGACTAAAGTCACCGCTTCCAGTTTGAATAAAAACAATGCCGAAAATTGAAAGCATTAAACCCAAAATAATAAGGAAATTAAACTTTAATTCCTTAAAAATAACAAAAGCTAAAACCGTTAAACTAGGCCACAGATAGTTAACAATACTAATTTCAATTGCTTGCCTTGTTGTCTGAGAATAAGCAATCGCAAATGAAAAGCACACCTCATAAGCCACGAACAGAATTGTGCCAAATATTAAGTATTTTTTAGAGATCTGTTTAAAGTCTGGGACTTTGAAAATGGCAAGCAACAGTAGCGCACTTAAAGAATAAATAAAGGTAACACCTAGCTCAGGCCCAATGGCGGCACTCACTTGTTTCATTAAGCCCACCAGAGATGCCCACATGAGAATGGCACTTAAACCAATCAATGTTGCTAGATTTTTTGACATAAAATTCAATAAATAACGATTAAAAAATGGTAAAAGATGAAGCTATATGGATGAAAGGAATCAATTTTCAAGCTAAGGAATATAGGACAAATTATATAAAATATAAACAATTAAATTTATTGATTGGTTGAATCTGCTATGTTTATTTAGCATTCAATTGAGTAAAGAAATTTCGGATAAAACAACATTTCTACGAGGAAAATATGGAAGTCATTAAAACAGTTGGTGTTGTTGGAGCTGGTGTAATAGGTGCGAGTTGGACGGCCTTATTTTTATATAAAGGATTTAAAGTTAATGTTTACGACCCGTATCCTATAGATGAAGCGGTCTTTAAAAAAAGAATATCTGCAAATTTAAATGATCTATTGGCTTTGGACCAAAACGCTGAACACACTCATTCTTTATCAGATGTGCTACTCCATCTGGAAATTTTTAATAATTTAAAAGATGCTGTTTCAGATGTAGATTTTATTCAGGAAAATGCCCCTGAACGTCTCGATGTGAAACAACAGCTATATCAAGAAATCACAGCATATTGCCCCAAACACACCATTATTGCTTCAAGTTCATCGGGCTTAAAAGTGTCTGATTTTCAAAAAGAGGCCAAACATCCTGAACGTATTTTATTAGGTCATCCTTTTAATCCACCTCATCTCTTACCTTTGGTCGAGATTGTCGGTGGTAATCTGACTGTTCCTCAAATTTTAAAACAGGCTTCTGAGTTCTATAAACAACTAGGCAAGAATCCAATTGTTTTAAATAAAGAAGTAAAAGGGCATGTCGCAAACCGTTTGCAGGCTGCGCTATGGCGAGAAGCTTTTTCATTAGTTGAACAAGGCGTATGCTCTGCCGAAGATGTCGATGTCGCGATTACCAGTGGCCCGGGTTTAAGATGGGCTCTCTTTGGCCCCTACATTAATATGCAGCTTGCCAACCAAAAGGGCTTTAAAGAAGCAATTCATCATTTAGGCCCGCCAATGACGGAATGGTGGAATGATATGCACGCATTTCAACATTCAGACGAGACAACAGAGTTATTGGAAGCACAAACCAACCAGCTATTAACACAATATAAAGATATCGATTTATATGAAACCAGAGATAAAGGTCTGGTCGATATCTTAAAGCTCAGACATAAATTAGATTTGGATTAAGTAGACAATTTATAGTCCTGCTATCTAATTGTGTTGAGAATTAGCTTTCTTATACTTCTATGAAATGCACAATTTTTAGTGCAGCTTTTTATTTTTGAACTTAAAACGCACTCAAATTGCCCAAGTTTAGTATTACTTTTAGCTAAAAACGTAATACTAAGCTGGCATGTCCTTTGCATAGTCATAATCAATCAAAAGTGATCTAGGGTTCCGATACTTACAGTATGTCTGGACCGAGAGTTCACGGTTCCTAGCGAACTACACGGAGGGATAAAAGCCCGGGAGGAAGTCTAAAACTATCCGACAGGAGTAGCTATGAACACTGCAAGTTATCATCACAATCAGGCGATTTGGACCGAACTTTTACCCGGCGGACATCACTGGTCAGGTCGTATTCAAAAGGGAACTATTCTTAGATTTACATCGCTTGGCGCTCAGGCAAATGTTTCTTTGTTTTGTGTAAATGCTGCCGATGTGCTTGAACGTTTTAACATGCCCGACAGTTTAAAAGGGCAACACACCGCCTATTTAAAAGCTTCCAATGTGCTGTATTCAGACCTTGGCCGTGTGATGGCTTCCATTGTTCATGATGACCATGGTTGGAACGATGCACTTTGTGGCCCAAGCCGACCAGAGCAAATTGAAAAGCAATTTGGTGCGCGCACATTTCAAGATGCCCGCAATGATATGTATCAAAACGGCTTAGACAGCCTGCTCATTGAAATGTGTAAATACGGACTTGCCAGCCAAGACCTGAGTGCCGCGGTTAATCTATTTTCTAAAGTTGTACCAGACGAAAACGGCGCTTTGTCTTATGTCAGTTCTGACAATACTGATCAAACCATTGAATTGCGTTTTGAAATGGACTGCCTGCTATTTTTATCTGCCGCACCGCACGGTTTAGATACCAGCCAAAGCTATCAACCTGCCGATATTCAACTCAGTTTATTTAAAGCCAATTCACTAACAGACAACGATATTTGTCGTGATGCGTGTTCGCAAAATCAGCGTGCGTTTCAAAACACAGCCCGCTACTACGCGCTTAGCAATATTTAAATCAGGAGAAGCATCATGACAGTTTTACAATCATTTGAAAAAGCAGTTTTAAATGAAGTTTGTCCTGCGGGTGAAGCGTGGATGTGCGAGGTTAAAAAGGGCCAATATTTTCGAATTATTGACCTTGAGGGAAACCAAGCGGTCGATACTTTGTTTATGAGTGCCGAAAATCCAACTGAGCGTTATAGCGCAATGGACACTTTGGCTATCAACCAACAAATCTATTTAGAAAAGGGCACCAAGCTCTATAGTAACTTTGGTCGTCCAATTGCCGTTATTCATGATGATAACTGCGGGCGCCATGACACCATTGGCGGTGCCTGTTCATGTGAAAGTAATACGGTTCGCTATGCACATGAAACGTATCCTATGCATAGTTGCCGTAACAATTTTATGTATGCCTTGGCAAAACATCCGATTGCAAAAAAGCATGGCTTAAATGTCCGTCATATTGGCCCAAACATTAACTTTTTTATGAATGTGCCTGTGACACCAGACGGCCAGCTTAAATTTGATGATGGAATTTCAGGACCGGGGAAATATGTCGAAGTTCGGGCGGAAATGGATTTGATTGTTTTAATTTCAAATTGTCCGCAGCTCAATAACCCATGTAATGCCTATAACCCAACCAAAATTCAACTGGTTGTCCGTGAAGCGGAAGGGGTGTAAGCATGTTTAAAAAAGTTCTGATTGCTAACCGCGGTGCAATTGCCTGTCGCGTCATTCGCACCCTTAACAAACTCGGGATCGCTTCGGTTGCAGTTTACTCCGAAGCCGACCGTGATTCGTTACACGTGACTTTGGCCGATGAGGCTTTTCTGATTGGCCCTGCACCTGCGCATCAAAGCTATTTAAATATTGAAAAAATCCTTGAGGTCGCAAAACAGTCGGGAGCAGAAGCCATTCATCCGGGTTATGGTTTTTTGTCTGAAAATGCCGAGTTTTGTGATTTGTGTGAAAGCCAAGGTATCGCTTTTATTGGTCCAACTTCAAGCCAAATGCTCGATTTTGGCTTAAAGCATACTGCGCGTGAACTCGCTATTAAAAGCAATGTACCTTTACTTCCGGGCAGTTCACTACTTTCCGATGAAGCCGAGGCCTTGTTTGAGGCAGCCCGTATTGGTTATCCAGTCATGCTGAAAAGTACCGCGGGCGGTGGTGGTATTGGCATGCGTCTGGTTTGGAATGAAACCGAGTTAAAAGATGCTTATCAAACCGTGTCTTATTTAGCGCAGGTCAATTTTAAAGATGCAGGTTTGTATTTAGAGAAATTTGTACAACATGCACGCCATATCGAAGTACAAATTTTTGGTGATGGGCAAGGACAAGTTTTAGCCTTGGGTGAGCGTGATTGTTCGGTGCAACGCCGTAATCAAAAGGTGATTGAAGAAACACCCGCGCCACACTTAAATGAACAGCAACGCGACTATCTACAAAAAGTTGCGATTCAATTGATGCAGTCGGTGAATTATCGCTCGGCAGGTACGGTTGAGTTTGTCATGGACACCGAAACGCAAGAGTTTTATTTCTTAGAGGTCAACACGCGTTTGCAAGTCGAGCACGGCGTGACTGAGCAAGTGTTTGGTGTCGACTTGGTCGAGTGGATGGTTACTTTAGCAAGCGGTGACTGGTCAGCACCGACTGAAAAGTTAGAGCCAACAGGACATTCCATTCAGGTTCGTCTTTATGCCGAGGACCCAATTAAACAGTTCCAGCCGAGTGCAGGTCTACTCACACATGTTAAATTTGACCCGCAAGCACGAGTCGAAACATGGGTAGAAACAGGGTCAACGGTGTCATCTTTTTATGATCCAATGATTGCCAAAATCATTGTGACTGCTGCAACACGGGACCAAGCCATAGAGGCAATGAATGCTAGTCTTGCAAATACGCAAGTCGCAGGCATCGAAACCAATCTGGAATATTTGCAAAACATTATTGCTTGCGATGTCTTTGCTTTGGGTACTCAAACCACCCGATTTTTAAATACGTTTGAATGGAAAACTCAAAAAATTGAAGTATTGCAGTCTGGTATTCAAACCGCAATTCAAGACGTAACAGGTCGATTAGGTTATTGGGATGTCGGTGTACCGCCATCAGGTGCTATTGATCCACTCAGTTTAACGGTGGCAAACCAGCTTTTGGCCAATGAACCAAATACTGCAGGGCTTGAATGTACCTTGCAAGGGCCAACTTTAAAGTTTCACTGCGACAGCCAAATTGTTATTACAGGCGGTGATATGCCGTCAAAACTTGATGGCGAACTGGTGCCGATGTGGCAAACCATCAATGTGAAAAAAGGCCAAGTTTTAAAATGTGGGATTATCCGTTCAGGTTGCCGTAGCTATATAGGTGTGAAAGGTGGTTTTGATGTTCCTGAGTATTTAGGGTCACAGGCGACTTTCACTTTAGGGCAGTTTGGTGGGCACGCAGGCCGTAATTTATTAATTGGCGATATGCTGCCGATTACTGAATATTCTACTCAATCGACCACAGCTTTAGCTCAAGTGCAAATTCCTAGCTTTACCCAAAACTGGGAAATTGCAGTGATGTATGGTCCACATGGCGCACCAGATTTTTTCACCAAACAAGATATTGATATCTTCTTTGCCAATGAGTTTGAGATTCACTATAACTCAAGCCGTACAGGCATTCGCTTAATTGGTCCAAAACCTGAGTGGGCACGTGAAGATGGCGGTGAGGCAGGCTTACATCCATCCAATATTCACGATAATGCTTATGCGATTGGGGCAATTGATTTTACGGGCGATATGCCAATTATTTTGGGTCCAGATGGTCCGAGCTTAGGCGGCTTTGTTTGCCCTGCGGTAGTCATTCATTCCGAGCTTTGGAAAATCGGGCAATTAAAAGCAGGTGATAAAGTCAAATTTGTGCCTGTGAGTTATGCGCAAGCAAAAGCACTTGATCAAAAATATTATCAAAGCTTAACTGCGGCTGATACAACTCAGATCGATTTTAACCCAGCCATTCAAGCAGAACCCGACACTTTAAAAGATGCAGTTTTGGCAACTTTAGAAGGTGAAGCTGACTTACCAAGCGTGACCTATCGACCAGCAGGAAATAGCTATTTGTTGGTGGAATATGGTGAGTTAGTACTTGATTTAAATTTACGCTTCCGTATTCATGCACTCATGCAATGGGTCAAAGATCAAAACATTCAGGGTATTATCGACTTAACACCGGGTATTCGTTCACTGCAAATTCATTTTGATTCAATTCAACTCGATCAACTGGAGCTTTTACAGAAACTTCAACAAGCAGAAGCCGAGTTACCTGACATTCAAAATATGCAGGTGCCTTCACGAACGGTCTATTTGCCTTTGGCTTGGGAAGATTCACAAACTCAACTTGCCACCGAGCGCTACACACAAATTGTTCGACCAGATGCGCCGTGGTGCCCAGACAACGTCGAGTTTATTCGTCGTATTAATGGTTTGGCTTCTAAGCAAGCGGTTAAAGATGTGGTCTATAGCGCAAACTATTTAGTAATGGGTTTAGGCGATGTGTATTTAGGAGCACCTGTTGCAACACCGCTCGACCCACGCCAACGTTTAGTCACTACAAAATATAATCCAGCACGAACTTGGACACCTGAAAATGCCGTCGGTATTGGCGGAGCGTATATGTGTGTGTACGGTATGGAAGGGCCGGGTGGCTATCAGTTTGTTGGCCGTACCACTCAAATGTGGAGTCGTTACCGTAAAAATGCCGACTTCGAAGATGGCAAACCGTGGTTATTACGCTTTTTTGACCAAGTTAAGTTTTATGAAGTTTCTGAGGCTGAACTTCTGCAAATGCGAGAAGACTTTAAGGCAGGTCGTCTACAACTTCGTATTGAAGATGGTGTGCTCAATTTAAAAGAATACAACGAGTTTTTAAGAACACATCAAGACAGCATTCAAGCCTTTAAAGATACACAGCAAGCTAACTTTGAGGCTGAACGCCGCCGTTGGCACGAAGCAGGCCTGCAAGAATATATTTCTGAAAGCCTAGATGCTGTAGATGATGGCGAAACCGTGGTGATCCCTGAAGGAGGCTGTACAGTCGAATCACACATGCCGGGGTCAATCTGGAAAATCGAATGTGCATCAGGAGATATTGTTGAAGAAGGTGCAACTCTTGCGGTGATTGAGGCAATGAAAATTGAAATTCCAATTATTGCGCCCGAACGTATGAAGGTCGAAACCATTACCATTGAAAAAGGGCAAACCGTAAAAACAGGACAAGTGCTATTTACCTTAGCACCTGTCGCTTAAACCCAAAGAGAGCATCAATATTGATGCTCTCTTTTTTTATTATGCTTCGGTCAAATGCTTTAATACTTTATGACCATGTTCAACAGCTTCTAATTTAATTTTCGACTCTGGATTACCTGATAAAGGCGAAACGTCATAAAGCAAGTAAGTGGCGCTTAACTGCATTTGTGTATATTGAATTGAATATTGAACCGCTTTTAAAAAACTATCCGCTAAGTTTTCTCGGTCATTCACCATATCGGCTTCTTTTTGCCCGACCGTCATACTAATAATGACTTTTTTATCTTTTAATTTGTCGCCTTGAGAGCCATAAGCAAACTGATAAGTAAAAACTTCATCAAACCATAACTTTAAAATTGCCGGCATATTAAACCAGAACATAGGATATTGCAGAATGATGGTGTCATGGCGTAGCAACGCTTCTTGTTCAGCACTTACATCAATTTTATAGTCTGGATAAAGCTGAAAAATATCTCGGACTACAAGGTCCGGATAGGTTTTTATAAGTTCATTCACTATCGTTTTATTTGCAATTGATTGAGCGTAGTAGGGATGGGCCAAAATAAGTAAAGCCATAATAATGCCTTGTAGCTATAAAAATCATAGTCACTATAATTTTTATAGTATGGGTGTACAATAACTATCAAAGTTGATAGGTGGCATGAAAAATGGCAAATACTGAAAATAAATGTGAAATCACCATGAATGGAAAAACCTATCCATGTCATATCAGTATGGCTATGGATTTGGTGGGTGGAAAATGGAAAGGCGTTATTCTGTATTATCTAAAAGATGGGCCAAAACGTTTTAATGAAATCAATCAATTAATGCCAACCATCACAGAAATGACCTTAAGCCTTCAACTCAAGCAATTAGAGCAAAGTGGCTTAATCTCTCGAACTGTTTATGGTGAAAAAGCACCGATTAAAGTGGTTTATGAAATGACCGAATTAGGCCAGTCTTTTAAGCCTGTTTTAGAGTCTTTATCGCTATGGGCACATACGATGATTAATCAGTCATAAGATGAAAAATTAACTTTTTAAAAATATAAATATTAGCCCCATCCCTGTGCATGGGGCTTTTTCCTGCCCAAAAATCACTCATAAATACCCGTTTAATCTCTCAAACCACACTTAAAAACTGGCACATTTTCTGCATCTCTTATCAGTAATACAAAAACTGAATTTGGTAATACCAAACTAGAGGTGCGATATGAACGATGTAAAACCTGTGGTTCAACCAAAGCCAACTTTAAAAGCCTTTTTAGTCGAATTGCTCAGCGTACGTGCAGGCGTATATATCAAGCAAAACAATCAGCCGCCTAAAACAAAAGGATAAGACTGTGGCAAAACAAAAGTTGGCTCGAATCAGTATTACCGTACCTGAAACGACACTTAACGCACTCGATCAAAAAATTGTCGAGCAGAACTATGAAAGTCGCTCGCAAGCCATTGTCGACATGATTAATAAACACCTGATTGCAGAGCAGGCGCAGGCCAATGAAGTCATGGTAGGCACGTTGACGCTGCTTTATGACGCTAGCCAAATGACCTTGCGTAATCAATTGGTCGATTTACAGCAACAGTTTTTAGCACAGGTGATTAGCTCACTTCATATCCAGCTTGACCAACAAAAGATATTGCAAGTCATGTTAATGCAGGGCGCGAGTTCTGAGCTTAGACAAATTAGCCAGCAATTTATTGTGTTGAAAGGGGTGATTAAAGGGCATTTAGAACTGATGGATGCCGTCATGCCGCCTATACAGCAAAATGACTAAATGAGGAGTAGCGTGTTGAAAAATTTATGGACAATTCAAGACTGGAAAACAGCATATCAAAACGGGCAAATCTATCTTGCAGATCTGATTAGCTATGTTGCAGAAATTAAAAATGATGATAATGCGTGGATTGAAATTGCATCGAACGAGCAGATCCAATCGCAAATTGATGTTTTAAAAGACCAAAATATTGCTGACCTACCTCTATACGGTGTGCCATTTGCAGTTAAAGACAACATTGATGTCGCTGGCTTTCACACCACTGCTGCCTGTAAAGAAGCTCAATATTTAGCGACCCAAGATGCTGCCGTAATTGCCAAACTGAAAAAAGCAGGGGCGATTGTGGTTGGTAAAACTAACCTCGATCAGTTTGCAACGGGACTGGTTGGTGTTCGTTCACCTTATGGTGCAGTAAAAAATAGTTTTAACCCTGAATATATTAGCGGTGGGTCAAGCTCTGGTTCGTCAGTGGTGGTTGCCAATGGTATTGTGCCTTTTAGTTTGGGGACAGACACGGCGGGGTCAGGGCGTGTTCCTGCGGGCCATAACAATATTGTGGGCCTTAAGCCGACAAAGGGCTGGTTTTCTACCACAGGTTTAATTCCAGCCTGTCGAACTATTGATGTCATTTCTATTTTTGCGCTGCATATTGATGATGCGTGGACCATTGCGAATTTAATGCAGGGCTATGATGAAACAGATGAATATTCACGAGTACATCCAGCCAATGTACCGACTCAGTTTTCTAAACGAAAAATAGCTATTCCAGCTCAGCTTGAGTTTTATGGCGATCTTGAATCTGAAAAAGCTTTTTTAGTTGCAGTCGAGCGCGTAAAAAAACTGGGCTATGAAGTTGAGAGTATTGATTTCAGTGCGTTTAATGAGCTTGCTGCCGCACTGTATAACGATGCTTGGGTAGCTGAAAGAACAGTCGCCGTTGAACGCATGACCACACGTGAAAAGGCTCATCCAGTCATTGCTCAAATTATTGCGCAGGCAGATAAATTCAAGGCAACAGATGCACTTCAAGCTGAATATAACCGCGCCGTGCTTGCTCGAAAAATTAATTTGGCATTACAACCTTTTGATGCCTTGATGGTTCCGACAGCACCAACCATTTACACCATTGCCGAAGTTGAAGCCGACCCGTTGACTAAAAATGCACACATGGGAGCCTATACCAACTTTGTCAATTTTGCCGATCTTTCTGCTTTGGCCTTACCCAATGTACTCCGTGCAGACGGCCTACCAAGCGGAGTAACCTTTATTGCACCAGCTTGGCACGATCAGGCACTGGCTAATTTTGCGCAGCTTTGGCAAGCCGAAACATCGCTGGGTTTAGGTAAATCAACTCAACATTATCAAAAAAGTATAAACATCCAGTCGAATCATTCAGTGCAGCTAGCTGTGGTGGGAGCGCACTTAACAGGCATGCCGCTTAATTTTCAGCTCACTAGTCGCAATGCCACTTTGCTTAAGAAAACACAGACCGCAGAGACTTATAAACTCTTTGCCTTAAAAAATACCACGCCACCAAAACCGGGGCTGCAATGCGACGTGACAGGTACGTCAATTGACGTCGAAGTGTGGGATGTTCCCTTAGCAAATTTTGGAGCCATTGTGGCTGAAGTGCCTGCACCACTTGGTATTGGGAACCTGAAACTAAAAGATGGAACATGGGTCAAAGGCTTTATTTGCGAAGCTTATGCCATTCAAGATGCAACCGATATTAGCCATTTTGGAGGCTGGCGAGCCTATATACAGTCACTCAATCAAACCGCTCAAAGCGTTGTTAGTAAAAATGTTGGGGAAGTTTCTATATGATTAAAAAAGCGTTGTTATCCGTATCTATTTTATCGGCAGTTGTATTGGGCGGGTGTGACAATACCGCTAAAGTGCCTGAGGCTAAACAAGACACTCAGGCAGCCGCAAATACAAAACCAATTACCATTGGATATAGCGATTGGCCGGGCTGGGTGGCTTGGCAAGTGGCTATTGAGAAAGGCTGGTTAAAAGAAGCAGGGCTAAATGTAGAGTTTAAATGGTTTGATTATTCGGCTTCTCTTTCAGCTTTTTCGGCAAATCAGCTCGATGCTGTGTTGGTCACCAATGGCGATAACTTGGTAACTGCTTCCGGCGGTACTCAAGGCATGATGATTTTGGCAACGGATTATTCTGCGGGCAATGATGTCATTATTGCAAAAGAGGGCATTAATACCATTCAAGACTTAAAAGGAAAATCAATCGGTGTCGAAAAAGGCTTGGTTGATCATCTTTTGCTAGCAACAGCTTTGACTGACCATAACATTAAAGCGAATGAGGTGAAGCTGGTAAATTCAGCGACGAACCAATTACCTCAAGTGTTTAATAGCCCCGATATCTCAGCTATTGCTGTTTGGCAACCTGTTGCAGGTCAGGCATTAAAAGCAGTGGCAGGCTCTAAAATTATCTATACCTCTAAAGACAAGCCGGGTTTAATTTACGACACATTAACAGTCAACATGAGTCATTTAACTGCTCATCAAGAGGAATGGAAAAAAGTCATTCAGGTGTGGGATAAAACAGTTAAATATATTAATGACCCTGCAACCCATGCCGATGCGGTTAAAATTATGGCAAACCGTTCAGGGGTTGATCCAAAGCAATATGAGTTGATGGTCAGCGGTACGCATTTATTAGATATCAATGCCAATAAAAAAGTATTTGCTAAATCTCAAGGTTTTGACTCAATTTATGGCTCTAGCTATCACGTCAATAAATTTAATGTCGAAAATGGTATTTATAAAACTGAACAAAATGTAGATGGGCTGATTTATCCGACACTCATAGAACAACTCAAATAAGCTCCATAAAGCAAAAAGCCCAAGTTGAACTTGGGCTTTTTTGTGTCTGATTTATTTTTCTGTACTGACTTGAGTCATACGCGGTATTTTTGGTAAGTCTTGCAACGCAGGGTCAAGCTCATCTTCTTCAGCATGTACCAGATAATCAACTCGTGAACGGAGCTGTTTGAACTCAGGTGTACTCATTAAATCGAGTGAGCGTGGGCGGGGTAAATTAACTTCAATAATTTCCTTAATTTCACCGGGATTGGCTTTGAGTGCCACAATTCGGTCTGCCAGTAAAATAGCTTCATCCATGTCATGGGTCACAAAAATAATGGTGATATCAATGTTTTGCCATAAATCCATCAAGTGCTTTTGCATTTTTTGACGGGTGTGTGGGTCGAGCGCACCAAAAGGTTCATCCATGAGTAAAATTTTAGGTTGATTAACCAAGGCTCTAGCAATCGCAACCCGCTGTTTCATGCCGCCAGAAAGTTGATGTGGATACTGATTTTCATATTTTTCTAAACCAATAATATTGATCCATTCGCGTGCTTGAGCTTCGGCTGTCATTTGGCTAGCCCCACGCATTTGCGGACCAAACATCACATTTTCTTTTACAGTTTTCCAAGGGAAAAGGGTATAACCCTGAAATACCATGCCGCGTTCAGGGCATGGACCTGTAATGCATTCGCCGTCTACTAAAACTTCTCCACTATGGTATGGGTCTAAACCTGCGATAACACGGCTCAGTGTTGACTTACCGCAGCCAGAAGGGCCAATCACACAAATAAATTCTCTTTTATGAATTTTTAAATCGAGCTTATTTAAAACGGTGCGTTCGCTTTGACCATGCTTAAAGACTTGGCTCAGTTGTTTAGCTTCTAAAATAACAGGACGGTCATAAATTTTTTGAAAGTATTCATGCGCGTTAAATGTTGAATCGTTCATTATTTTGCTCCTACTTTCCAAGTGAACATCCGCTCACCTAACTTCATTAATAACCAATCACAGACCAGCCCAATTACCCCAATAATCAAAATAGCTGCATAGACATTGTCAAAGTTTTGATAGCGTGCCTGTTGGGTAATAAACCATGTAATACCCGAGGTCGTACCAATCAACTCTGAAACAATTAAATAGGTCCATGCCCAGCCCAATAGCACACGTAAGTCGCGGTAAATATCAGGTAAGGCCGCAGGAATCACCACGTGAAATAAACTTTTGAGCTTATTGGTACCAAGCGTATAGCCAGCTTCAATTAAGCTTCGATCTACCATTCGTGTGGTATTGGCAATAATTAGAATTTGCTGAAATAGCGTACCAATCACAATAATGGCAATTTTAGGCGCATCATTAATCCCTAAAATTGCCACAGCAAGCGCACCAAATGCAGGTGCGGGTAAGTAACGAAAAAATTCGACAAACGGTTCTGTTAACAGGGATATACGCTTAGAAAAACCACACAAAATACCCAGTGGAATCCCAATCAAGGAAGAGATAAAAAAGGCTGAAAAAACCAGTTTAATACTGTGCCATAAACTTTGATGAAACCACGGTGAATCAGGTTGTTCAGGTGGCGTGGTAAAGGCGGTGACCAAAGCCTTAGCGACTTCATGGGGAGCGGGTAAATAAATCGGATTAACCAAAATACCTTGTGGTGGTGCAGAATTTCGATTGACTGCATTTTGTGCTTCGAGATAGAACACATTTTTATCAATGCGACTTCCTACTTGTAAGTAAGAAACACTTCCCGAACTCGTGATTTGTACTTGAGGATGCCAAACAAAAGGTAAGTAACTGATTGCGCACCAAAGACATATTGGAATCACGAAAGAACAAATACTGAGAATCAGCTTGTTCTTTCGCGTAAATTCCTTTGCAACATAACCCATATCGAGAGCTCCCCATTTTGATCAGTATTACGATTTTCATAAAACGTAATATTGTTAAGCAAAATAGGTGCCATCTTTAAGGTGCATCAGATGAGTTAAGAAGACGAGGGAACTAAAGTTTCATGTAAATACACCCAATAACATTTTTTATCTTCTACTTTAATGCAGGCCGTAGAGGTACGCACTGTCTCGGTTTCATCAGTTTGCTGATGTTCCTGATATTGCACCCAACAATAATTTTCAAATTTGTATAAAGCTGTACTCTTAATAATGTCGATTTTTAAAGAGGGTTTCTTTCCAATATTTTGACTAAATAAACTATTCACTTCGGCGAAACCAATACTCTGACCGTGAACCGTTACCATCTTAAAATTTTGATCAAAACTATCTAAAAGCGGGCTTAGACTTTGCTCTGCATTTTTTCCTGTAAATACATTTTCTATTAAAACATGTAGGTCAATGACACTTTGAATGGCTTGATCCATTTGATTAGGCATGGGTTTTCTCCTTTAAAATGGGAATGAGTGAAAGTAAACAGAGCAAAGCTGCAATTAAAAAAGTATGTTGATAACGAAGCAAATCGCTTGAGCTAGACATCAAGTTATATATCGAAATGAGAACAACAGTACCGACAGTAAATGAAACTTGTCGATTAATATTCCAGAGCACACTTCCTTGTAATAAATCTTGGCCTGAAAAATCAATCAATGAGCTAATTTGGGCAATATTGGCACTTAGACCGCCACCCATACCCATCAATAAATATGAAATCACTAAAAAGCTTAAAGGGCTTGTGTTTGAAATACAAAACAAAAGAAATATGCCAAAGCTATGTAGGGTTATTCCAATAATAAGAAGAGACTTTTTTCCTAACCGTTGATAGAGCAGACCACCACTAATCATGGCAGTGAGTGCCCCAGTTGCATAGAGCAACATGAATAAACCAGTTTGTTTTGCATTAAAGCCGAAATTAAGCTGTAAATTAAAAATATTGAGTAAATTAACGCCTGTAAAAATACCCGGAACAGCGTAATAGACAATAAATGCATTACGTAAATTTTTATTTTTTAATAACTCAAGATTAAGAACAGGATGGGAAATGTTTTTCGCATGTCGAATATAAAAAATAAGCATTCCGACTGAAATTAGAAAACTAGTTATAGCGAATGAGGCGTTATGGTAATCACTATAAAATGAAAAGGAGAGTAACAAACATAACAGACTTATATTAAAAATAACTAACCCTTTTATGTCTGGTTTTTCACTCGACACATTCTCTGTTTTTTTAATCCAGAACCATGCTAGGGCTGATGCAAGTAAAGAAAAAGGAAGGTTAGATAAGAATACCCATCGCCAATTCAATGAATCAATAATCACACCGCCAATCGCAGGTGAAAATGCAGGGGCAATAAGCGCAATTGCCATAATCATGGTAGAAATGCGTTGGCGTTCTTGGTTCGGGAATAAGGCATATACGAGTGCTTGCCCGACTGGAATTAATAAACCTCCAGCTACGCCTTGAATAAATCGCCAAAAAATTAAGCTATAAATCGATTCACTAAAGCCAATAAAGCAAATGCTTATCGAGAATAAAAGCATCGAATAACACAATAACTTTTGGTTCCCAAGTTTGGTGGCTAACCATAAACTCATGGGCATAATTAAAATGAGGCCGAGAATATACGCATTTGTTACCCAAGCGACCATGGATGGACTAACTGAAAATGACGATGCAATATTAGGCAATGCAATTGCGGACATAAAAATGTTGATGCAATCAATAAAGAACCCAAGTAAAAACACTGTCGCTATTTTATATCGATAAGACATACCTACCTCCGTGCAGGCAGGGTAAGATCCAGCTCTTTTATTGTCGATGCAAGCGAAGTAAAATCATTGTTTGATAATTTTAAACAATTGGCTTAATTGTGCAAAAAAACCTCAAGCAAATTACCAGTTTTTTACAAGTCGTTGATTCTGGCTCTTTTACCAAGGCTGCTGAAATTTTAGGCTTAAGCCGATCAATGGTGAGTATCGATATAAAACAATTAGAAAAGCAGCTCAATACAAGCCTATTAATTCGCAATACCCGTAATATTGCATTAACTGAAATTGGTCAGCGTTTTTATGAGGATTTTAAACAAATCCAACTTCAGATTGATGAGGCATTTGAGCGAAGCCAACACTTAGGTACAAGCATTACAGGCACTTTACGGTTTTCGTCTACCAATGAATTTGGCCAACGTTTCATTTTGCCTTTACTTCCTGAGTTTTGTCGGCTTTACCCACATTTACGTTTACAGTATTCATTTAATTCATCTCTCGATGATTTAATCACTGAAAAATTAGATCTGGTTATTCGCCTAGGGAATTTAAAAAACTCATCTCTAAAAACTCGGAAAATTGGGGAATATCCAATTTATATTGTTGCTACTCCACAATTTATACAAAACCATCCTGTAGAAAATATATCTGATTTAGCAAATGTTCCGTGGATTGGTCACACATTATTGAACTGGCAAGATTCACAATATATTTTGGAAAATAGTTTAGGTGAGCAATATTCATTACCTTTTATTCGAAGTCAGTATGAATCAAACTCGGTCACTGCAATTCATCAAATGGCTCTCTCATCTTTAGGTATTGCGATTTGCCCAGCATGGTTAGTTGATGAAGATATTCAACAAAACCGGTTAATTCGATTATTTCCCGATTTCTCATTACCGCTACAAAATATTCAATTACTTTATCCTAATACTTCTAATTTATCGGCCAAAACGAGAGCATTTATAGACTTTTTGGTGTCCCATCTTTCTTTTAGATAAACTAAAAAGTATGTAAGTTAAGGGAAGATAAGCTATTTTATATAAATAGACAATTCTGTCTGTTTTTTATAAAATATCGATGATTATGACTCAGTTTTTATAATAATGATGTCCCATAAAATATTTCAAATTTTAGATAGTTTAGGGTTGGTCGCACAGAACCGCGTTCTTCATGTGCAATTTTCCAACGCATCATTAAACAATCAAGTTTTCTTGCAACGCATCGAGGGCGAACATACGCTCAACCAAGGTAGCGTTGCTGAATTACTGTGTCTGTCGACAAACGCGCATATTGCATTAAAACAATTTATTGGCTGTCAGGTTGCCGTCGATCAAGTCACTGACATGGGGCAGTTTTTTAGAACAACAGGAATTATTACCGAAGCGAGCCAAGGGCAAAGTGACGGTTCACTCACCATTTATAACTTAACCTTAAAAGACCCAACTGCACTTTGGCATAAACGCCGTAATAGCCGCGTGTTTATGAACAAAAGCGTGCGCGATATTAGCGAAATTCTGTTTAAAGAATGGCAGGGGAAAAGTCCGCTGTTTGCTTCAAGTTTAACACTCGACACATCTGGCTTAACGAAAGACTACGATGTGCGTCCATTTGTGATGCAGTCAAACGAAAGTGATTATGAATTCTTAACCCGTTTGTGGCGTAGCGAAGGCATTAACTGGTTAGTCGATGAATCACAGCTTTTGGTCGCTGATCCGAATGCTTCTATTCAGCCACAAGTGTTACGTTTGATTGATGAAAATCAGAATTATAAAGCTCTTGAACGCCGTAACTTACGCTACCAGCGCAGCAGTGCCACGGAACAGTTTGATACCATTACTCAAGTCAAGGCAGAGCGCCGTTTACAACCAACCTCTGTTCATGTGCAACGCTGGCAAGCCGATGCCCTGCAACAAGAAGAAGGCAGCGGCAGTGTACAAGGTAAGCAGCAGCACAGCGAACACTATGACAATGCCAGCCTAAACCTTGAAGATGCATGGCACGTTAGCCCCGCTTGGATGCAGGACTTAAACGGTGAAGATCAAGCTACAGCTTCAGGCAATAGCCAGATTGAACAGCTCAACCAGTACATTAATGCTTACCATCACCTGAGTTCTAAACAATTTACCGTTTCAGGCAATGTCCGTGATGCACAGGTCGGTTACTGGTTTGAACTCAATGACCACCCAGAACTTGACCAACATGACAGTGCCGATAAAGAGTTCTTAATCTTAAGCAAGCACTACTATAACCAGAATAATTTACCGAAAGAATTACAACAGCAACTTGAGCGCTTATTACCAAAAGACAAGCTCAAGGCAGCCGAGCTCGACAACCAAAACCCAGAGCAGCGCCACTATGCTGAGCTGAACGTGGTTCGACGCAACATTAAAGCTGTCCCTGAATATAACCCGCTAGAGCACCGACCAGCCGCTTACCCACAGCGCGCTAGAGTGGTGGGGCTGGAAGGCGAAAGCATTCATGTTGACCAGTGGGGACGTATTAAGGTCCGTTTCCTGTTTACCCGAACAGATGATCATAGTCATGATGGTGGAGCAGGAAGTAACGACAATGACACTGACTCCGCTTGGGTAGATGTACTCACTCCTTGGGCAGGGGCAGGTTATGGTGCACGCTTCTTACCACGTGTGGGTGAGATCGTGGTGATCGATTTCTTTGACGGCAATATTGATCGCCCATTTGTGGTGGGACGCATTCACGAAGCTGAACGTCACCCAACCCAGTTCGATCAGAAAGGCCAGTTACCTGATACCAAGAAACTCAGTGGTATCCGCTCAGAAGAAGTCGACGGTAAGGGCTTTAACCAACTCCGTTTTGATGACACGACAGGCCAAATCAGTGCCCAGCTACAAAGTAGTCATGCAGCAAGCCAACTAAACCTCGGTAACTTAAGCCATCCAAAAGACAAGGCTGAAAGTGAAGGCCGAGGTGAAGGTTTTGAGCTAAGAACAGATCAATGGGGCGCGGTAAGAGCGGGTAGCGGCTTACTCGTTACCACTCATAAACAGGACCAAGCCCAAGGTGTACATCTAGAGGCAGCTGAGGCCAAACAACAAATAGAAGGTGGCCTTAACAATGCCAAGGCACTCAGTGAAGTAGCTAAAAATCAGCAAACTGATCCATTGGAAGTTCTTGAGAACTTAAAAACGTTCATAGAACAAATTGAAGAAAAAGATCAAGACAAAGCTGCCGCTTTTAAGCAAGCCTTGATGATATTAACTGCACCTAACAGTATTGCTCTAGCCAGTAATGAAGACATTCACCTCAGTGCAGATGCTCAGTTAAGTCAAACTGCTGGAGACAGTATTAACCTGACCACTCAAAAGAACCTGATTGCACATGCCCAAAGTAAAATCAGCCTTTTCGCAGCGCAAGAAGGGGCAAGACTTTATGCAGGCAAAGGCAAAGTTGAGATACAAGCACAAGGCGATGGAGCAGATTTAATTGCCCGTAAAGCTGTGCAGATTATTTCAACAGAAGACAAAATTGAAATTAGTGCTTCTAAAGAAATCGTTATCACGGCGGGTGGATCTCAAATCAAGATTAATGGCTCGGGAATTTTCCCTGTCACTGGTGGCAAGTTTGAGGTGAAGGCTGGGCAGCATTTATTTATGGGAGGAGGAAGTGCGAATTTTAGTTCTTCACTACCGCCTCCGCCCAAACGTAGCCCAGGAAATTTAGAGCTCATCCATGATTATGCGCATGGTGAGTTTGTTAAAGGTGGAAGTTATACGGTTGTTGACAACTTAGGAAAAGAAGTCACTGGCAAGTTAGATGATAAGGGATTTGCAAGAGTTTCTGGCTTAGCAACAGGAGCAGTAAAAGTTTTCTTCGAACCAGATCACCGTGATCCTTGGGATGCAGCAAGTGACTTTAAACGTCCAGTTGAGTGGCCAAATAAGAATGACGCGGATAATGAGCAATCAGATTCCTTAATTGCACAAATGAGTAAAACAGCTCAGTCCAAACTCGGTGAATTATCTAAACAATTAACCAATCCTGCGAATATTATGAAAAATATTCAAACTGCACAAAGCATAAAATCTGAAGGAGCAAAGGCTTTAATGCCAATATTAAAAACAGAGGCGCAGGGATTAGTAACTGATCAAGTGAAAAGCTTTTTACCTATTTCAGAAGTAGGTCAAAAAATAGGGAGTAATATTGATCTTGCATCAATTCAAAAAATAAATGACTTCAGCAAATTAAGTTCTGTTGATAGCGGTAGTTTGCTGACTAACGCGCTTCCTCAATATTTGCAAAGTCCTTTTAAAAAGAATTCATAGAGAAAGAAAATGTCTGGAAAAACAGAAGTTGTTAAGCCATTAACAGAAGTTGCTATTAAAGATGTTAGTCATTCAAAACAAAAAATAGATAATTGGTTAAAGAGTCATACGCATCAAATTGTGACATTAGACTTGCTCGCCAGTGTAATGGGGACAGTTCCAATTATTGGAAATGTGATGGCTGCTATCGATGTGGTTTCCGACATTTGCTATATCTACGATAAAGGTTTTCAAAATGCCGATATTATGGATTGGTCCACAATGGGTATTGACCTTATTGGGATTGCACCTGTACCAGGAACAACAGCAATTCGTATGTCTGCTCGTCCAGCCCTGTTTCTAGTCCGTCAAGAAGTTAAACGTGTGGGTAAAGCTGCTTTAGGAGAAGCAGTTATCGTAGTGATCTCCAATCATTTAAATGATCAGGTTGCTGGACAAATTGATAAATTCTGTAAAACAGGCCTACAACAGTTAAATTCAATTTTAGCCACTTGTGGTGGAACCGTCCAAAATGCCACAACACAAATTAATGGTGGAATTGTTCGAGTTGTAACAAAAGGCCAAGTATTTACAAATGCGGGGTCAAATGCAAACCGAGCTCAACAGCAAGCTGCTGGTGTTATTAAAGGAATAAAAAGTGGTGACTTAACACGAGCTGGAAAAAACTTGGTTTACATGACCGAAAACTTGGGAAAAGCTCTTATTAAAACAGGAGCAAACTCCAATGCTAAAGTTGTTACCTCTTTAGTTCCAGCACATTTAAAGCAGCCGATATTAAATGTGGGTGCAACGATTAATAAAATTGGTATCACTGCCAATACTAAAATTAAGGGCTTGGGAAATACAGCGCAGCCGCAAACAATTGGTTGGTTATTTGAAATATTACGTTTAAGTAATGCCAGATTTAGAAAAAAAGCCTCCGGCCAAGTTAAGCCAACCCAAACCACACAAGTCAGACATGACAAGAAGAATGATAAGTTAGAAAAGGCAAATACTGAACATGCTGCGACTCATAATGCGAATGCATGTAAAAACTGTAAAGGGGGGGCGACTAAACGATCGATTACCTTTGCCATGGGTACTGAATTTTTAAATCATACCGATGCACAAATTCATCCATTATTGCTAGAGCAATTTTCGAGAACGTATGTATCAAACTTATATCAATATGATCAATCGATTTTCGGAGCGCGGTGGATTACACCTTTTACAACCAAGATTGCTCGTTGTTCTCGTTACAACATTAATGAACCTAAAGAACCGATTGAGCAAGAGGGCTGGGAGTATATTGGCAGCGATGGCCGTCCTGTTCGCTTACCAGAGCTAAAAGTTGGGCAGAGTTACTATGATGAAGTAGAAACTTTTACTTATACAGTTGTCTCACCTGAAATTAGAGCAATTTCATATGGTGTTTCAGAAACTCGCTTCTATCAAAAATATAAAAATGAGTTTCGTTTAGTCTCCATTGAACGTCAAAATGGATTTAGTATTGGGCTGCGTTATGACCATGAATTAGAAAATGGTGATAGCTATTTATCCGACATTATATTTAAACAGCAACAACAAACACTGGCGCATGTTGCATTACAAATTAATGATATGCAGAAAGTTGTTGCAGCTTGGTTGGTTGAAGATGGTCAACTCATTAGACAACTATCAGCATATCAATATAACGAGCAAGGCGATTTAATTAAGGCAACCAATGAGTTTGCTGCTTCTTATGAATATCAATACCAAGCTCACTTATTGACTCGTTATACCGATCTTACTCAAAGAGGAATGAACTTAAAGTGGGATGGAAATTTACCAAGCTCTAAGGCTATAGAGGAATGGGCTGATGATTATAGCTCTGCGACTAAATTAGATTGGGATGAAAACATTCGCGTAACTTCAGTCATGGATATTGATGGTAACGTGACTGAATACTATTATGGTATTACTGGTTATACCTATCGAATTATTTATCCAGACAATTTGCAAGAATGGTTCTTTAGAGACCAAGCAAAAAATATAACATCGCATATTGCTACAGATGGAACTGAAACATCGTATACCTACGACGAACGCGGTAATGTCTTAAGTATGGTTCAGGCCGATGGCTCAACCTTTTATTATGAATATGACGAAAAAGATAATCTGACCGGTTTTGTTGACGCTGAACAGGGGCGTTGGTTTAAAGAATACGATGCTTCAGGAAATATAATTAAAGAAATTGATCCGCTGAAGCATGAAACAGCCTATACCTATAATGCGATGGGATTGGTAACCTCCATTAAAGATGCTAAAGGCGGTAAGAAGACACTTAAATATGATGATCAAGGGAACTTGGTTACTTATACAGATTGTTCTGGTAAAGAAACGCACTGGCATTATGATGATCGCGGGCGTGTCAAATTTATTGAAAATGCTTTAAAGCAAAAAGTTGAATATTTCTATACGGAATTAACTGCTGAACCAAGACAGCCTCTAGCAAAAGGCTTACCGCTGAATGCTTTTGGACAACTCGAGAAAATTAAACACGCTGATGGAGCTGAAGAGCATTTTATTCATGATGAAGAAGGTCGATTATTAGTTCATATTGACCCTAAAGGCCAGCAGACACGTTATGAATATGATGCGGCTGGTTTAATTACTAAGCGTATTGACCCATTAAATCAAACCTTAAAATATCAATGGGACCGTTTGAGTCGCTTAAAACGTTTAACTAATGAAAATGGTGCAAGTTATGAATTTATTTATGATGTTGCGGGTCGATTAGTAAAAGAAATTGATTTTGATGGCAAAGAAACTGTTTATACGTACGATGAATATAATGGTCGTTTAACTAGTAGCATTGAAGTCGCTTCTGCCTATGGTCAAGATTTCAAAGATCGCGCTGCTCCTAAAGACCGTATTCAGCAATTTATTTTTGACAGCATGGGACGTTTAGAACAACGTACAGCAGGGTATGGTTATCAAGGGCAAGAGCTTGAAGAAAAGCAAACAGAAGAATTTTCCTATGATGGCTTAGGTAATCTAGTTCAGGCTAAAAATGCCGAAACTAACTTGCAATGGTTTTATGATGCAGCAGGCAATTTAATTAAAGAACATCATCAAGATGTTGTAACTCAGAAAACTGCTGTGTGGAAACATGTTTATGATGAATTAAATAATCGAACCACAACCATCCGACCAGATGGGCAGAAAATAGATTGGCTCACTTATGGAAGTGGACATGTCTATGGCATGGCTTTAAATGGTGAAGATGTTGTTAGTTTTGAGCGTGATGATTTACATAGAGAGACATTACGACACTATGCAAATGGTCTTAGTCAACAACAACGTTATGATGAGGTCGGGCGCTTAACTCAGCAATTAATGTTGAATGGACATGACAAAGGCTATCAGGCCCAAACTCAAAATAATGCCATCCAGAATACCAATCAATTGATTGAACGCTTATATCACTACGATAAAACAGGTGAGTTAACGCTCATTAAGGATACTCGTCGTGGAACCATTCATTATAAATATGATCCTGTTGGGCGTTTATTAGAGGCAACCAGTAAACTTGGAAAAGAGACATTTAATTTTGACCCAGCAAGTAATATTCTAGATCGATATAACAGTACCAAAGAGCAATCTTCACAACATATTGCCACTGAAAATGGTCTTGGTTATAACCGCTTAGTCAATAACGTCGTACAAGAATATCTTGACCAGCAATATCAATATGATGCTTTTGGGCAGCTGATTCGACAAAAGTCATCACAAGGTGATTTAAATCTTGAGTGGGATGTGTTGGGACGTCTTGTTCGTAGTAGAAACAATCAATACACGGCGGATTATCGTTACGATGCTTTAGGTCGACGTATTCAAAAAACCAGTAAGCATCACCATACAGGTCAAGAGCAGAACATTATTTATGGTTGGGATGGTGATACTTTAGCGTATGAATCTAGTGCTGATTTAACAAAACACTATTTCTACGAAAAAGATAGTTTCGTGCCTTTGTTACAAGCGGCGTATCATCACCCCATTGAGCTACATCAAACCCAAGACTGGTCAGATAAAACATATAGTATTTATAAAGATCCACTATGGAATACGGTAAAACAAAGCCAAGGTTTTGATGATGTATGGTTCTATCACTGTGACCATTTAGGTACACCGCAAGAAATGAGTAACCAGACAGGCGCCATTGTCTGGAAAGCTCAATATAAAGCTTGGGGTGAGTGTAAGGTAGAACGGGCTAAGTCAGATTTCTTTGAAAATTCAGAAATTATTAGTAATAACATTCGTTTCCAAGGTCAGTATTTTGATGGCGAAACAGGGCTTCATTACAACCGTTATCGTTATTATTCGCCGTATGTAGGGCGGTTTATTAGTAAAGACCCGATTGGATTATTGGGTGGATTTAATGTGTATTCTTATGTACCGAATCCAGTAGGCTGGGTTGATCCTTTTGGTCTATCACCTAAAAAAGGGAATAGTCAAAAAGAAAATAATAATACTACCTGTACAATTGGTAAGATGATTCGTGTAAGACACTACACGAATAGAAAGGGTTCGAATGCAATTGAACTTACACAGAAAATACTTGCTGTAGATAATAATAGAGTATATGTTGAGCCAGCGAATAAAAAACCTTTATCTCAAATTGAAGCTGAAGACAAGTATCAGATTAAACAAGGTAAAGGAAGAGATTATGTTGAGTTTGATGTTTTAGAAAGTAGAACTGAATGGGTTAAGAATCCACGTTACCATAGAGAAGAACTTACCATTAAAGGTGATGTAATTAATCCGTGTAATTTAGTTGTTAATAGGAGAAGGTAATGTTAGAAGCTAACAAAAAATTGGTATATACAGGTGATGAAGTCTTGAGTGTTTTACAAGAGATAGAGTTTATATTAATTTCATTACATAAAATTGGGTCCTATTATGCTGAAACTCTGCCTAATTCTTATGAAGAATATGCAAAAGAAACCACTAATTTTATAGATAATAATAATGTGTGTGATAGGTTAGCTAATGTTAGAAAAGTTTTATCTCGTAAATTTAATAATGATCTAGGTGTGGATAATATGTCTGATATTGAAAGAGCATTGGAGAATATAGATTTCTGGGAGGCCGGAAAGTAAATTTAAAAGAATATAATTATGATATCTAATGATTAATTTAAATTATTAATTAGATATCATAGAGTATTTTTAAGTAATTATTAGGAAAAGACATGAAGTAAGGCTTCAGTTTAAGTAATTACATAAATATTAGGCTTAATAGTGGAAAATGAATATTTGGTGGAATATTGATATTAAAGATGGAGTTGTTAGTCATGACTCCATTTCTTGGATTGATGATAATTTTGAAATAAATGAAGATACAGTTTTTGACTTGTCTGAAGATTTATTACAAATTTCTTTTAATAACAATAAAATGTTGGATGTCGGGTGGTATCCAGATCTAGAGGTAGATGGTTTTTTAAAATTGTATTGATAAAAGATATGAATTGGGACTCACCTATAATTGAAAAAGAGTGTGGAGATATAAAAAGTTTAAAGGAAAATATATCAAATATTATATCTAATAATATTTAGGTAGTGAACACGTTACTAATTTTGGGGGTGAACCCCTCTTTAATATATAAAGCATTAATAGGAAAGAACTGGATGCAAGAATCCAATTTTGATTTAAGTGCCAATATTGAGGAATATTTAGTCAATTGCGGTTGGTATACAGGAAGAAAAATAGATAGTGAACACATCATAGAAGCATGGAAAGCGGATAAATATAAAATTTTTAATTCTGCTATAGTTTTTGTCCAAAGTTTTAATGGACTAAATATAGCTCATGAGGCATATAGAGGAAAAGAAAAAGATTTTTCGTATTTTAATTCTATTAAAGCAACAGAAGGTATAGATCCTGCCTGGATATTTGAAGAGTATTCATTAAAGGCAGGAAGTGACCTTTTACCAATTCGATTGGGCTATAGTGAACATTTAACATATTTTATAGATCCATCATTTAAGTTTTATGGTGGTTATGATGACTATTTTTGCAAAATTGGGGATTCAGTTAATAGCTTTTTTAATAATATTTTTTATGAAAAAAACTTTATTTAATTGTAAGTAATTAAAAAATTAACAGTCAAATACTCTGAAAGTTTTGAATGTTAATTAATATATAGTTGAAATATTCATGACTTTTTAACTAGTTTGTAGGTTTTATGAGCTTTTATACAATTTATCCATCTGAGTATATTGGTAGAGATTTTTCTTTTGATTTGAAAGGGAAGCAAGAAATTGTCATTGATTATTTTAAATTTGACTTAAGTAATCAATTTTTAAAAAATCCTAGAATAAATTTAGATTATGATAATATTTTTTCTGATCAATTAAATGAGATATTAGAGACTGATTTTTATTATTCATCTTCTGGAATTTTACTATTTTCAAAAAGATTTTTTAATGAAATGAAAGAAATTCTTGAAGATGAGTGTGATTTCTATAAGTGCTATGTGAGGAATAAAGAGGTAGATATTTATGCTATGTATATTAAGAGAAAAAACAATTTATTAGATGAGGATGACTTCATAAAAAAAGATCTTGTAACAGATGACTTTTTTATTGCTAGAGATACGGATAAACCTTATATCTATGTAGTAAGTCAAAAATTTGTGGATGCTATTAATAAATTTAAATTAAAAATTAATTTCTTAGAATACTAAAATATTAACAACTTTTAAAAGTGAATTAATAGCGTAAGTTTTTAATTCACTTCATATCTTTATTACGTTTATTATCTTCATTCACTCTTGTATTCATATGGTTAAGTTTTTCTTTATAAAATAGACAGATGTTTCTGTATTTTATAAAATAATGCCAATCCTGACAAAGTTTTCATAAAAAAGATGTTATCTCATATACATAGAATTCTAGAAGATTTGGGTATCAGCTCGCAAAAACGCGTGCTTCATGTTCAGTTTTCTAATCCATCATTGAATACTCAAGTCTTTTTACAAATTATCGAAGGGCAGCATCAGTTAAATGAAGGACTGACTGCCGATTTATTTTGTCTTTCTACCAATGCCCATATTTCATTAAAACAATTTATTGGTTGTCAGGTTGCAGTCGATCAAGTAACTGATCAGGGGCAATTATTTAGAACTACAGGAATTATTACAGAAGCCAGTCAGGGGCAGAGTGATGGTTCATTAACATTCTATAAACTGAGATTACAAGACCCGACCGCGCTATGGTATAAACGCCGAAATAGCCGTGTATTTATGAATAAAAGTGTACGGGACATTACTGAAATTCTATTTACTGAGTGGCAGAACAAAAGCCCGTTGTTTGCTTCTGGCTTAACTTTGGATTTAAAAGGTCTAACCGAAGACTACGATGTTCGACCTTTTATCCTGCAAAGTAACGAAACGGATTATGAGTTTTTAACTCGACTTTGGCGTAGTGAAGGCATTAACTGGTTGGTTGATGAAACTCAGCTTTGGGTCGCTGATAGCTCGGATGAGATTCAACCGCAAAAATTACGTTTAATTGATAATAATGAATCATATTTAGCATTAGACCGAAGAAATATCCGTTATCACCGCAGTAGCGCAGTTGAACAACAAGACAGTATGACGAGTCTTGTGCCAACTCGAAGCTTGCAATCTACAGCCGTGCATGTGCAACGCTGGCAGGCTGATGCTTTAAGTCAAGAAGAAGGCATGGGTAGTGTTCAGTCAAAGCATAGTCATAGTGCTAATCAGGATAATGCGAGTTTAAGTTTAGAACAGGCATGGCATATCAGTCCTGCTTGGATGCAAGACTTAAATGGGGAAGACCAAGCCACTGCATCAGGCCACCAGCAGTTAGAAAAACTCAATCAGAATCTATCTGATTATTATGCATTTCAATCAAAATATTTCCGTGCACAAACTACGGTACGTGATGCGCAAGTTGGCTATTGGTTTGAATTGGATGAACATCCAGAAATAGATACGCATAACGGATCAGACAAAGAGTTTCTGATTGTTGGGAAAAGCTTCTATCTGCAAAATAATTTGCCTAAAGATTTGCAACAGCAAATCAATCAACTTTTTAGTCAAAGCCAATGGCAAAACAATCAATCAGGGCTAAATGACCAGACTGAGCGTCAGGGTAATGAACTCATCTTGTCGCGTAGAAATATTAAAACTGTTCCTGAGTATCATCCGTTAGAGCACCGTCCAGCCGCTTACCCGCAGCGTGCTAGAGTAGTGGGATTGGACGGCGAAAGTATCCATGTTGACCAATGGGGGCGTATTAAAGTCCGCTTCCTATTTACCCGAACTGACGACCATAGCCATGATGGTGGAGCAGGAAGTAACGACAATGACACCGACTCTGCTTGGGTAGATGTACTCACCCCGTGGGCAGGCGCGGGTTATGGTGCACGTTTCTTACCACGTGTGGGTGAGATCGTGGTCATCGACTTCTTTGACGGCAACATTGACCGTCCATTTGTGGTGGGGCGTATTCATGAGGCTGAACGTCACCCAACTCAGTTCGATCAGAAAGGCCAGTTACCTGATACTAAAAAACTGAGTGGCATTCGCTCCGAAGAAGTCGACGGCAAAGGTTTTAACCAGCTACGCTTTGATGACACCACAGGGCAAATCAGTGCCCAACTACAAAGTAGCCATGCTGCAAGCCAACTCAACTTGGGTAACTTAAGCCATCCAAAAGACAAACCAGAAAGCGAAGGCCGAGGTGAAGGTTTTGAACTTAGAACCGACCAGTGGGGTGCGGTAAGAGCTGGTAGTGGCTTACTCGTTAGTACCCACAAACAGGATCAAGCTCAAGGCGGACATCTTGATGCAAATGAGGCTAAACAGCAAATCGAAGGTGGCCTTAACAATGCCAAGGCACTTAGTGAAGTAGCTAAAAATCAGCAAACTGACCCGTTAGATATGCTTGAGAATATTCAGACTTTTTTAGAAGTTCTTAAACAAGAAGATCCTAAAAAGGCTGCTGAGTTTCAATCAGCAGTGATGCTGCTGGCATCTCCAAAAAGTATTGCTGTAAGTAGTAATGAAGATATACACCTTAGTGCAAATGGACAGCTCACTCAAAGTGCTGGAGATAGTATTAATATTAGTACGCAAAAGAATATAGTGAGTCATGCGAGTCAAAAAATAAGTCTGTTTGCCGCGCAAGAAGGTGCTCGGCTTTTTGCTGGTCAAGGTAAAGTTGAAATTCAGGCACAAGGTGATGCCTTAGATGTCATTGCTCGAAAGGGCGTACAGATTACTTCAACTGAAGACACGGTCTTTATTACTAGCCCAACTGAGATTAATCTGACAGCAAACGGATCTCAAGTTAAGCTGAATGGTTCAGGCATTTTCCCAGTCACGGGTGGTAAGCTTGAGGTGAAGGCTGGGCAGCACTTGTTTATGGGAGGGGCTAAGGTGGCAACGCAAAGTCCTGAGTTGGCGATGTTACCTGACTACCATTTAACTTATATAGCGAAAGATTTGGATGGAAATCCTTTGAAAAATAAGAAGTATTTGATGATTTTACAAAACGGAGAAATGGTTAGTGGTGTAACGGATGGTCAGGGTAAAACCCAGAAAATCACAACCAAAGGACCTCAGAAAATCCAGATTAGCTTAGAAGATCATGTTCATGATGGTTTTGTAACTTTTGAAGAAGAATAAGTGATGAATAAGATTAAATTAAAACTATTTATTAACGTGTTGCCTGATAATGATGCGATTGCTTGTCATGGCATGCTTTATTCTGTAACGGAAAAGGGTAGAAGACCTGGTGAGGCAAATAAACTAGCTATAGCAATAGCGAGTACAAAAAGTCCTAAGCCTCTTGTGCAGCCATTGGATATGAAATCCATATATAAGAAGAACACTCAGATTACTGGCCAAGCAATAGCGAAAAATATGGCAAAGTATAAAGATACACAAGAAAGTATAACCCTCGTTCATAACAGAGAAGACAGAACTGATATGAAGGGTTTTACCAAAGAAATGTATTTGCCAGTTGGAGAATATGATCTTTGGATTAAGCGAAATGATTCTGAATGGGAAAAGGCCATCAATATAAATGGTGCGTCAGGCATTCAGATAAAACAAGAAAATCAAGGAGTAACCACGATAGAATATCAGATTAAGCAATATTACCGCTATAAAATAGAAGGTTTTAGAGGCTCTAAATTATCTGATAATATTTCATTTGAAACTTTCACTTTTGACAAAGAGGGTAAAGAAAAGAAAATTAGTTTACCGAATGTCAAAGTGAAAATCGTAGATAAAAATGGTTTTACACCACCTCTGTATTCACCAAAAGGTGAAGTTATATTTGTAAAGTTTAAGTTTATAAATATGGATGTCCAGCCAGATAAAAAAGATATACAACATTTCACCACAATTAGTAAAAATAATTATGTCACCGTTCAATTAAAATCTGTTGCTAAAACCACTAAGCAAAAAGAGAATACGACAGTAACATTACAGGGAAATGGAAAACCTCCTGTTATTTTAAATATGCATAGAGAGGAAATGATTGTTCTTTCGGCAGAGGACTATGCTGAGTTTGAAAAAGAAAGTTCAAAATTAGATAAATTATTTGGTAATTCTTTTGATGCTAAAAATAAATTAGCAGAGGCAATAAAATCTGGTAGTGTTTCTAGTGTTAAAAAAGCAGAAGATGAAATAAAAGAAGCAGAGAAGAAAATTGAAGAGGAGCTAAATAAAAACTTCAAAAAAGCGGCTGACTTGACAGAGGTTATTACTTTTGAGGCACGCCAAAAGAAAAATCCAAGTGGTAACACGCAAGAGTTTGATTTCAGACGTCGATATTTACGTACTGATAGATATATGCAATTACAACAAAAGAAAAAGAATAAAGAAAGTTTTAAGGTTACAGTCTTAGGATCTGAATTAAAGAAGCTTAAAGATATAAAGCAAGACTTTAAGAAAATTAATGAACAGGCTATTCATAATGAGTTTAAAAAAGTCAGTCTAGATTTAGCTAAATATTCCAAGCAAACTGGAATAAAGGTTTGGGACTTCTCTGCTTTTAGTGCAGGTTTTGTTGAACAAATTAAACTTTCAGATAGTTTAACGGTAGATATTCAATCTCAATGGTTAAGATGTGTTGGTGGTGCTGGTTTCTCATCAAGTGCGAGTTGGAAACCTGAAAGTGGGGAAGTGAATGCTAAGGCAAATGTGAATGCCCAAGGTAAGCTGGTTTTGTTTGAGGGGAAAGCAAAAACTACCTATGTTATTCCCTGTGATAAAGGTTGGATGCTGAACTTTGAAGATATTGATTTAGGGGCATTCCGGTTTATTGTTGGCATGGAGCTCTATGGTTTTGCTGGTGCAAAAGTGGCCGCAGGAATTGGTTTAGAGATCAGCTACAGTAAAGATGGTCAACAACAATTAGCTGCCAATGGTAGGCGAAACCGAAATCCTTCACTCGCCAATAATATGGGGGAAAACCGCCCAAGATTTGTACCAATGGATCGTGATGAAAGTATTATTCCTGGTAGTGGTGCAAGTTCTGAGGGGCAAATTGAGGCATTTGCTGGGGCTGAGGCAGGTATCAAACCATCGGGTGAATTTCAATGGCTTTCACCGGAAGCTAAAGATTTTAAACCTTTAGCGAGCTTAGCTGTTGATTTTGCTGTAAGTGCAGGTTTAGGGGCAGGGGTAAATTTTAAATTATTTTATTGGTTAGAGCGAAATCAATTCCGTTTTAGAGCAAAGGCTGCTTTATGTGTTGGATTGGGGGCAAAAGGGGCGCTAGATTTTGTAATTGATTTTAGCCAAGTTCTTGAAGTACTAAGATGGGTACATTATCAACTTAGTCGTGCGCAATTTAAATTACTAGGCTTCATTGCTGAAGACGCCTTTAGAAATTTAAGTCGATTGGCTGTCATTGTTTTAGGGAGTGATTCAAGAGTAGCGCAAGCTTTAAATGATGTTACCGGGGAATTCCAAAAGTTTAATATGAAATATTCCATTGCGGAAAACTCGGTTGATCTGGCGAATAAAATTAAACGACAATCACCATGGTTGAAATCTGCTACTCCTGATGCAAAAGGCATGTTGATCTATCAAATGACACGTCATAACAAAGTGACGCATTGGGTGGATAAACCTAGTTCTCCAATTTCTCCGTATTTACCAACGCATAAACAGGCTGTTATTGCGATTTTTGAAACCATTGCAACAGAAGGAGAGTGGTTTAATGTACTCCAAAGAATTTCAATTGATGGTGCAAAGTCAGAAGTAAGTATTAAGTATTTAGAAAAACAACTTTTAGTTTTTTTACATGATGGGGCGTGGCAACAATTAACTGATATTGTAAAAGAATATACTTTTAATTCAGATACTGTTGGTCGTGGAAGTGAATATGTTGATCAATATGAAAAATTACGCTCTAAAATCGTAAAAACTATTCCCTTACATGAAAAAGCACCAATGAATAATCCTAGAGAGTTGAAAAAATTAAGAGAGAAAATGATTGAACAACCAAGTATTATCAACGCAGATGCTTTGGTTGCCTTGAACACAGAAACAGTACCATCTATTGAGGTAGATGGTACTGATGCGGAGTTATTTATTGCAGCAAACTATGAACAAAATTCGGATGGCTCATATACAGCCTAAAGTTATTTAATTGGCTGTTGGATGTTGGCAACACAGCGCACTCCATATAAACGATAAGTCATTTTATTCTCTTCATTTGATTTGGGTTGAGCGTGCGCTCTTGCTATATTGAGTCCATCAGCCATCATTAAATTATCTGCACCCATAGGAGCTGTACTACGCAATACTTTTTCAGTTCCCGACTTAGGTCCCGTTGGGTTATCAGTAGGTGAGTGTTTATAATAATCTTTATCATACCAATCATTCATCCATTCATAATTATTGGTGACAAGGTCATAAAAACCTAACGGATTTGGAGGTGTTCTTCCAAGTACTGGAATTTCAAGTACTGAATCAGGGTTATTACTATGTCTATAATTGTCATATTGATTTAGTTTCCATAAGTTCTTCTCCGGCTCCACTTTTCCTGTATCGGTTGCAAAAGCTGTGTATTGACCTTTATTACGAGCAACATATTCCCATTGTGCTTCAGTCGGCAGGTCAAAAGACGTACCTACTTGTTGGCCTAGCCATTGGCAATAATCTTTGGCTTGTTGCCAATCCATTCCTGTCGCAATTTCATGGGCGATCTCTGGAGTAAAGAGTTCATTGTAATAGCTCTTAGGTTGTCCGGTTGCCTCAGTAAAAATATTAAAATCTTCTAATGTTGTTTTATAGGCACTCATATTAAAGCTACTCAGTGTGACTTTATGAAGTGTTTTATTATCGGCCCCTGGAGAGAATGGTTGGTTACTAGGTTTTTCAGTATTACCTTTAGGATTTTTTACTGCCATGCTATCAGGTACAGTTTTTTCTAATTCAGCAGTTACTAGCCCAAAATCTCCCATGAGATAGCTACCACCTTCGATAAAAATCATATTCTTTTTCGTTTTCTCAACTAATTTCTGAATTTTTTGCTCCAGTTCAGGTGAGGGCTTTGTTTGTTTTTGATTTGATTCAGTAGATTTGGCACAAGCACTTAAAGCAATGCTTGAAAATAAGATAACAGCTATATTCCGTTTCATCATTTTGTTGAAAATCATTGGGTTGTATATATTAAATGTATACTTTAAAGGAAATCAAATTTGCTATAAAGAAGTATTATGTTAATGCTTTCTTTAAAAGAAATACGTTCACGTAAATTTCCTTCGATCAGAGAGGTTCTTGAGAATCTATATAGATTAAAAACTTTAGTTAGGGGGGAATTATACAAATGTTACTCAAAGTTGTAATAAGAGTATCTGGTGTCTATAGGAACTTCTCTTTTAGCAAGTTGCCAAGTAAATTAAAACTGAAACAAAATATACTAAATAGACTGATTAGTCTTGACAATTTTATTTTTATTAATATTGAGTTTTTACTTTCATAAATTCGAAATGTATCTTTTACAATCATTTAATTCGTTTATCTTTTAAATTAAATAAAATCTTTTTAAGAAAATGTTTCATAAATCTTAACTAAGCGATATTTATAATAATTTTTAGCTTAGTTTTAATTTTTATTTAATCCATTAAATTCAATAACTTATTTTTAATTACAAAAAATAACAATATTATATTTTTATAAGAATAACTTTATTAAGCTATATTTTATAAGCATCTTAACTATTTACTTTTGGTTTAAGTTGATATGATTTTTATATAAAATATGTTTGTTTATATGATAAACTGCGTCTAAATTTTTTGAATATAAGGTTTTTAGACTGATTCTTTAATGTTTTAAGAATATTAACTTTTCAGTAAAGCCTTGAATAAATAAGAAAACAGAGGAATGAAAGTTGTGTTGAAACGAAGTATTTTGATACTTTTTTTGACTGGAAACATTATCGGTCTATCATATGCTCAAGCAGCAGAACTAGAGCCTGTAAAACTTAAAAAAAGTTGTATTAAGAAGAACCCTTTAGCAGAAGGCCAAAATGATCCTGAGCTATTGAATATTTTTAAACAAGTTTGTGATAGCGATAATACAACTCAAAAAAATGATTTATTAGCTAAAGCTGCTATGCGGTTTTATCAGACCAATCAACCAGTTAAAGCATTGAATTTAGCAAGTCAACTGCAAAGTCAAAATATACGCGGTTCATTAATAACAGATGTTTTATTTTTATCTGGTGTGAGCATTGCAAATAATTCTTTGCAGCAAATGCGTACTCAGGAAATGAGATATTTAAGCAATGATGTGACTTATCCTCCTGCAAAGCAGTTAATTGAAAATATTCATACTGCTATGCCTGCTCCAGCTCCATCGAGCTTTAAAGCGAGTTCTGATAGTAGCTCGGATGATAATGAAAAGAGAAGTTATAAAAAACAGTATGTAACGCGTAATAAAGCGAGTAATTCTCGAACTTCAAATAAACGAGTATCAAGCCCAGCAAAGACGACTACAGTAAAACCTAAAACTGCACCTGCAGCCACTGTTAATAAATCAAAAAGTTCGCCTTTTGACCCTTTAATTAAATAATCCGGAATAGAATCTTATGGCTAAGAGAGAGAGCGTACAAAAGAAGCTTCAGCGAATTCGACCTCCACGTGTTCAGCTTACATATGATGTCGAAATTGGTGATGCAAAAGAAGCGAAAGAATTACCATTCGTTGTAGGTGTGATGGGTGATTTTTCAGCTGCATCTGAGCTTGAGCGTACAAAATTAAAAGATAAAAAATTCATTAATGTTGATTTAGATAATATTGATGAAGTTATGGAGTCTTTGTCTCCAAGAGCTGCTTTTCAAGTAGATAATACGTTAACAGAAGAGGGTGGTAAGATCGCTGTTGATTTAACATTTAAATCAATGGAAGATTTTCGTCCAGAAAATGTGGTTCAACAGGTTGATCCATTAAAGAAACTTGTGGAAGCACGTGAGCGTTTAACTGATTTAAGAAACAAAATTTCTAACAGTGAACGTTTAGAAGATTTACTTGATGAAGTTCTTAAAAATACAGATCAGATTCGTAAATTAAGTGCGGAGGCTGATCATGAATAATACTCAATCAGCAGCAATGCCTCTTGTTGAAAACGAACAGGTTAATCTCTTAGATTCGATCGTTGAAGAAAGCCGTATTGCCCGAAATGAAGAAGAACATTCGCGTGCAAAAAGCTTAATCGGTGAGCTTGCTAAAGAAGTAATGGCAGGAACAATTACCGTTTCTGAAAATATGACTTTATCGATTGATAAGCGTATTGCAGAAATTGATGCTCTGATTTCAAGTCAATTAAGTCAGATCATGCACAATGAGCAATTTCAAAAAATTGAGTCGACTTGGCGTGGTCTCTATTATTTCTGTCAAGAGACACCATCTAACCCTCTTATTAAAATTCGTATGTTGAATACGACTAAGAAAGAGTTGGTAAAAGATTTCCAAGGCGCTACAGATTTCGATCAAAGTACCTTATTCAAAAAAATCTATGAGGAAGAATACGGATCTTTTGGTGGTGCACCATACTCTGCGCTCATTGGTGATTTTGAATTTGACCGTACACCTTCTGATATGTATTTGCTTGAGCAAATTTCTCATGTGGCAGCAGCAGCCCATGCGCCATTTATTTCGGCCGCTAGCCCAAGCATTCTTGGTCTAGAGTCATTTACTGATATTGACCGTCCTAGAGATGTTTCAAAAATCTTTGAAACAGCTGAATATGTACAATGGCGTTCATTCCGTGACAGTGAAGATGCTCGTTATGTTGCTTTAACATTGCCACATGTGCTTGGTCGTCTTCCTTATCATCCAAAGGAAGGAACAGCTACTGAAGGTTTTAACTTTGCTGAAGATGTTTCTGGCGCAAACCACAATGAATATTTGTGGATGAATGCTGCTTATGCTTTCGGTACTCGTTTAACAAATGCATTTGATATGCATGGTTGGTGTGCTGCAATTCGTGGGGTTGAAGGCGGTGGTTTAGTCGAAGGCTTGCCTGTACACACTTTTAAAACACAAGATGGCGAAGTGGTATTCAAATGCCCAACCGAAATTGCAATCACTGACCGCCGTGAAAAAGAATTAAGCGATTTAGGCTTTATTCCTTTAGTGCATTGTAAAAATACTGATTACGCTGCTTTCTTTGGCGCGCAATCAACTCAAAAACCTAAAAAATATGACAATGATACAGCAAATGCTAACTCTGCTTTATCGAGTCAAATTCAGTACATCATGGCCGTTTCACGCATTGCTCATTATTTAAAAGCAATGATGAGAGATAAAGTGGGTAGCTTTGCTTCTGCTGGAAATGTTGAAGCATTTTTAAATGAGTGGTTGTCACAGTATGTATTGCTTGACGATGGCGCTTCTCAAGAAGCAAAAGCTCAATACCCTCTACGTGAAGCGTCTGTAAAAGTTGTAGAAGATCCTGCTCAACCAGGTCACTACAAATCTGTGGTTTTCTTGCGACCACACTTCCAGCTGGACGAGTTGTCAGTTTCTTTACGACTTGTCACTGAGTTACCTCAGTCCTCAAATTAATAAAGGTCAGCGAAAGAATAACTTTAAATTACAAATAGGAAAGTTCTAAATGAAAGATATATACGTTGAGTTTCGCGGTAAATACAAAGTTGATGGAGAGTCTCGTGACGCTGAGCACAAAGGCTGGTTAGAAGTTAACTCATGGTCTCATAACATTCGTCAACCTAAATCTGCTACTTCAAGTAGCGTTGGTGGTCATACTGCTGAACGTGTTGAACATTCAGATATGGTTTTTGTTAAAGATTTAGATGCAACTAGCCCGAAATTATGGGAAGCATGTTCAGCTGGTTATACATTTGATGAAGTACAAATCGACTTCTACCGTGCAAATGGTGATAAGCGCATCAAGTACTTACAAATCAAATTGAAACATGTTCTAGTTTCTAGTGTAACTCCAACAGTTAATGAAGAAGGTGTTCCAACAGAAGCGTTTGGTTTGAAATACGCAGCTGTTGAATGGACTTACAATCAACAAGATATTAACGGTACTGCTAAAGGTGCTGTTACTAAGAAATGGTCACTTTCTAACAATACGGCTTCTTACGCAGCGTAATTGTTTAAGTGAATATTTGGTGGAGGCTGACTTAAAGTTAGCCTCTGCTGTCTTTAAGTATGCTTGTTGTGAACTCGAATGAATTTAGATCGGCTTTATCCATATGGATTTCGTTCAACTTTGTTTGACCGCTTAATTCCTGAAAGTGAAGATTATGCAAAAGGTCTTTCTATTCAGCAATTAAGAGAATCAGTAGCAAAAGATTTAGAAGACTTGCTTAATAGTCGGGTCGCTAAATTGGATCATGTAGTTGATGATTACCCGCTAGTTAAAAAATCTATACTTCAGTTCGGTATTATTGATTTTGTGGGGCTTTCTACAGCCAATCCGCTAGATCGTGACAAGATTTGCCAATCTATTGAACAGTCAATTGCAGCTCATGAACCTCGTTTAAGACAAATACGGGTAGAGATGTTGTTGGATGGGCACAATATGGGGGCATTGTGTTTAAGTATTCAGGCGTATCTAAATATTCATCCACTGTATGAACCTGTCGTTTTTGATGCATTGTTAAAACCGACAACGCAGCAATATGTAATTTCAGCGAGAACCTAGGCATAGTGGGTGTGTTGTGATAGAAGAGCTTTTACCTTTTTACGAAAAACAACTACAGGAATTTGGTCAGCAATCTCGTGAATTTGCTCAAAAATATCCGAAAATTGCTCAGCGTCTATCTTTAAATCAAGAGCAGATCGATGATCCGCATATTGAACGTCTTATACAGGCTTTTTCATTAATTTCGGCTCGTATTGATAAAAAACTAGCTGATAGTTATGATGTATTTACACGTTCCTTATTTGAGGTAATGTTCCCTCAATACTTACGTCATTTTCCTGCTTGTTCAGTAATAAGTTTTGAAGATATAAATAAAATAAAGCAGCTCACAGACGCGCATATTGTTCCTGCTCACACAGTCTTGAAGTCACGTAGCTTTAAAGGGGTTCAGTGTGAGTTTAATACTACCCAAGAAGTCAAATTACTCCCTATAAATTTACAAACGCTAGAGTTTAAAAGTACACCTAGTGCACACATGCATTTAAGTCAAAATGCGACTTTAACTTTTAAGTTTGAAATTTTTAATCATGCTCATGTATGTTTAATAAATGAAAAACTACCTATTTATTTAGATGCAATTTCTAATTTTCCACTTCAAGTACTAGACAGTATTTTTAAGAAGGGAACAACTTTTGCTATTAAAATAGGACAGAAAATTGTTGAACTGGATAAAAATCCATTTGAGTTAACAGGTTTTTCCGAGCAAGAAAGTCTATTGCCACTCGATCAGCATACTCATCATGCTTATCGTTTGCTGATGGAGTATTTTTGTTTCCCTGAAAAATTTAATTATCTAAAACTCGATTTAGGTTTTTTAAAGCGCTTATCTCTAGAAGATAGTAATTTTGAACTGCTTATACATTTTAAATTAAATTTAAATGATCAAGCTGTAGTGCGAAATTATTCTGAATTAAATGTCGCTAATTTTAAATTGTTTACTACCCCAGTTATTAATTTATTTGAAAAATATGCTGAACCACAAAAAATTGTACATAAGCAATTAGAATATCCGCTGATTACAGATGCTCATCATCCTGAGTTTTATCAGGTGTATTCAATACTTGACATGAATATGGTTCGTGAAAAAACGAGTCAAGAAGAAAGCTATGTTCCGGTGCTGCCTTTTTTTGCCATGAGTCATTATCATGCTGACACGGCGCGTTTTTTCTATTCAGTGAACTATCAAAAGCTACAACCCAATTTTGTCGAAATGGGTTATTCAATTATTTCTAAAAATTTAAATCCTTCGTCAACACGTTCGGATTTTATTAGTACAAAACTATTATGCTCAAATCGTGACTTGCCGCATGAAGCATTAGGGCAATCCAATAATATATTAAACCTTAATGATAGTAGTCTGGCTCGTCGTGCCATTGTTTTAAAAAGACCTACGAAGCCTTATCAATTTGGTCAAAGCCAGAGTGAGCAGTGGCGTGTTATTTCACACCTTTCATTAAATAGTTTAGCGTTAATGAAAGGTGATGCGGTATCTCATATTAAAGAATTACTTGCTTTATATAACTTACCTTTATCAAAAGAAAATTATCTAATTATTGAATCAATCAAACATCTTGAATTTTCACTTACTCACAAACTTGTAGATGGAAAGCCATTCCCAATGTTTGTAAGAGGAGTAAAGGCAGAGTTACAAATTGATTCATCGGTATTTAGAGGTCATAGCCTATACATTTTTAGTCAGTTATTAAGTCGTGTTTTTAATTTAAAGGTTCAAATTAATAGTTTTGTTGATTTGGTTGTTAAGGATTATTCATCTCAGCAGGAGTTATACCAATGCAGTCAGAACGTTGGTGGCAAGACTCTTCTGTAACAGCTGAGCTCTTTACAAAACCAAAGTCTTTTGAGTTTATCCAAGCAACACGGCTATTAAGACACGATTCAAGTCGTACAGTTAGTTCATTTTGGAGTGATCATTTTAAGTTTGAGACATCTTTTAATTTAAATTTTCCTGCTACAGAGATTGAAAATTTAGAACTAACGGACGACCGGATTTATATCACGAATTTAATCGTTGGTCTTACGGGTATACAAGGTGCTTTACCTTATACGTATACGAATAAGATTAAGCAAGCTCCGCGTCAGCAACGAGCTGAGACCAAAGAGTTTTTAAGCTTATTTAATCATAAGCTTACTGCTCAATATGTAGAGTCTAGTATTACTTATAATCTGCCGATTAGATATGAGATAGAGCATAAAAATGACTATTTAGATATTCTGCATGCTTTGAATGGTTATGTGCGTTCGCAGCATCAACAAGCTGATCTTGATGAATATTTTGCAGAATTCTCTGGATTAATGCAGGGGCAAAATAATACAGTTCATGCATTAAAAACGATGCTGTCGTGTATTTTTAAACATGAAATTACGATTAAAGAATTTGTACAAGAATCATTTAAGTTAGCGAGTGATCAGTTAACAACTTTAGGTGGAAGTCAGCCGAGCCTACTTGGTGTTAATACTTTTTGTGGGGAAACCATTCAGCAGATTGACGGAAAAATTGAAATTCAAATTGGACCATTAAAACGTCATCAATATCTCAGTTTCTTACCAAATCAAGAGTTAAGCTTAAAGCTTAAAAAACTTGTAGAAACGTGGTGTAGTCCAACTTTATCAATAGATTTACGGCTTATCTTGGATGAATCAGAAATACAACCTATTTGTCTCACTCATAAGAATCAGAGTGGGTTAGGGCAGGGTTCTTTTCTCATATCACGACAACCAAAAGTACATAGTCATGAAACCTGCTATAGCCTTATTGGAGAGACAATATGATTAAAAAAATATTACTCTCATTCATTGCTATTTTTTCAGTGGTTAGTGGAATAATTATTTTCTACTGGCGCGATGTTCAATATAACCCTGATAAAGGAGATTTTTTCCTTTATTTCTTAGTTTTACCAGCAATAATTACATTGGTGATTTTATCGCCATGGTTAATTTATAGCGCTTATACAACGTATAAAGACAAAAAAGAGCAAGCTATAAATCAAGATAAAGATGACGTTAATTCAAAACAAACCGCGGTAACTGATCAACCATTAGAACAGCTAGATTTTAATATTTATTCTGGTTTTGCTTTACATGCTTTTGGTGAGAATGAAAGCATTATTGAGCAGCTACAAAATTTTAGAAGTCCAGAGCTGGATGATCAACTGTTAAATTCTTACGGATTACCTCTTTTATCTTACCGTATTAAAGATTTGGATGAAGAGAATCATGAGGAGAGTGATTACTCATCTCCACGACAAGTTCGTATGATGTCATTAATAAGACAGCAACTCGATCAAAATATAGAAAATTTATATCTTCTAGCTGAGCATTTAAAGCGTTCAACTTTATTTTATGAGTCGCAGCAAGCCCTTGAATATCATATGCATCCGGCATGGGTAAATCCCGAGTCTGAATATGACGATGTTGAAATGCCGATCGTAGAAGTTTATCGCTTAAATCGCTTAAATCTACACATCCTTCTTTCGGAGGATTTGTTACATATCTGGAATGATGACCACAGTAATGAATTAATTTTAGAGTTTTTTACTGAGATTGGTATTCCTGCTCAAAAAATCCATATTGAATATCATTTTTTTGGAGAGCAACTGGCTTACCAAGAGTTAATGCATTTATTAAAGGGTATTCATAAAAGAGAGCATGAGATGTTCTTTTTGGTCGTGGCCGATTCGGAAATTGATCAAGATCTAGTTGATGAAAAATCTTGGATGATTAAAGATTATATTCCTGCTGAATTTGCAGCAAGCTGTTTACTCGCAGATCCTTTAGTAAAAATTCAAGAATTAGAACCGACTAAAGTACTGAAAGTGGTAGTAGGTCAACAAGATACAGCGAAGCTTTTTAATAATTTTGAATTTAATGATTTACCTCAGCATGAAGGTGATGAGCCTTATGTACTGATTTTGTCAGATCAAACCGATATAAAAGTTTCGAAGAAATTGCAACAACACTTTCTTCAAACGCCTGTAGAACCGCATCACTATATTTATGTGAAATCTTCATTAGGGCATACCCAAAATTTAGCTGATATTTATGGCTTTATGCTGAGCATGCATTTCCCTGAACATATCATTCCTTTTGTCTTTGGAGAAAATACGGTGTCAGCACATACGTTTGTGCAGAGTATCACTGAAAACACAGAAGATGATGCGATGGTGTTGAATAACTAATTTAAACTTTGGACTTAGAACGAGAATAGAATGCATACAATTTTAGGCTACTTGTGGCAGTACATCACGAATCCTAAAGCAATTATCGCCTTGTCATTGTTCGTGGCATTGATGTCTTCATATACTTCAATTCCTCGTCATATATTCTGGGCTTTAGCAACTGCCTATGCTTTGGGTCTTATTGTTTATGGTATCTATTGGCTTATTCAACGAAGAAAGCATGCTGCTCAAGGTGAAGAGTTAGCTGAGGCAATCGAAAAAGATAACCAAGCTGAATATGGCAAAAATAAAGATAAAGAAGAGCTTCAGCTAGTTAGTCAACAAATGAAAGAATCAATTCAACTGATTCGTAAATCTAAGTTGGGTGATAAAAAAGGGAATGCTGCATTATATGAACTTCCTTGGTATATGGTTATTGGTAACCCAGCCGCCGGTAAAAGTTCAGCTATCTATAACTCTGGTTTAAAGTTTCCTTTTGAAGAAACACATCAGAAAATGGTATCTGCTGGCTTAAGTGGTACTCGAAATTGTGACTGGTTCTTCTCTACAGAAGGTATTTTGCTCGATACAGCGGGCCGTTATTCTGTTTATAGCGAAGATCATTCTGAGTGGTTAGGTTTCTTAAATATTTTAAAAAAGAACCGCTCTAAAGCACCAGTTAACGGTTTGATTCTAATTGTTAGTATTGCTGAGCTAATTAGTCAAAGTCCTGAAAATTCATTAAAGCTTGCTAAAAATTTACGTGCTCGTATTCAAGATCTAACTGAACGTTTAGAAGTGGTAGTACCTGTTTACTTAGTCTTTTCAAAAATGGATTTGATTGCAGGTTTTACTGAGTTTTTTGAATTTTATGAAGCTCAAGAATATAACCAAGCTTGGGGAGCAACGCTTCCATATGAGCAAAACTCTTCTCATAACGCGGTAGATTTGTTCGAAAAACATTACACTATTCTTTACGATGGTCTAAAAGGCGTGAGTTCGACTCATTTAAGTCGCCGTCATTCGCAGAATATCTCACCAAGCGTAATGACTTTCCCATTAGAATTTAAAACATTAAAACCAGCTTTAAAAAGCTTTATTGGTACACTTTTTGAAGATAACCCATATCAATTTCAACCAGTTTTCCGTGGGTTTTACTTCACCAGTGCTTTGCAGGAAGGTGTAATTGAAAGTCCAATGACTGAGCAAATTGCACAAGAATTCCAGCTGACTCAAATTGCTCAAAATGATTTAAAAGACCATACAAAAATTACTCCTAACCATGGCTATTTCTTAAATGGTCTATTTTCAGATGTTATTTTAAAAGATAAAGATCTCGTTAAGCAGCATGTAAATACGGGCAGAAAACGCCAACGTTACATTGCATTTATTGGTGCTTTAGCGGGCGTTTCAATTATTTTGGGTGTATGGGTTTGGTCTTATCGTAATAACCAGCAATTAATTGGTGAAGTTCAAGCAGATTTAAATAAGGTGGTTCAATTAGAAAGAGCCTCTGGTCAGCAACTGTCTACCCAATTAGAAGCTTTGCTGATTCTTCAAAGACGTCTACAGCAGTTAGATGAGTTTGATGAAAATAGACCACTTAAGTTTAGTTTTGGTTTATATCAGGGCAATGAGCTTCGTGAAAAGCTAAAAGCTGAATATTTAAAAGGTGTTAAGCAGATTGTGTTAACACCAACACAGCAAAATATTGCTCAATATTTGCAACGTGTAAAAAATAATGAAGCAACATTAAAAGCGAACCACACGAATGTTGAGATCAAGCAAACTGCTCAATCTCAACAATATTTGGAACCTTCAGATACCAATCCTCAAGATGCTTATAATGCTTTAAAAGCTTATTTAATGATGAGCAATCCGCAATATATGGATGCTAGTCATCTAAGCGATCAGGTTACGCGTTTCTGGCGCTCTTGGTTAGATGCAAATAAAGGTCAAATGCCGCGTGCAGATATGATTCAAGAAGCTGAACAGATCTTGTCGTATGCAATGACCTTAGCAAATGATAAACAATTCCCAGTTTTAGAGGCAGATTCGCAAATTGTTGATCAAACTCGTCAAGTATTACTCTCTGTTGTTCGAGGGATGCCAGCGCGTGATCGTGTTTATAACGAAATAAAAATGCGTGCTGCGGTACGTTTCCAAGCACTGACTGTAAGTCAGATTGTGGGTGAGGCAAATAAAAATATTGTATTGGGTAGTTATGCATTACCAGGCGTATTTACCCAAAAAGCTTGGAATGACTATGTAGAAAAGGCAATTGAAGAAGCTGCAGATAAGCCAACAGACAGTAAAGACTGGGTATTAAATAGTCGTCAATCTGATGATTTAACTTTCTCAGGCAGTCCAGAGCAAATTAGAAAGCAGCTAACAGCGCTTTATAAGCAAGAATACATTGCGGAATGGAGAAAATTCTTAAGTGGTATTCATTATGCTAAAGCCGGCCAATTTGCTCAGCAAGTAAAAAATATTGATGTTTTAGGTGAACCACAAAATTCTCCAATTAGAACATTAATTGAAAGGGTTGCAGTCGAAACAAACTGGGATAATCCAGTCGTTCAAGCTGAGCTTGCAGCTCCACAAAAAGGATTCATTGCATGGTTTAAACGTAAAGTTCTAAATCATGATGACAAGCAAGTTGCTAATCAAGTGGCAAACAATGCTCAAGGCGCTATTTCTCAAGAATACCAAATGTTCTACCAGTTGGTTCGCAAGCGTGATGATCAACAAGGTAAGTCATTGCTTGATGAATATATGACAAATTTAGCACTCGTTCGTAGTAAGTTTAACGAGCTTAAAAATGCGGGTGAAATTGGGCCTAATGCAATGACATTAGTTAAACAGACCCTAAATGAGCAAACGTCTGTATTTAACCAAACTCAAAAAATTGTAGATGAAAAGATGGCGGTTGGTTTCAATGAAATTGATCAGCGGTTACTGCAAAAATTAGTAGTTAGCCCACTTACGCAGGCCTTTGAGAGCTTAATTACACCGACACAAGACGAAATTAATAAATTATGGGTAATGCAAGCTTATCAGCCATTTACAGCAAATCTTGCTAAGAAATATCCATTTAACTCATCAGCTTCTTTACAGGCAACAAGTAGTGAAATTGGTCAAATCTTGGGTGAGAACGGTAGTATTTCTCGCTTTGTGAAAGAAAGTCTTGATCCATTTGTGATTCGTCGTGGTTATACCTTAACGTCTAAAACTTGGAAAGATTTAGGCATTAGTTTAAATCCTCAATTCGTTATGAATTTCCAAAGATATGTGGCACCAGCCAATGGTATGGCAACTGGTGAGTTGAATGCTCAAGCACCAGCTGCTCCAGCGACTAACCAATCTAACTTCCAGTTCTACCCAATTCCAAACCCACAATTGCTTTCATATACCGTTGATATTGATGGTCAGCGTATGACTTATGAAAACGGTGTTCAGCAGTGGGTTAACTTCATTTGGCCAAACCAAGGCAGTATTCCAGGTGCTCGTATTACCGCTGTAGATTTACAAGGCCAAACCCACACGATTTTTGATGAGCCAGGTGAGTACGGTATTAACCGTTTAATTGATAGCGCTCAACGTAAGGAACAAAATGGCGGATTTGAAATGCTTTGGCGTAGTAAAACTGATCCATCATTATTTGTAAAAATGAATTTCCGTCTAATTAGCAGTAATTCAGGCAGTATCGGTTCAAGCCGTGGTTATGCAGGTATGCAACTGGTTGATAAAGTCACTGCTGATAAAGCTGCTCGTGTGGTGTCTGCTCAGCAAGCACCAGCTCAAGCTGCTCCAGCAAGAACTGAAAATCCTGTTTCTGCACTTGCTCAGCCTTCTGCGGGAGTTAAACCATGACATGGAAAATAACCTCTATGCGAAAGGAGGAGCAATAATGCAAACATTAAAAACAACTCCTTTGTATTACGGCAAAAGTCCTGCACGAGGCGACTTTTTAAAAACAAAAGGTCAGAATGCTCTAATACAGTTGCTTGATCAGTGGATTACTGAAGCATTGGAATATGCAATGCAATCAGGCAGCTTTAAAGAAGCTTATAACACGTTGCCTTCGCTGGATTTCTTTATTGCGAATCCGAAAGAAAATATGTTTTTAGCGGCGAACCTTCTTGCAAGTGAAGATAGTTCGGGGCGATCTTTTCCAATGGTACTGAGCCATTTATTAGAAATTGATTTACCGTATGATAATTTGTTGTATGCGCCCTATAGCTATAAACATGTATTAGTTGATTTATTTCAAAACAATCGCGCTTTAAAAGGAATTAAAGATTCAGATCTGTTACTTGGAAAATTAGGTCACTTACAAAATCAAATTCAGGTTTTAACTGAACGTGAATGTGTGGGTTTCTATGAAAATCATACGATGCACTCATTCGCTCAGTTAATGAAGCTAAGTATTTATGAGTTAGCGCAAAGTATGATTGGGCTGGGATTATTGCTACAGCCAATTTTACAAAATGGAACCAGTCGATTAAATAAAGTTTTAATTTTGCCTATTAATAATCCCGCTTACAGTTATGAAATAGCAGCATTTTGGGTCAGTATTATTTGTCGCTTTTTAAAAGAACATAATACTGAAGTGCTGATAGGTTTGTTACATCGAGAGCAGCCTGTATTATTCTTCGGTTTTCAAGGGGCTGATATTTTAGCCTTGAGCGATATTTTTACTCAGAATATGGATAGTAAACACTGGGTTTCTTTAATAGAAGCACAATGGATTGATACTTATTTGGAGCAGAATGCTGGTTTAGCTACGCTAGAGCAATCATTATGCCAACGCCAATTAAGTTTAAATCAAGGTTTAAAACTATTTAGACAGACTTTTTTGGGTGAATAATAATGAATCAACGATATCAAAGTAAACTTTCACAGCTCATAAAAGGCTGTTTTATCTATGCAATCACTAACTATGCTTTAGCTCAGCCTATTGTCGTAGAAGGAGTCGTTCCTAATGAGGCGAGTAAACAGGCTATCTTATTAAAAATGCAGTCTGTTTATGGTGCTGATCAGGTAGTAGATAAAATACAAGTGAGACCTGTAGCTGCTCCAAATGGGTGGAGTGATTCAGTAACTCGAGTGATTACCCCTGATCTTAAAAAGGTTTCACAAGGCAAATTAAGCGTAAACGGCACACGTTTTGAGTTGAGTGGGAAAATGCTGAACCCAGCAGATATCCAGCCTACAATTCAATCTTTTCAAGGATTAGTGCAACCGCCGTATCAACTATATTCACAATTATCAGTTAATCAGGCTGAGCAGAAAATTATTGATGATGCACTTAAAAATCGAATTATTGAGTTTGAATCTGGTAGCGCAGTTTTAACTGATGCTGGTCAAAAAATTCTAGATGAGATGGCGGTTGCTTTAAACAAAGTTGGTGGCAAGAAAGTCAAAATTATTGGTCACACTGATAGTTCTGGTGATGCGACTAAAAACTTGAAACTTAGCCAAGATCGTGCGTTAGCAGTTAAAAACTATTTGATTAGTAAGAGTATTCCTGCCGACCATTTATCTACAGAAGGTTTAGGTTCATCTAAGCCAGTTGCAGATAACACTTCTTCGGAAGGAAGAAAGAAAAACCGTCGGATTGAGTTTACTGTTCTATAAATATAAGGAGAAGAACATGGCTAGCCCTTACATTACGATTGGATGCCCAACAACTGGTGGAGGGCAAGTGATTTCAGGAAACAGTACATTTTTAATTGATGGAATTGCAATTGCCTGTGTAGGGGATAAGGCTACTTGTCCTGCTCATCTAACGGTATCTACGATTGTATCGGGCGATCCAAATATGCTTGTCATGGGAAAATCCGCAGCGCGTGTAAATGATTCATTATCATGTGGCTGTAAATTATTGCCAAAACAGAGTTTAGTTAATCAAGGATAAGGGTAGAGATATTTTTATATAGATATAAATATCTACTAAAACATATTAACGCTTGAAATGATGAGTAGTTTGTCTGATAAAGCTGAATTTTGTTAATATACAGGCATTATGATTTTAAGCATTAAATTATTTAAAAATATTGAGAGTAATGATGAGTAATTTAAAAATTTTAATTACAAAACTTTCTACAGTTGCACGAACTGCTTTAGAAAAATCGGCTAATGCTTGTGTTATTCAACAAAATTATGAAATTGAAATTGAGCATTTATTTTTAGAATTACTTAATCAATCTTTAGAGAATGATTTAAAAATTTTATTAAAGAAATATAAAATTTCATCTGAAGCTTTAGCTGATGATTTAAAAGAAACAATTTCTCAATTACCAAAAGGTAATACTCGAACTCCTATTTTTGCTAAATCTATTGTTCGTTTGTTTGAACAAGCTTGGTTATTAGCTTCGGCTGAACAAAATCCAGTTATTCGTAGTGGTCATTTATTAGTTGCGTTATTAACTGCGCCTGATTTATATCAAATTGCAACAAGAGCTTCGAGTTTATTTGACCTTTTACCAATTGATTCAATGAAACATAAGTTTCTTGAAATTTGTGAGAAGAGTGTTGAACAACAAGATGAAACAAAAACACCTTCTGATGAAGCTGACTCAACAGAGGCGACTGTAGCAAATACCCAAGTAGCTAAAACACCTGCACTTGACCAATATACGATTAATCTCACTGAAAAAGCGAAAAAAGGTGGTATAGATCCAGTTATTGGGCGTGAATATGAAATTCGCTTAATGCTCGATATTTTAATGCGTAGACGCCAAAACAATCCGATCTTAACCGGAGAACCAGGTGTTGGTAAAACAGCTGTAGTGGAAGGTTTGGCTTTAAAAATTGCTCAAGGTTTAGTACCAAACGCCCTAAAAAATGTACATTTACATGTGCTGGATATGGGGTTGTTGCAGGCAGGTGCAAGTGTTAAAGGCGAGTTTGAAAATCGTTTAAAACAGGTTATTCAAGAAGTTCAAGCTTCTACTCATCCTATTATTTTATTTATTGATGAAGCACATACTTTAATTGGTGCAGGTGGACAAGCAGGGCAAAATGATGCTGCAAATCTTTTAAAACCAGCACTTGCACGTGGTGAGTTGCGTACGATTGCTGCGACAACTTGGGCAGAATATAAACAATATTTTGAAAAAGATGCTGCATTGAGCCGACGTTTTCAGGTAGTAAAAGTAGAAGAGCCAACCGAAGAAGTTGCAGTAGATATGTTGCGGGCGATGATTCCAGTCATGCAGCAGCATTTTAAATTGCAAATTGATGATGAGGCGATCGTTACTGCGGTTCATTCTTCACATCGATATATTAGTGGTCGCCAACTTCCGGATAAAGCAATTAGTGTGCTTGATACGGCTGCAGCACGTGTTGCTTTGACTCAAAATGCTCAACCTGTAAAGCTTGATCAGTTAAAGGCCCAAGAGCATAACTTAAAGCTTGAGCAGCAAATTTTAGAAAATGAGCATCGTCAGATTCCAATACATCATGAACGATTGGAAGCTTTAAAAGCTAATTTAGAATCTTTGCAAAAAGAGATCCATGAAACCGAAGAGCAGTGGCAAAAAGAATTAGAACTTGTTCATAAAATTCAAGAGTTAGAAGCAAAGAATCATGCTAATGAGTCTGAAGCTTTCGATCAGATTAATCTGCTGCGTAAAGATCTTGCTCATATTCAAGGCCAGCAACCATTAGTATTTGAAAGAGTAAACTCTCAAATCATTAATGAAATTATTTCTGATTGGACAGGTATTCCTGTTGGAAAAATGGTCAATGATGAAATTAAACAGATATTAACGCTTGAGGATAAATTGAGCGAGCGTGTAATGGGGCAAGATTATGCACTCACACAATTAGTTCAAGGGATTAAAACTTCAAAAGCAAAACTTGAAGATCCTAATAAGCCACAAGGTGTATTTCTTTTGGTCGGACCAAGTGGTGTAGGTAAAACTGAAACTGCATTAACTTTGGCAAATGAGTTATATGGTGGTGAACAGCATTTAATCACAATTAACATGTCTGAATATCAAGAAGCTCATACTGTATCTTCGCTAAAAGGTGCACCTCCAGGATATGTCGGATATGGCCAAGGCGGAGTTTTAACAGAAGCTGTTCGCCGTAACCCGTACAGTGTTGTGTTGCTTGATGAAATTGAAAAAGCTCATAGCGATGTTCAGGAACTGTTCTATCAAGTATTCGATAAAGGTACTTTAGAAGATGGTGAAGGTCGAGTAATTGACTTTAAAAACACGACTATTTTGTTGACTTCAAATGCTGGTTCAAGTGCCATTATGCAGGCTTGCTTAAATAGACCTGTAGAAGAATGGCCTACAGCTGAAGAGTTGATCGACCACTTAAAACCAAGTTTATATAAACAATTCAAGCCTGCATTTTTAGGCCGAATGAGAGTTGTACCTTATTTCCCACTGCATGATGATCTACTTGTACGAATCATTAAGCATAAGTTAGGCAAAATCACAGCAAGAATTGAGAAACAATACGGAACACAAGTCCAGTATTCTGATGATTTGGTAGAGCTGCTCTTAAGCCGTTGTACAGAAGTCGATAGTGGTGCGCGTAACGTTGATAATATTTTAAATTCTACGGTGTTACCTGCATTAGCTACAGAAATTTTAGTGGCTTTAGCAGAGCAAAAACTACCAAAAATTATCATGATTGATGCTAAAGATGACGAAATTCAATATGTACTAGACCCAGTTGTAAAAGCTGCTAAAAAAAGGACTAGTAAAAAATTGAAGTCAGAAGTTTAAAATTGAATAGAGCTAAAATTAGATGAATATTGATATTTCTGAACTACTCGAACCCATTAGTGATAGTTTACCTTGTGGTGATGACTTTTCGTTTTCTAATGAATTTCATGAAATAAAAAAAGCGAAGACACAAGATGATCTATTACTAGATCAAGGTGATTGGGTTGCTGAGCGCAAACAAGCCGATTGGGACTTTGTAGCAAAGAACACAAGTGTTTTGCTAAAAGATAAAACAAAAGATATCCGTCTATTAACTTGGCTCTTAGAGGCTTGGACTCATCTTTATGGTTTTGAAGGTATGGCTAAAGGTTTAACTTTAAGCCATACCATGCTGAATCAATACTGGCAGGAAATTCACCCTGTTATTGAAGATGATGACTTAGATCAACGCATTGGTTTATTACAGGGTTTAATTAATCAACTTCCGATGTTGTTAAAGAAAGTTTCTTTAACCAATACAGCTCCTTATTATAATTTGCTTGATTACGATAATTTTCTATATCACGAAAATGTTCGCCGTAAACAAACTGAAGAGTATGACAGCCAGTCGGGACCATCTGAATTAGAACAATTCGACCAAGCCATTTTTAATACTTCTAAAACTTTTCAATATTCTAATTATCAAGATTTTAGCTCAGTGTTAACTGAATGGGATGTTTTAAAACAGACTCTTGATCATTTAATGGGACTAGATTCACCGAGTTTTGCTGCTATTGATTCGGCATTTGAGACCATTCACAGCACATTACGTAAGATTTATAAAGCAGAAGCTTTTGGTACTGGGCTTGCACCAATCCAAGAACAGGCTACTGTTATCACGAGTTCATCTATGGAAAATCAAGTGCCTGTACAAGTTGTTTCGGATCAGCCAGCTTTTCAGCCTCAAGCACAAACGCACTTGGCGAACCGTGAACAAGCAATGAAAGTGCTGCAAGAGATTGCCGATTACTTCCAAGCAAATGAACCGCATAGCCCTGTGAGCTATATGCTTCAAAAAACGATTAAATGGAGTCAAATGCCATTACATGAATGGTTAGCGCAAGTCATCAAAGATGAGCATCCATTACAAATGGTTCAGGAAATGTTAGGTGTGCAGCCTAAAAATGAATATGAATAAAGATTGGTAAAGACATATGTTTAAAGCTGAAAAAGTCCTGTGGGGCGAAGGTTTATTTTTAAGACCTCAACATTTCCAAATTCAAGATACGTATCATGAACAACGCCTAAATCATACGGTTCGCGCAGTTGTGCCTTTTTCGTATGGCATTCAAAAGTTAAGTTTCGATGAAGCTCAGTTGAGTACGCATATTCTTGCTCTTGAGTCTGTAGAGATGATCTGGCAAGACGGTGAAATTTATCAGGCACCTGCATATGATCTATTGCCTGAACCAATTTTATTAGACGATCTTAATTTACGTGGTGAGATGCTAATCTATTTAGCATTGCCACTTTTACAAGCAAATAAGCAAAATCTAATTGATCAAAATCAAGCGCAAAAGGGTAGATATCAATCACACCTTGTTGAAACGCATGATTTGTTTACTAATGCTACTGAAGCAGATATTAGTTTGCTACGCCGCCGTGCTGTTTTTAAATTATTAGATGTACATAGTAATCCAGACCACAATCTAGATGGTTTCTTATATCTGCCGATTGGAAAAATTAAGCGTCAAAGCTCTGGTGCTTTTGAAATTGACCGAAAGTTTATTCCACCAATTTTGCATGTGGATGCCTCTGAAACACTCATTTCAAACTTAAAAAGAACTCTGAACGTTATTAAGGCAAAAATTAAGACGATTCAGACCAATAACCGAGAAAATGAACAGAAATTAATTGAATTCCGTTCAGGTGATATTGTTTCTTTCTGGTTAGTGAATGCCCTAAATACGGCTCATGCTGGTTTAAATCACTTTGTGCAATATCCACAAATTCATCCAGAACGGTTGTTTTTCGAATTATTGCGTTTAGCAGGTTCATTATTAACTTTCTCGACAGCCTATGATGTCGATCAGTTGCCTGCTTATAAACATCATAATTTACAAGAAAGTTTTACTCAGCTAGACACGATTCTACGTGATTTACTCGATACGATTATTTCAAGTCGTTATATCAGTATTGCGCTTAAAGAGATCAGACCTTCATATTGGGTGGGAAGTCTTGAAACCGATAAGATTACTCGAGACACTCGACTTTATATTGCCGTATCAAGTAGTGCTATGCAGACCCATGAGTTGATCCAGATCGTACCTTTACGATTCAAGATTGGTAGTACTTTAGATGTAGAGCAACGTGTAGTTGCTGCATTACCTGCAATTCCATTGCATCACTTGATTCAGGTTCCAACCGCGATCCCTGTACGTTCTGGTGTGAGCTATTTTGAAGTTGAACCACATCATGAATTATACCAGCGCATGTTAGATTCAGAGACGATTTGTATTTATGTTCCAGCTGGATTCCAAGATATCAGTATTGAACTGATTGCGGTTATGAACGCTTAAGTGTAAAGGAGAGAAAAATGTCACAATCCACAGGTGCTCCTTCTTTATTTGACGATGGGCAAATTGGAACGGGTGGGAATAATAATAGCCAGTCTCAAGCAAAACTACAGGCAATCAATCTTATTGATTTATTGCATGATGGCTTTTATTTGGTTTTTTTGATTCGAAATCAGTACGTGCCAGCAGACGCTCAGCAGTTTCGTGAAAAAATCTTAAATTTACTCAATCAATTTGAGCAACAAGCTAAAAAGTTGCAATTTTCAGCTGATGATATTCATGATGCGAAATATGCATTTTGTGCTTTGATTGATGAAACTATCGTAACGCAACAAGACCCAAGCTATTTTAATTTGCAAAATGCTTGGTTAATTAGCCCATTACAATTGAGCTTGTTTGGTTCTCAGTTAGCGGGGTATCGTTTCTTTGAAATTTTAGAGCAATTGCGAAGTCGTGGAAAAGAACGTCTAGCTGCTTTAGAAGTATTTCACTACTGCCTTTTGCTCGGTTTTCAGGGGAAGTACCGAATTGAATCTATTGAAAGTCTCAACCACCTCGTATCAAGAGTGGGTGATGAAATTGACTATTTAAAAGGGAAAAAAGTTGCGTTTTCGCCGTTCTCGGCAATTCCCGATCAAATACGAAATATTATTCATCGCGAAGTACCTTTCTTTTGGATTTTGATCTTTTTATTGATTTTTGCATTACTTACCTTTGCAGGCTTAAGATTTATGCTCAACAATCAAAATGATAAAGCATTATCTAACTATCAAAATGTGATTTCTGCTCCTCAAGAGCAAGCACATATTACAATTTATTTACCTTGATGATGGAACGAAATGGCTCAGGAAAAACCAACTTCTATTCGAGTTTTACAATCGAATAAAAAAAAGCCGAAATCACCAGTACTTTATATTGTGATTGGTGTGATTGCAGGGGTGTTTGTCAGCATCTCGCTATTCCTGTTCTTGTCTCAACCGAATTCGCCAGAATCAACAGCAATTGAGAGTAAATCAACGGAAGAGCAAGTTTTAAATCAAGATGTTGTACATTCTTCAGATGAACAAAATCAGGTTGCTGTAAGTCAAGACAACGAGACGGACTCAATGAGTCGTGATGGCTTTGAACAGCCAAAAGATAATGAGTTAAGCAATATTTTTAAACCTGTTCCACATAAACCTGTTGCTACGAATGAACAACGAGTTTCACCATTTGATGAACAGCTAACAGGTCAAAAGAAAGTTCAGGTTGTGCCTCAACTACAGACGAGTGCAGCTAAAACGGTTCAACCTAAAATACAGCCAGCTCAGCAAAAGCCTGTAAGTAAGCCGCAGCAGCAACAAGTGGTGCAGACTAAACCCGTAGTTGAGAGTAAAGCCCCAGCCGAACCAGAACCTGAGGTTGAGCCACCTAAGGCATCGGTAGATATTAAAATTACAAGAAGTCCTTTTGCCGTGAATTAATGAACTGATGATGATCTTTCTCATTTTCTTTTGCTTTACATGTTTGGCAATTGGTTTAGCGTTTTTAATGTCTTATGAACTAAGGAGTAGAAGCAAAGATTTTGTTTTGTCATTACTGCCCCAAGGGCGTAAACAGCTTAATCAGGTTAAACAATTTGCTCAAACCATGAATCAGGCAGCTGCTCCTGAAAAATTACAATCTCATTGGCATTTACAGCAATGGTGGATTGTAATTGCAGGCTTTTTCTTGTTTGCCAGTATATTAGTTTTTGCTTTTACTCGTCCGATTAGTTCAACCCGAATTGAAGCTGAATATCTGAAAAAAACAGATCCTCAAATTTATGCACTTTTAAATGGTGAAATATTATCACCACCGCCAGAAGTAGATGAAAGCTTAATTGAAGCCGCAATTGTTGAGGCCACGCAGTTGGAGCAGCAATATTCATCTCAAAATAGTGGAGCTATTAATTCTTCACCGATTGATAACACCAGTTTCGATGGTCGAGCTATTTTGGATACAAATTTAGTTGATCGTAAATGGGACAAAATGAACCCACGATATAAACAGCGTTTACTCATGGTCTTTAAAATCATGAAAGAACAGTACGGTTATGAGTTGGTTCTATTGGAAGGCTATCGTAGCCCAGCACGTCAGAACATGTTGGCCGGAAATCCTAACACGACTAGAGCGAGGGGGTATCAAAGCTATCACCAATTTGGTTTAGCTGCTGATGTAGCATTTAAACGAAATGGAAAAGTGGTTATTTCTGAGCGAGATCCGTGGGCAATGCAAGGCTATCGGTTATATGGGCAAGTCGCTGAATCGGTTGGTTTAACTTGGGGTGGACGTTGGAAATCTATCCAAGATTATGGGCATACCGAGTTCCGTATGCCGGGCTTAAGAAAAACTCAAGAAATGGCAGAAAAACTGATTGCTGAAAGTTCGAATGATATAAGTTAAATATTGATTGAGGATTGAAAACGTTCTTCTAAAACAGTTGTCATTTTATCTGCAAGCTGGGAAATTATCCCAGCTTTTTCCCATGTATAAATTGAAACGGCCATAGGAGGCACAGCTCCTAATGAATCATATCGACGTACTCTACGTCCGTTGGTCGTAGCTACAGGCAATAAAGATAATCCTAATCCTGTTTCAACACTGACTAACACGCTTTCTAGACTACTACCCGTAAAGGCAATATACCAACGTCGCCGTTCGCGCTCTAACGTTGCGAACATTTCGTCCCGATAAAGTCCGCCTTGAGGAAAGGTCACTAAACTTATGGGATCAGACCATGCAGTTGTTGAATTCTCACTTTCAAACCATGCCATTTCTTCTGGGAATGTAGCGTGGTGATCAGCACTGGCCGCAGGTTCTTTGACAATAATAATATCGAACTCACCATTCCGATAACGTTCTGTTAAGTTGCGACTCAAGCCAGAGGTTACATCTAAACGAATGGAACGATGCTCTTTGGCAAATATACCAAAAACTTCGGCCATTGCTTGACTCATCATATCTTCTGGTAAACCAATACGAATGGGAATACTTCCTGCTGGATCTTTAAGTAGCGCTTCAGCTTCTTGTTGAAGGGTCAAAATCCTTTGCGCATAACCAATTAGATATTCTCCAGATGCTGTCAATTTGAAAGGTCTTGCTGTCCGATCTATAAGGGCATGACCGACAGATTCTTCAAGTCGTGCTAACTGCTGACTAACTGTTGATTGAGTCAGGTGTAATCGTTCGGCAGCTGCGGTAAAACCGCCAGTTTCAAAAATAGTGACGAAAGCACGTAAAAGGCGAGGATCAAACATATTAGGTACCGCCACATTAAAAAGCCAACAAGATAAGTATTTATAATCTTAATACTATAGATTAAATAATTTAATTTCCAAATACTTTTGGTGATCTTTATTCTATTTATAAAATGTTTAGCCAAAAATTTCTATTGGGAGGCTATCATGCGTAAGTCACTAATATGGATGAATCTGATTGTCGCATTAGGGGCGTCGGGTTTTACAAATATGACGAATGCAATGGGTGAGTATCCTTTACATCAGGCAGTGATAAATAATGACACACAATCTATCAAACAGATTTTATCTCAAAAAGCTTTAATTGATGAGCGAGATGAAACAGGTTCAACTGCTTTGATGGTCGCTACAAGAGCAAATAATATACATGCTGCTCATATGCTGATAGAGGCTGGTGCGGATGTAAATGCAAAAGACAATATTCAAGACAGTCCATATTTATATGCTGGTGCACAGGGATATTTAAAAATTCTAAGAATGACACTCATGTATGGTGCCGATTTAAAAAGTATTAACCGTTACGGTGGAACGGCGCTAATTCCAGCAGCGGAACGAGGCCATGTTGAAACAGTCCGTACATTAATTGCGGCTGGTGTAGATGTTAATCATGTGAATAATTTGGGGTGGACAGCATTACTTGAGGCCATCATTTTGGGAGATGGAGAACCCAAATATCAACACATTGTAGAGCTTTTATTAAAGGCAAGTGCTGATCCGAACTTGGCTGATAAAGACGGCATAACTCCCTTACACCATGCGCGGTCACGAGGATACCGTGAAATTGAAAAAAGACTTCTTGCAGCTGGTGCAAAATAGAAAGTGAGAGTATGTGATGGAAAAAGGTGAACAGTTTTTACGTAAGGCGATTGAGCTTGCTTATAACAATATCGAAAAAGGTGGCAGGCCATTTGGTGCTGTGGTTGTAAAGGATGGAGAAATTATTGCTTCAGGCGTAAATCAGATTCTGGTAACGAATGATCCAACCGCACATGCTGAATTACTGGCGATTCGTGCAGCTAGTCAAGTTTTAGGATCTGCCAACCTAGAAGGCTGTTCTGTGTATGCAAGTGGACATCCATGCCCAATGTGTATGGCTGCAATGCGTTTAACTGGTATAAAGTCGGTGAGCTATGCTTATTCTAATGAAGATGGAACACCATTTGGTTTGTCTACAGCTGAAATATATGTTGAGCTTGCCAAGCCCTTTGCTGAGCAGTCAATGAAAATTCAATATATACCGATCAGAGTTGAAAACCGCACTGATCTTTATGCGCATTGGAAGAATTACCAAGCCAATCATTCAGGCTCAAAATAATGAAGCAGTCTGGAGCTTTTTTAACCCAGCCGATGCTCATTGTAACTGTGGCTTTAGTTGGCCTTAATTTAAGACCATTTATAACAAGTATTGGACCATTGATTGCCAATATTCGAACAGCTACTGGTTTAAGCTTGCAAGGGATAGCACTACTTACTTTGCTACCGATGATGCTTATGGGGATTGTTGCATTTGTTGGCCCAATATTGCAGAACCTGATCGGTGAACGAAGCGCTATTCTTGGTGCATTGCTGGCCATTTGTGGAGGATGTGCTATCCGATTTTTATTGCCTACATCCGAAGGATTAATTCTTAGTGCAATAGTAATTGGATTCGGAGTTGCGATGATACAAGCGGCTTTTCCCGGCATGATTAAACGAGAATTTAGCCAATTCATTGGGCCGATGATGGGGCTTTATTCGGCTATGCTCATGGGAGGAGGTGCACTAGGTGCATGGTTAGCTCCCATAATTTCAAATATAACGGGTGTCTGGTCGATTGGCCTAGCTTTTTTTACCATTCCAGCTTTATTTGCATTTATATTGGCGCTTGTCTTTTTACCTATAAAAGTTAGTTCATCCATTCATCATGCGCCTGTACGCAAGTTGTTAAATCAACCTCGAACATGGTTATTAATGATGTGCTTTGGACTTGTAAATGGTGGCTACTCGTCAGTGGTAGCGTGGTTGGCACCTTCTTTTCAAGATCAGGGTTGGAGTGCAGCACAAAGTGGAAAATTACTCGCTTTGCTGGCCTTGAGCCAAGCAGCTTCAGCGCTCATTTTGCCTGTTTTAGCTAGGAAATATAAAGATCGACGTCCATGGTTATGGTTTACGTTAGCAATGCAACTAGTCGGTTTCTCTGGAATGGCTTTTATCCCTGATTTTGCCTCTATGCTTTGGGCAATTTGTTTGGGCGTGGGTTTGGGTGGATGTTTTGCGTTAATGCTTATCGTTGCATTAGACCATTTTGATGATCCGATTCATGCAGGGGCTTTATCTGCATTGATGCAGGGTGGTGGTTTTTTACTGGCAGCAATTCCGCCGTGGATTATTGCAATTTTGCATGATCTTACGGGGGTTTATAAAGCAGGATGGCTTTTTCATTTAGTCAGTGTGATATTAGTTGTTATTTTAGTAATTAGATTGAATCCCAAAAGTTATTTTAAAGTGAGTCTGTAAAACGTTGAGTTAGCCAAGATTGTTTTTTTAAGAATTGCTGTTCCTAAAATCAAAAGCAAATGAGGGAATAGTGATACTATAGTACTGAAAATTTCAGCTTCTAAATGAATACAACAATATTTGATTTCTATGACTTCTTTTTTGAAACAACTCACTTTATTTAATCAAGGCTTAGGGAAAACCAGTCGATTTGCAAAAGGCATGGATGGGACTTTACAGGCTATTGAGCATTTAGGATATGTGCAGATTGATACCATATCGGTTGTAGAGCGAGCTCATCACCATATATTGTGGAGTCGAGTACCTGATTATGAGCTAAATCATCTCAATAGTTTGGTTGGTGAGCGGCAGATTTTTGAATATTGGTATCATGCGGCGTCTTATCTTCCTATGAAAGATTATCGCTATGCACTCCCTGCCATGATGTCTGTGAGGAAAGGGGAAAGCCGTTATTTTAATAGAGGTGATCAACACCTTATGAATGAAATTTTGGCACGTGTTCGTGCTGAAGGAAAAATTCGTCTACGTGATATTGATAAAAATAATAAAAAGAGTTTGGGAAACTGGTGGAATACCGGACCAGGCCGCCGTGCTTTTGAGCAGTTATATATGCAGGGTGACCTGATGATCTGTGAGCGTAACGGAATGGAAAAGGTCTTTGATTTGACCGAGCGCTGCTTGCCTGAAAATATTGATTTAAGTATGCCTACGCTTTATGAATATGCGCAGTATTTGTTTAATAATACGCTTCGAGCGCATGGTGCGTTTACATGGAAACAATTAGTTCATCTAAAGAAAAATGATTTAAAAGAAATTATGCGCATCGTTCTGAAAGAGCAGATTGACGCAGGTGTAGTATCTGCAATTAAGCTCGAGAATGGTCAAACTTTATATGTTGATGTTGCTGCAATGGAACTAAAGGTTAGCACTGATTTCGGTTTAAAAATACTTTCACCTTTTGATAATTCTCTTATTCATCGTGACCGTTTAGCTTCTTTATTTGAATTTGATTATAGGATTGAATGCTATGTACCAGCAGCCAAACGTGTATATGGTTATTTTTGTTTGCCGATTCTATATCAAGATGAGTTAGTCGGCCGAGTAGATTGTAAAGCGCATCGCTCTATAAAAGAGTTAGAAGTGATTAGCCTGCATCTAGAAAAAACAGTAAAAAATAAGGAGCTCTTCTTATTCGAATTGGAGCGAGAGCTTAAGCGTTTTGCAGATTTTAATCAATGCTCAACCATTAATGACAAAGTGATAAAGCGTATTCGTACTAAAATTTAAACACCAAAAGCACTCCAGATTTTGGTGTTTTCACTTTTTTAGTTCAAAGGCATACGGTATTGAATAATTCCTGGTTTTTGTGCAACCCAGTCATAGAGTTTTTGAGCTTTTTGATTAGTTTCTTGGGTATGCCAATATAAACGTTCACATTTGTGATCATTCGCTTGCTTTTTTACAAATTCAATGAGTTGCTTACCAATGTGTTGTCCACGAACTTCAGGTGAAACATAGAGATCTTCTAGGTAGCAGTAATTATTTTCTGCCCAAGTAGACCTGTGAAACATGTAAGTTACAAACCCTAAGATATGTTCTTCATTTTTAGCAACGGCACAGTACATAGATTCATTCTCATCGAAAAAACGTTCCCATGTTACTTTTGTGACATGAAGGGGTAAATTCACCTGATAAAAATTTTGGTAAGCAAGCCAATATTTTTCCCATTGTGAATAATCTTGCTGTTGAACTGGCAAGATTTGAATACTTTTATTTTGCATCATAATTACAACTCATTCTTATTAATTGATGGAAATTATAAGTTTTATAAAACATTAAAGTATTAAAAACTAACACAATAAATCTGATGGAAAAAGAAATTTCTTATTTTTATTACTTGCTAGAAGAAATTTTTTTTTATTAATCTTATTTTAAGCTAACTTAATTATTCTAAAGACATCAAAGCTCAGTACAGTACACCTTTTGGCCACATTCTCCAGATGTGGCCTTTTTTTATTAGGAGTAAATATAGCTTAGAATGAATTAATTTTTAAGGATAATAAGATTTAATCTTCTTCCATGGCATTACTATAAAACTTAACACCTAGTTTAATTCGGTCTCGACCATTACTCATACGCCAGCGATTGGTATCACGTAAAGAATATACACAGCCACAATATTCCTGTTGGTAGAATTCCTCTCGCTTACTGATTTCAATCATTCGACTAGAGCCACCATTTTTTCGCCAGTTATAATCCCAATATTGAATATCTGGATAATTGGATGCTGCTCGAATTCCGCAATCATTAATTTGAGCCATATTTTTCCAACGAGAAATTCCTAACGAACTACTGATGAGACTAAAGCCGTGTTCATGTGCATAAAGGGCAGTTCGCTCGAAACGCATATCGAAACACATGGTACAACGAATACCACGTTCAGGTTCATTTTCCATACCTTTAGCTCGAGCAAACCAATTATCCGTATCATAATCTGCATCGATAAATGGAATATTATGCTTTTCTGCAAAACGAATATTTTCTTCCTTACGGATGAGATATTCTTTTACCGGATGAATATTAGGATTATAAAAAAATATTGAAAATTTAATTCCAGAGTCGATCAATGCTTCCATGACTTCTCCTGAACAAGGAGCACAACAAGAGTGAAGTAATAATTGATCATGTCCAGATGGGAGTTCTAATTTTAAACGTTGAGTTGACATAATAAAAAATTAAATTGCAATTATAATAATTATACATTTATATTTTATTTAATTTGAAATGAATTATTTTCAGTTAAACATGAAATTTATTTGATATCTAAAAAATATTTATTACTTTATTTGAGGTTAAGTTAAATATATTGAAATAATTGTATTATTATATGCTAAAAGTAATTTATATATTCTTATTTAAATTTACTAACTAATATACTATCTAAAAATATAAAATATAGATAAATTTTATATTAATTAAAAATAATAAACTTACAATAATGTTTGATAAGTTGTTGATGTTTCTATATATAATTTGTAATTTTTTATAGCTCTTATTGTGATATGTGTCACAAATAAACCTTATTTTTTAAATTAAAATATTTCTTTAGATTTGTAGCTTTAATAAATCTATACTATAAAATTCGATGTGTTTTTAAATTTAAGTGTGTGATAATTTGAGATATGAAAGATTGGCAATGTAAGTATTGTAATGGTTACATTATGGTTAATCATTCAAAGATCAGCGTAGGAGAAAAAGTTTACTTTTTGGTATATAAATTTGATGCAAAAAATGAAAGGAAAAAATTATATAAAAAGGGAATTGTGGTTGCCCGCTACGATAATATACTTCACATTGAGTCACGTAAAAAAACATATAAAATCGAACATGCTAAGGTCTATCCATTAGGCGCACCAATGCCTTTTGTTTATAACATGTTTTGGATTTGTGGATGTCCATGTGTGCTACAAAGTTAATTTCTAAACTTTAACTGTCAGCAAGGTATTTATAGATTTAACTGAATTAATAATCACATTAAATTTATCTTTTAAGATTTAAAGAAAAGATTAGATAAGACTTATAAGCTTCGAAAAATGCCTTATGAAGGTTTAAGCGTTCTGTTTATTTGTTTGACAAAACAAAGATGCTCTCTTATAAACCTCGAGTAAAGTTGGGGGCAATGATGATGATTGAGAATAAAAAAGCCGAATCTAGTCGAGTTTTGACTGTAGGAGAAGTCGCCAAAAGAAGTGGAGTTTCTGTCTCCACCTTGCATTTTTATGAAGCTAAAGGGCTTATAAAAAGTATAAGAACCAATGGTAATCAACGCCGTTTTCCTTTAATCGTTTTAAGATATATTGCGATTATTAAAGTTGCTCAAAGAGTAGGAATTCCTTTAAATGAAATTAAAGAGGCTCTTAGCGCATATCCTATGGGAAGCAAATTAACAGCTAAACAGTGGAAAGAGTTATCAAGCCATTGGCGAAAAGATCTCGATGATCGTATTCAAAAATTAACCAGACTCCGTGATGAAATGGACTGGTGTATTGGTTGTGGTTGCTTATCACTAGAGCAATGCCCTTTAAGAAATCCAGAAGATGTTTTGGGGCAAGAGGGAGCTGGGCCACGAATTTTGGAAAGGCCTTAATTGCAATATTTCAATAATTATTTTTAGGAGGGAATATCTTAAATTCCAATAAATTAAATATATGGTTAATAGAACTTCTAAGTGAGTTTTTTATTGTAAAGAAGTCACATGGAAGATAACTTTTTTTGATATCTTTAGTTTTTTTATTAAGAAGCAAAAAATTTATGAAAAAAATTATCTTTCTTGGTTTAGCGCTCGTTTCGTTAACGGCTTGTTCATCTGTACAACATAAAGATTTAACTTCACCAAAAATTGGTTCACCAAACCCAGCTAGTCAATATTGTGTTGAACAAGGTGGGAAATTAGAAATCAGAAATGAAGCAAATGGTCAGGTTGGGTATTGTCATCTACCAAATGGCCAAGTCGTCGAAGAATGGAAATTATTCCGTGATAATCAAGCAAACTGTGTAGCAGAAGAAGCTCAAAAATTAGTGGGTCAATCTGGCCTTACTGATGATCAAATTAAACAAAAAACTAAATCAGAAATTGTGCGTAAAGTGGCTCCAGGTCAACCAATGACTATGGATTATCGTACAAACCGAGTTACAGTTACTATTGATCCTGCTTCTAAGAAAATTACTCAAGCAACTTGTGGTTAATATGTTTAATTAAAGCTTGCTAAATCAAATTTTAAAGAAAAAAGCTTGCTGAAAATGCAGGCTTTTTTACTTTAATTTTCGGAATAATGGATAACGGGATACTCTTTTTGTTGTGGCAGCTGCTGTAAAGCTTGATTAATTTTGATGAGAAAAATATCTACTTTGTATTGGCTTGGATTGTCGGTGTTGTATGATGCTCTTTCTTGATAGTTAATTCCGCATCCAATGATTTTCATATTTGCAGGATTAAAGCTCCAATCATTTTTATTTTTGATCGAGATATCTAAATCACTATCACATTCTTTCCAGAGTTTTAAAAATTGATTGGAATATACAGCTGGATTTTCTTGTGCCCGGTAGGCTGTAAATCCTTGCATTTCGGGATTAGCAAACTGAAGGAGATGATTGGTAGGCATTCCTCCCCAAAGTATAGCCGTATCTTTCGGTAGCTTTATCCACGTTATATTCTCTTCTTTAAGAGGTGCAGTTTGCTCATTTTTCTGTTTTGACTTTTGAGATTTGTAAACCAGTTTTGTTCCAACAGGAACCGTTACACCTTTAACTTGAGTGATTTGTGTTGTATAGAAATAAGGCGAATCATCACGGTTACAGCCTGTTGGGTTATAACAACCAATACAACCACTTAATAATAAAATAGGGCAACTTAAAACACTTAATTTGAAAACTCGATCCATTTTTCTTGTCTTTAATTATGTCTAGAAATTTAATATATCAGCTTTAAATCAATAATAAAAAAAGCCCCTAGCGGACTAGAGGCAGAAAAACATCAGATGCAAGAACAGGTGAATTATGCATCTGAGTTAAGTAGGTTGTATCAAACCATGTAAAGCACTTTACCAGCAAAAATGAATAAAAATAGGGAGGTGCGACTAATGGCTAATATTTGTAGTTTTTTATTTGTACAACTTCGTGTAGCTGTTTTAATAAAGGGGGGGCTTTTATAGTGATTGTTCAACCGTTGTCTTTTTGTGCTACTACCGAAGAGTTATTCGTGATTTGTACTTGGCTTAATGATAATTTTAGAGCTATCCGAAAGGACACAATAATGACGAACATACGAATAATAATGAATCGAAGGTAGGACCACGTGTTTATTAGTGTATTTGATCTTTTTAAAATTGGCATCGGCCCATCTAGCTCCCATACAGTTGGACCAATGCGTGCGGCATACAGTTTTGTGGATGATTTATTGAAGCAAAGCGATTTACAAGCAACAGCTAGAGTTCAGGTGAAGTTATACGGTTCGCTGTCGGCAACCGGCGTCGGTCATGCGACAGACAAGGCTGTTCTGTTAGGTTTAATGGGCTTTAATCCTGAACATATTGATACCCAAGTAAGTACCAGCTTGATTGAAGATGTTCTAGAAAATAAAGCCATCCAGCTTAATCAGCAAAAGACTATTTCTTTTGACTATAAGTATGATGTGCTTTTTTTAGATGAATCTTTGCCTTATCACCCCAATGCAATGGAGTTGATTGCGTACAACGAGGCTCAAGAAATTTTATATGCAGAAACTTACTATTCGGTTGGTGGCGGTTTTATTCTCAGTCAAAGGCAATTAGCAACAACTCAAACTGAAACAAACGACATTAAGGTTCCATATCCATTTCACAGTGCGGCTGAACTTTTAAGCTTATGTAAGACTCATCATTTATCAGTGAGCGAGTTAATGCTTGAAAATGAAAAAAGCTGGCGTAGTGAAGCTGAGATTCGCAGCAAGATTATGGAAATCTGGAAAGTGATGCAGCAATGTATTCACAACGGATTAATTAATGAAGGCATATTACCGGGCGGATTAAACGTAAAACGTCGGGCTAAAAAAATTCATGATAAGTTATTAAATAAGAAAAACTCAAACCTGATTGTGACGACTTTTCATGCGATGGAATGGGTCAATTTATTTGCCTTAGCGGTAAATGAAGAAAATGCCGCTGGCGGGCGAGTAGTGACGGCACCCACAAATGGTGCAGCAGGGATTATTCCGGCAGTTTTATATTACTACGTGACTTTTTCTAAAGACTTTTCCGCAGACAAAGTAGTTCGCTTTTTTCTAAGTGCGGCAGCCGTCGGCATTTTATGTAAACTCAATGCTTCCATTTCTGGTGCAGAAGTAGGGTGTCAGGGTGAAGTCGGCTCAGCATGTGCGATGGCTTCGGCGGGTTTAGCCGAGATTTTAGGTGCCTCACCTGAGCAAGTGGAACATGCGGCTGAAATTGGGCTTGAACATAATTTGGGTTTAACGTGTGATCCGATTGGTGGTTTGGTTCAGGTGCCTTGTATTGAACGAAATGCAATTGCGGCTGTAAAAGCCATTAATGCAGCCCAAATGGCACTTCATGATGACGATGAACACTTTGTCACCCTAGATAAAGTGATTCAGACTATGAAGGAGACCGGCAAAGATATGTCTGAGAAATATAAAGAGACCTCAAAAGGTGGCCTCGCTGTTAACGCAATTGAGTGCTAAAAAAACGAGATGGGGACGAGGTGACCCCATCTCATTTTAACCATTAAGCTTCGCGAGCAACTAAGGTTAAAATGTCGTAAGTTGCGACAAGTTCACCACGTTGGTTTTTGACTTTAATATCCCATACCACAACGCCATGCGCAGGCTGAGATGGGTCTTTTTGTGGTTTAGGTGTTTTTTGTTTACAGGTGAGTTCAACCTGAATCGAGTCACCGATTTTAACCGGTTCAACAAAACGTAAGTTGTCCATACCATAATTGGCAATCACAGGACCTTGTGCTGCATCTACAAATAGACCTGCTGCAGCAGACACAATGAAGTAACCATGTGCAACGCGTTCACCAAAGAAAGACTCCGCCGCTGCGATTTTATCAGTATGTGCATAGAAGTAGTCACCGCTTAAACACGCGAAATTGACAATATCTGCTTCGGTGACTGTACGGCGCGCTGTTAATAAACGTTCACCAATCACTAATTCATCAAAAGACTTTTTAAATGGATGTACGCGGTCTTCGTTAACTTTCGAGCCAGCAGTCCATGAGTGGGTAATTTGCGTTAAACTGTTTGGAGAACCTTGAATTGCAGTGCGTTGCATATAGTGTTTAACTGCACGAATACCACCTAACTCTTCACCGCCACCTGCACGACCAGGGCCGCCGTGTACTAAATGTGGAAGTGGTGAACCATGTCCTGTACTTTCTTTTGCAGACTCTGCATCGAGTACATGCACACGGCCATGCCAAGGCGCAATTTTTTGAATAATCTGTTCAATATTTTCATCGTTATTTTTAACGACAGAAGCTACTAGGCTACCTTCACCACGTGAAACAAGGTCAGCTAGTTCTTCAATGTTTTGATATGGCATGAGTGTACATACCGGACCGAAAGCTTCCGTGGTATGAACATTCGTCGCTTGTAAAGGCTGTTCGCACACCAATAAAGTTGGAGCGAAAAAAGCACCTTTTTCAGGATGATCCGCATTAAATGTAAAGCTCTCGTTGCCACCAAAAACAATTTTTGCATCTTTGCTGAGTTCAGCAACTTTTTCTGCGACGTCATGTTTTTGTTTAATGCTCGCCAAAGCACCCATAGTAGTTTCTTCTTTTTGAGGGTCGCCCACCACAACTTTAGCAAGTTTGGCAGTTAGCTTTTCTTGCACAGTTGCTAACAAGTTTTCAGGAACAAATGCACGACGAATGGCAGTACATTTTTGGCCTGCTTTTGTGGTCATTTCACGGAAGACTTCACGTACAAATAAATCGACAGTTTCTTCATTTGCCTCAGGGCTTAAAATTGCGCTGTTTACCGAGTCGGCTTCCATGCTAAATGGAATCGAATATTTATTGAGGTGAGGGTGGTTACGTAGTTTTTGACCTGTGTAAGCAGAACCCGTAAACGTAACGCAGTCTTGTGGGCCTAACTGTTCTAACAGGTCATAAGTCTGACCGCAAATGAGTTGTAGCGAGCCTTTTGGTAACACATGTGCTTCTTCAATAGCTTTTACAACAGCTTGAGTTAATTGGGAGCCATCGGTTGCAGGCTTAACAATACATGGCACACCAGCAAGTAGCGTTGGTGCAATTTTTTCAAGCATTCCCCAAATTGGGAAGTTAAAAGCATTAATGTGAACGGCAACACCTGCTTTAGGACTTAAAATGTGTTTAGCACCAAAAGTTCCATTTTTAGAGAGTTGAATCCAGCTATCTTCAGTAATAATTTTTTCATCATTAAGTTCACGGCGAACCAGACTCGAATAAGCAAATAATGTCTGGATACCGCCTTCAATATCAATCCATGCATCTTTACGAGTTGCACCTGTTGCATAAGCAAGTTTGTAAAACTCTTCCTTACGTTCAAGTAAATATTGGGCAATTTGTTTTAACGCATTTGCACGTTGGTGAAACGTCCAGTTAGCCAGTTCTGAACCATTTTGTTTGGCATATTGAACAACACGTTTCATATCAATGCCATGACTACTTACGGCATAAATCGATTCACCTGTAATGGCATGGTAAACAGGGCGCAGTTCTTCACTCGTCGAATGCCATGTTCCATAGACAGAAGAAGCAAGATGAGGCAGTTGATGCTCAGACTGCTGAAAATCTGTGTCAGTTGAGGTTCCTTCTAGGTGTGCTTGTTCAAGCATGACCAAACTCCTTTTTATTTGATACATCAATTATAAAAATTGCAAAAATATGATTCATAATTTCAGATTAATTTGTCTAAAAGTCAACTTTATTTTGATTTGTAAACGTAAAAATATTTTTTGTTTTTAATTAATATTTATTAATTTCAAATATTTATTTCTTGTTTATTGATTGGCTTTAATTTGATACTAAAAAAGTGATTGACTTTGTTTTTAGTGTATCGAAAAATAGATTCAAGGGTGATGCCTACAGGGAATGAAAGAATGGAAAACAATTACCAGAAATTTGAACAAAATATTGCCAATGAAATTACGATCGAGGCTAAGGATCAAATGCCCGATGCCTACCGCAAAACATTGATTCGTCAAATCGGGCAACATGGCCATTCTGAAATTGTAGGTATGTTGCCTGAAGGAAACTGGATTACTCGTGCGCCAACTTTAAAACGTAAAGCGGTTTTGCTCGCGAAAGTACAAGATGAAGCGGGTCATGGTTTATATCTATATAGCGCAGCAGAAACCTTAGGTGCTGACCGTGATGACATGATGGAGAAGTTGATTAATGGGAAAATGAAATACTCATCAATCTTTAACTATCCAACTTTGACTTGGGCAGATGTCGCTGCAATTGGTTGGCTTGTCGATGGGGCAGCCATTGTGAACCAAGTTGCGCTTTGCCGTACTTCATATGGGCCATATGCACGTGCGATGGTACGTATTTGTAAAGAAGAAAGTTTCCACCAACGCCAAGGTTTTGAAGCCATGATGGCTTTGGCAAACGGTACACCAGAACAAAAACAGATGGCACAAGATGCGGTAAATCGCTATTGGTGGCCAGCACTGATGATGTTTGGTCCAAGTGATGAGCATTCTCCAAACAGCGCGCAAAGCATGGCGTGGAAAATCAAACGCTTTAGTAACGATGAATTACGTCAAAAGTTTGTCGATAACACCGTGCCACAAGTACAGCAACTTGGGTTGGAAGTACCGGACCCAGATTTAAAGTTCAATGAAGAAACAGGCCACTATGAGTTTGGCGAGATCGACTGGCACGAATTTAATGAAGTGATTGCCGGACGTGGACCATGTAATCACGAGCGTATCGAAGCACGCCGTAAAGCATGGGAAAACGGCAAATGGGTTCGTGATGCAGCAGTAGTCTACGCGAAAAAACAGCAGCTTGAAGCGAACAAAGTGGCTTAACAAGATTTATGGAAAAATTTGAGGAAATCAAAATGGAAGATAAAAACAACTGGTCGCTCTACGAAGTATTTGTACGTAGTAAACAAGGCTTAAGCCACCGTCATGTAGGCAGCTTAAGAGCACCGGATGATGAAATCGCATTGCAACATGCTCGTGATGTTTATACGCGCCGTAATGAAGGAATTAGCATCTGGGTGGTTCGTTCAGAACTGATTAAGTCATCACAGCCAGATGAAAAAGCTGAATTTTTCGATCCTTCTTTAGACAAGGTTTATCGTCACCCGACTTTTTACCATATCCCAGATGGCATTGAGCACATGTAAGGGGAATGGCAAATGAATCATTCAGTTTTATCTAAATTCTTATTACATATTGGCGACAGTCAACTGGTTTTATCACAGCGTTTGGCTGAATGGTGCGGGCATGCACCTGAGCTTGAAATTGATATTGCCTTAGCAAATATCGGCTTGGACTTGTTAGGTCAAGCAAGAAACTTTCTGACTTTGGCTGGTCAATATGATGAAGCTAAACGTGATGAAGATCAGCTTGCGTATTTCCGTACAGAACGTGAGTTTCTAAACCTATTGTTGTGCGAACAACCCAATGGTGACTTTGCGCAAACGATTGTGCGCCAGTGGTTGATGGACCATTACCATCTTCATTTATTTACTGCTTTAGCGCAAAGCTCACTTCCCGAATTAAGTGCGCTTGCCGTGAAATCTTTAAAAGAAGTGAAGTATCACATCCGCTTTTCAACAAGCTGGATGGAACGTTTAAGTTTAAGCACAGATGAAGCGCATCAACGTGTGCAAGACGGTTTAAATAATTTATGGCGCTTTACCGCTGAATTATTTGAACTGAGTGCAGACGAGCAAGCATTAGTCGCACAAGGCGTGATTCCAGATTTTTCAAATGAAAAAGAACAATGGAACCAAACCATTGCAGATGAGCTTAAGCGTTTTGAATTAAATGTTGCTGTGAACGGTGCTTATCGCCGTGGTGCGAAACAAGGATTGCATACCGAGCATTTAGGTTATTTGTTGGCTGAAATGCAATGTATTCAAAGAACTTATCCGGGAATGACCTGGTAAGACAAGGAGGTGAGCCATGCAAATGATTCGTCATTGCATCGACCAATGTTGGGATGTTCTACAAACGGTAAGTGACCCTGAAATTCCGGTTTTATCGGTTGTCGATTTGGGCATGATTCGCGGTGTAGAGATTAACGATCAACAAGAAATTATTGTTCGTCTAACTCCAACATATAGCGGTTGCCCAGCAACAGATATGCTCAAAACACAAATTGTTGAGGCATTTACCGCAGAAGCTTTGACACCGGTCAAAGTCATGGTCGATTTATCAGAAGCATGGACCACGGACTGGATGTCTGAAGCAGGGAAAAAGAAACTGCAAGTTTATGGCATTGCACCACCTGAAGGGTTGGCGCATCAATGTGGAACTCACGTTCATTTAAATGATGGTGTCGAGTGCCCACGTTGCAAAAGCCGACATACCCGACTGTTAACAGAGTTTAGTTCTACTGCCTGTAAAGCACTTTATAAATGTCAGGACTGTCTTGAGCCTTTTGATTACTTCAAATGTATTTAAGTCTTTAGATAAGGAAATCAGCCATGAGCCAATTTGTACCATTAAAAGTAAAAAGTATTACACCGCAAACCGATCAGGCAATTTGTATTGCATTTGATGTTGTACCTGAACAACAAGAACAATTTCAATTTCAACCGGGGCAACATTTAACCATTCGCCATTTAACTGAAGCGGGTGAAATCCGCCGTTGTTATTCAATTTGTAGCTATGCGGGCAAAGAAGATATCAGTATTGCGGTTAAAAAAATTGATCAGGGTCAATTTTCAAACTGGGCAAATGACCATTTAAAAGTGGGCGATGTACTTGAAGTCATGCCACCACAAGGCGTGTTTTTTCAAAAAGCAGCCAAGATGGGCGGACAAAACTATTTAGGCGTTGCTGCGGGTAGTGGTATCACGCCAATTCTATCAATTATTAAACAAGTTTTATTTGAACAACCTGAAGCTAACTTTACCTTGCTCTATGGCAATCGCTCATGGAAACAAACCATGTTTGCCGAGCAAATTATGGATTTGAAAGATCAGTTTAAAGAACGCTTTCAACTCATCAATATTTTTTCTCGTGAGTTCAACGATAGTGAACTCATGAACGGTCGTATTGATGCAGAAAAGCTTAAGCAACTTTTTGATTTTGAAGTGCTTGAAACAAATTTTGACCATGTTTTTGCCTGCGGCCCAGACGAAATGATGAATGCCGTAGAAAATACTTTACCGAACTTTGGTATTGCCAAAGAGCGCATTCACACTGAACGTTTCCATACAGGGCAAGCGCGTAAGCGTAGTGTTGAAGCGGATGCAAACCGTAAAGAAGAAAAGGTCAACATCATTTTAGATGGTCGTGAACTGATTGTTTCTGTGGCTCAAGATGATGAAAGTATTCTGGATGCGGCTTTACGTGCGGGTGCTGATTTACCGTACGCATGTAAAGGTGGGGTATGCGCGACCTGTCGTTGTAAGGTACTTTCAGGCGAAGTCGACATGTTCCTTAACTATAGTCTTGAAGAAGATGAAGTTGAAAAGGGCTATGTGCTGAGCTGTCAGACCTTACCAAAAGGCTCAAATGTTCGCTTGAGTTTTGATGAGTAGAGGCTGTCATGCAAGAGTTGATCAAAGCCAGCACAGCAACTGACGGTGTTTTGTTATTAACCCTAAACCGTCCGGAAAAAAGAAATGCCTTAAACAATGCAACATTGCAGTGTTTATGCGAGTTGCTCGAAGAAGCTGAACATAATGCTCAAGTCAAAGCAGTAGTTTTAACGGGTAACGCTCAGTGTTTTGCGGCTGGAGCAGATCTTAGCGAATTGGCTGCAATGGACGCCGTGTCTTTACAACTCGATATTCGTCCAAAGCTTTGGCAAAAAATTGATGCGTTTAGTAAGCCACTCATTAGCGCAGTCAATGGCTATGCCTTAGGCGCTGGGTTTGAGTTGGTTTTGCATTCAGATATGGTGATTTGCGGTGAAAATGCCCGTTTTGCTTTACCTGAAATTAGCCTTGGTATGTTGCCGGGTGCAGGTGGAACACAGCGTTTAGCGCGCTTGGTTGGACAACAGCTTACCATGCGCTGGGCCATGACAGGTGAAATGATTTCGGCAAAGCAGGCAGAGCAACATGGCATTTGCAGTCAAGTGGTTCCGACAGAATTATCCGTTGAATATGCGGTTCAACTGGCAGCCAAAATTGCCAAACAAGCGCCTTTAGCGATTCGTGTGATTAAACAATCAATTAAAAGTATTCATGAAACGACTTTAAGTCAGGGACTCAAGTTTGAACGTCAAAACTTTGTCTGGCTGGCGGCTACAAAAGATCGAAACGAAGGGATTAATGCTTTCTTTGAGAAAAGAAAGCCAGTGTTTAGAGGTGAGTGATGGACTATCAAAATATTATTGCTGAAGAAAAAAATGGTGTTGGCTACCTGACATTTAACCGCCCCAAAGCACTGAATAGCTTTAACGTTGATATGCACCGTGAAGTGGCTGAGGTTTTAAACCTGTGGACCAAAAATCCAGATGTTCGCTGTGTTGTGATTAGTGGTGAAGGCCGTGGCTTCTGTGCAGGGCAAGACTTAGGCGACCGTGTAGTTGACCCAAACGCTGAAGCTCCAGATTTAGGATATTCCATTGAAACTTACTATAACCCGCTCATTAAAACGATTGTAAATATGCCAAAGCCTGTGATTTGCGCGGTAAATGGTGTAGCAGCAGGTGCAGGGGCAAATATTGCACTGGCATGTGATTTGGTGATTGCAGCTAAATCGGCAAACTTCGTACAAGCATTTTGTCGCTTAGGTTTGGTTCCAGACTCTGCGGGTACATGGTTTTTACCACGTGCCGTAGGCCATGCGCGTGCTATGGGATTGGCTTTGTTAGGTGACAAGCTCCCAGCAGAAACCGCAAAAGAATGGGGCATGATTTGGGATGTGGTTGAAGACGCCGAGCTTAAAACGAAAGTCACTGAACTCGCTGAACGTTTAGCGAAACAGCCTACATTTGGCTTATCTCTTATTAAAAAAGCCATTCATCAATCAAGCAATAACACCTTTGAAGAGCAAATGCTTTTAGAGCGAGATTTACAACGCATTGCGGGTCGTTCAGAAGATTATCGTGAAGGTGTACAAGCCTTTATGAATAAACGTGAACCAAATTTTAAAGGGCGCTAAGCATGACAGATTTAGACTTATCTCGTGCCCGAATTGCCGTCATTGGTTCTGGCACCATGGGCATCGGCATTGCTCAGTTAGCCATTGTTAATGGGCACTCGACCATTTTATATGATCTAGATGCTCAAAAAGCGCAACAAGCCGCTCAAGGCTTAGGGCAGACGTTTAAAAAGCTGGTTGAAAAGACCAAGCTCACACAACAGCAAGCCGATGAAGCATTAGCGCGTTTAACGGTGGTCAATCAAGTTGAAGCACTACGTGATGCTGACTTGGTTATTGAAGCAGTCGTTGAGAAAAAAGAAGTTAAACAGTCTTTATTTAAACAACTCGCTGAGATTTGTAGTGCGCAAACCATTTTTGCAAGCAATACATCTTCAATTTCAGTGACTGCAATTGCGGCGGGCATTGCTCATCCTGAGCGCGTAGTGGGTTTACATTTTTTTAACCCTGCGCCAGTGATGAAACTGGTTGAAATTGTACAAGGCTTAAAAACCCCAAACAGCTTATGTTTGGCCTTAAAAAACTTGATGTTGGGCTGGAAAAAAATTCCGGTACTCACCAAGTCGACTCCTGGTTTTATTGTTAACCGAATTGCTCGTCCGTTTTATGCAGAAGGCTTTAGAGCACTGCAAGAACAAGTTACCAGCTATGACCAGCTAGATTATGCCTTGAAGCAATGCGGCGGTTTTGCGATGGGACCGTGTGAACTTACCGACCTCATTGGACAAGATGTTAACTTTTCAGTGACCCAAAGCGTTTACCAAGAGTTTTTTTACGAGCCGCGCTACCGCCCAAGCCTCATTCAAAAAGAATTAGTCGATGCAGGTGCTTGGGGTCGTAAGTCAAAACAGGGTTTCTATAGTTATAACGAAAAAAATCAGTACGAGACATTTCAGCCTAAAGCTGTTGTTGCCAAACCAGTTGATACTCATATTCAGCTAAAAGGGACTTGGTCTCAGCTACCTGCTTTTTTAACGCGTTTAGGTTTAAAAAGCGGATCTGCGAGTGACGACAATATCCTCCAAATTGATGATATCGACTTGCGTTTAAGCCAAGGTGAGTCAGCCAATATTCATTACTTAAGCCGTAAAGTGATTTTAATGGATTGGCATCATGATTTTGAACAGGCGGAGGCTTTAGTACTCAGCCATAACGAGCTTTGTGAAGCAAGTGATTTGGCTAAAGTTGAAGCTTACTTTGCGCAGTTTGGTATCAGCTTGATGTGGATTAAAGACCATCCTGCGCTGTTAACCTTACGCACCATCGCTTTACTCATTAATGAAGCCTGCGAAGCAAGTTTACATGGAGTTGCGAGTCTGGAAGATATTGATAATGCCATGAAATATGGAGTGAATTATCCTAAGGGTCCTTACCAGTGGTTGACACAAATGGGCGGTGCTTATGTGCTCCAAACTTTAAATAACTTATATGCACTGTATGGAGAGGAAAAATATCGCGCGAGTATCTACCTCAAGCAATATGTAGCAAAAACTCAAAATATTGCTACTCAATATTCACGTGATATGACCGAATTTGCATAATCAGGAGTCAACATGGAAGACGTTTTAATTTGCGATTTTATTCGTACCCCAATTGGACGATATGCAGGTGCCTTAAGTGCAGTACGCGCAGATGATTTAGCTGCATTGCCCATCAAATATTTAAAAGATAAACACCCGAAACTACCGTGGAATACGGTAGACGAAGTGTTTTTAGGATGTGCTAACCAAGCAGGTGAAGACAACCGTAACGTTGCACGTATGGCAACACTCTTGGCAGGCTTACCTGATACAGTGCCAGCCATGACCGTCAATCGATTATGTGCTTCGGGTTTAGATGCGGTAGGACTTGCGGCACGCTCAATTAAGGCAGGTGAAGCGCAGTTCGTGTTGGCAGGTGGTGTAGAGTCGATGAGCCGTGCGCCATTTGTACAAGCTAAACCGACCGAAGCGTTTAGCCGTACACCTGAAATTTATGACACCACCATTGGCTGGCGCTTTGTAAATAAGCAACTTAAAGCGCAATACGGCACCGACAGCATGCCGGAAACTGCGGAAAATGTAGCTGAAAAATATCAGATTAGTCGTGAAGACCAAGATGCGTTTGCCTTGCGTAGCCAACAAAAAACCGCTGCGGCACAACAAAACGGTTTCTTTAACGATGAGATTTTGCCTGTCGAGATTGTAGACCGTAAGAAAAATGTGAATGTGGTGAATCGCGATGAACATCCGCGTGAAACGACACTTGAAGCACTCGCAAAACTAAAAGCGCCATTTAAAAAAGAAGGTGGCTCGGTGACTGCCGGAAATGCCTCTGGTGTAAATGACGGCGCTGCGTGTGTGTTAATTACCAACCGTGAATTTGCAAATACACATGGTTTAAAACCTTTAGCACGCGTGATTGGCATTGCAAGTGCAGGGGTTGAACCCAAATATATGGGTATAGGTCCTGTTCCGGCTGTGCAGAAAATTTTAAAGCAAACAGGTTTAACGCTAGATCAGATGGATGTGATTGAGCTGAATGAAGCATTCGCAGCCCAATCTTTGGCTTGTATGCGTGAACTTGGTTTAAAAGATGACGATGAACGTGTTAACCCAAATGGCGGTGCGATTGCACTCGGACATCCGCTCGGTATGAGTGGTACACGTTTAGTGATTACGGCAACACGTGAGCTAAAAAAACGCGGTGGACGCTATGCACTTTGCACGATGTGTGTGGGTGTTGGACAAGGCGTTGCACTGATTTTGGAAAACTTAAATTAATTCAGACGGTTTTTAAAATTACATAATGAGGAGAGAGGCGATGGACAGCCTTACAACGGATAATGTTGAGCAATTAACACTTGCAGAGCTTAGAGAGCTGCAAACTAAACGGTTAAAACAAACCCTGACTTTTGTATATGAAAATAGTCCGGTCTATAAGAAAAAGTTCGATGAAGCGGGTGTACATCCTGATGACTTCGTGACTTTAGACGATCTGGCAAAGTTTCCATTTACCACCAAACAGGATTTAAGAGACAACTATCCGTTTGGGATGTTTGCCGTACCGCAAGAGCAAATTGTGCGTTTACATGCATCATCGGGTACAACGGGTAAACCAACAGTCGTAGGTTATACCCAAAAAGATATTAACACTTGGTCGGACATCGTTGCACGTTGCTTACGCATGGCAGGTTTAACCGCGAAAGATATGGTTCAGGTGGCTTATGGCTATGGACTATTTACAGGTGGTCTAGGTGCGCATTATGGTGCCGAGCGCTTAGGTGCGACGGTTATTCCAATGTCTGGCGGCCAAACTGAAAAGCAAGTTCAGCTTATTCAAGACTTTAAACCGACTGCAATTATGGTTACGCCGTCGTATTGCGTGAGTATTATTGAAAAGCTCGAGCAACAATTTGGTACTGCACGTAATACGTCTTTAAAAGTCGGTATTTTTGGTGCCGAGCCTTGGACCAATGAACTTCGCCGTGAAATTGAAGAACGCCTCAATATTAAAGCACTCGATATTTATGGGTTGTCTGAGGTAATGGGGCCGGGTGTTGCCATGCAGTGCTTAGGCGAGGGCGAGGGATTAACCATTTGGGAAGATCATTTCTACCCAGAAATTATTAACCCTGAAACAGGTGAAGTCTGTAAGGATGGCGAACTTGGCGAGTTAGTCTTTACGACTATTACCAAAGAAGGCTTACCGATTATTCGTTACCGTACTCGTGATTTGACTCGCTTACTGGCGGGTGAAAATCTGGCAATGCGCAAAATGGATAAAATTGTGGGCCGTAGTGACGACATGCTAATTATTCGCGGCGTGAACGTTTTCCCGACTCAGATTGAAGAGCAAATTTTGCAAGTTCCACATTTAGTTCCAAATTATGAAATTTTGGTGACTAAAAAAGGCCATATGGATACTTTGCATATTCGTACAGAGATGTGTCATAACTGTACTATACAGGCCAATCAACTTGCTCAGGAGTTGATGAAACGCATTAAAACCATGATTGGGATTAGCGTTACTGTAGAAGTTGTGACAGAAGCGACCTTACCTCGTTCGGAAGGTAAGGCAAAGCGGGTAATCGATATGCGTCAGATTGCTTAACATCAAGATCATTCAGGGTATAGAATCTATACCCTGAAACTAAACGCCAAGACATGAGTATGAGTGCAAAAATACAGCAAATAATTGATTCTGTTGTAAAGAATGAAACCTTAAGTGGAACTTCGCTTATTTCGACAATTTTTGGAGATTCAGTACTTCATCGGGGTGGAAACATTAGTCTTGCAAGCCTGATTCAGTTATTAGAGCTATTTGGTTTTAATGACCGTGCTGTAAGAACCTCTGTTTTTCGTTTAGTTAAAAATGATTGGTTATGTTCGGACAAAATCGGCAGAACCAGTTTTTATCGAATTACCGATTCAAGCCGTTCGACGTATTTGCAAGCCGAACAACGCATTTATAACGACCAGATGAAAGAGTGGGACCATTATTGGGATCTTATTCTGATGTCTAGCCTCGACACTGAAAATAAAGCGTTGTTAAAGAAAGAACTCGAATGGTTAGGGTTTGCCAATATTTCGACAAACTTAATGGCTTATCCGGGGTGTAACCGTATTGAACTGCAACGCTTGTTGGTTGACTTAAATATGAGTGAGCAAGTGGTGGTGTTTAAAGCTGAAACTTTGCAGCTCTTTAATAATTCGGTCGATACCATTGGTCGTATGCTCAGAACCAACTGGCCAATCGATGAATTACGCCAAAGATATTTACAGTTTCTCGATATTTTTAGAGAAATTGGCGTGTTGCTGATGCAGGAAAACGAACAACTCGAACCTGTTCAGGCCTTTCAAATTCGAACTTTGCTGATTCATTATTATCGACGGATTTTATTGAAAGACCCAGCACTACCGCTTGAGTTGTTGCCAACTGACTGGCCTGCAATTAGTGCACGAACGTTATCAATGAATATTTATAAAAAAGTATTTGAACCTGCGGATGAATACTTCTTGTCTGTTGCCGCAACAGCAGAAGGACCAATGCCAAATGCCACAGCACATTATTGGCGCCGTTTCGGAGGTTTGGTGGCGACAAATGAGAGGTTAAATCATGCCTTGTTATAGTATTGACGGTGTTATTCCTGTCGTAAGTCCAGAGGCTTTTGTACACCCAACCGCTGTTTTAATTGGTGATGTGATTATTGAAGCGGGCGTATATGTGGGGCCATTTGCTTCATTGCGTGCCGATTTTGGACGTATTCATATTAAGCAAAATGCCAATATACAAGATAGCTGCACCGTACATGGTTTTCCGCAAAGCGTGACTTTAGTTGAGGAAATGGGGCACATTGGGCATGGGGCAATTTTGCATGGCTGCCGCATTGGTAAAAATGTTTTGGTCGGCATGAACAGCGTAATTTTGGACTATGCCGAAATTGGTGAAAACACCATTATTGGCGCAAATAGCTTGGTCAAAACCAAAGATATAATTCCGGCAAATGTATTGGCAATGGGTAGTCCTGCCAAGGTAGCACGTGATTTATCAGAACAAGAAAAAAAATGGAAAACCAGAGGCACGCAAGAGTACATTGAGCTTGCACAGCGCTGCTTAAATTCAATGCAAGAAGTTCAGCCTTTAAGCTCAGAGTCAGATGATCGCCTGACCTATAAGGACTTTAGTTCTTCAAACTATCAAATTAAACAAGATAGTGTTTAACGGCTATTCATAAGTCGATTTCAATACAGATAGATTCATAACATTTAAGGAATACTCGCACGAGTAGGGAGACGTTTGTGCAAAAAATGGAAACGATTGCGATTGATCAATTCGCAGAGCTATTGGGTGTTCAAGTGCTGCATCGCAGTCTTGATGAAGCACGTTGCAAGCTTAATGTGAAAGACGAGCATATGAATGCATTGGGCGGCGTGCATGGTGGTGTTATATTTTCTTTAGCCGATATTGCTTTTGCGATGGCTTGTAATGCAGGGGATGCGCCATATACTGGCCTACAGGCTGATATTCGCTATATGAGCGGTGCGAAAGATAAGGTGTTATTTGCAAAGGCTACCAAGGTTGGCAGTAGTAAAAAATTCGCGCATTATGAAGTGTTGATAACAGACGGTTTGAATAATAGAGTCGCGTTATTTACATCTACCTGTTACAGACTTGCGCCGTGAATGGGTTGCATACAGTTAGCAAACAAACTAGAGTGTAGAAAAACTACTTCTTTATTTTTCATGTTATCTCGTCGAAAACTTCCGTCTTTAAATGCTTTGCGTGCTTTTGAAACAGCGGGCAGGAAGTTAAGTTTTCGCGCTGCTGCTGATGAATTAGGTGTTACGCAAGGTGCTATTGCCCAACAAGTTCGTGCACTAGAAGATCATTTAAACGTTACTTTATTTCAACGGCTTCCACGAGGACTGTCTTTGACTCCCGAAGGAGCAAAATATCTGGTCAATATCACTCGTGCTTTTGACATTCTTACTGATTCGACAGAATTACTTTTAGATCAGCCTGATAGCGTTACGATAAGTGTCACACCAACTGTTGCTGCCAAACTCTTAATTCCTCGGTTAGGTGATTTACATACTCTATTACCTGACATTAACCTACATACATTAGCTACTGAAGCAGTATCTGACTTTGATCGGGATCAGGTTGATATTGCCATTAGGCTAACCACAAAATCATTTCCAGAGAATTTAGAAACACAATTATTGTTTCGTCAGGAACTCGTAGCTGTAGCAAGCCCTTATTTTGTCAAAGATTTAACGTTGCCATTAAAACGTGAACAGTTATTATCAATGCCACTTCTGCACGACGCACACGATCAATGGCCAAAATTTCTAAATACATTCACCAAGTTGTCAGGGCCTATATTTAATCAAACCACTCTGGCGTTGGACGCTGCTGTGTCAGGGCAAGGAATAGCTTTAGCATGTCGTGCGTTTGTAGAAGCAGATATTAAGTCAGGAAAACTAGTACAAGTTATTTCCGAAACTAAAATTGTTGAGCCAAGTTATTTTCTTGTCAGAAAAAAAGTTCTACATCCGAATGACAAAGTAGATCAAATTTGGAAATGGTGTATTGAATATTTAGGTACAGAGCAACCATAAAAAGAGAGTTTTATTGCTGTGATGAGTTTAACTCCAATCTTGAAGGGATAATGGTTTAGCAATTTATCCCTTTAAATTTTTATTAAGATTCATTATACCGAGCGAGTTAAGCCACCATCTACTCGAATATTCTGCCCTGTAATATAAGCAGCACTATAAGATGCAAGGAAAGCAACTGTATCTGCTATCTCTTCTTTTGAACCATAACGCTTCATTGGAACATTGTTAATGCGTTCATCTGTTTCTGGCTGAGTATCAATCCATCCAGGTAAGACATTATTAATACGAATATTATCAATCGCATATGTATCTGCACAAATTTTGGTAAATGCTGCCAATCCAGAACGAGCAACTGCAGAAGTTGGAAATAGTGAGCTAGGCTCGAATGTCCATGCACTAGAAATATTGATAATTACACCTTGCTTTTGTTTTTGCATTACAGGAATAACTAAACGTATAGGTCGTACAGCATTAAGAAAGTAAGTGTCTATACCATCATGCCAATCTTGGTCTGTTAATTCTAAAATTTCCTTGCGGGGACCATGTCCTGCACTGTTAACCAAAACATCTATTCGTCCCCAACGAGAAAGAGTTTCATCAATAAGGCGTTGAACATCGTCTATTGATTGATTTGATCCAGTAATACCTAGACCATTCAGTTGGTTTGCGAGAGCTTCACCTTTTCCTGATG